>DASVCO010000066.1:0-10324 GCA_036381575.1 Caryophanales bacterium
TCCCGGACATCGCCAATCAAATAACGGATATTCGTAAATTCACCCAACTCTTGCTGTAACTCGAACTGCTTGTACTCATCACGGCTGAAGATACGGATTACCTTGGGGTTGTGGCTTAACAGTTCTTTGACCAGCCTTTGGCCTATGGTTCCCGTTCCCCCGATAACCAAAATTGATTTGTCGGTATAGATACTCATGTCATTTCCACCTGATTCTTTGTGTGATTGGATAAAATTTCATTGTATCTGTCCAAAACATAAGTCAATTCATCCACCAACGGACGGACACCTTTTTCATAGTAATGGACTAGCCCTTCCGTCCTGCTAAAGTCAGCATTGCTTTTCAGTCGAACCATATAGTTAATCCTGTTGGTCACTAGCGGGTAAACAATCTCTTTATATCCAGTACTTAGAGTCAGGCGATCCAACGATTTGTCTATTTTCATTTGCCATTTTGCTTTCTGGTTGTCTGTTGCAGTATGAAACCTTTCCAATTGTCTTTCTAAGGCATCTTTAATATCGGAAAAGTTCTCTATTTCCTTTTCAATATCATTCATTGCATTGTGGATTGTTTCCGGATTTTCGGTCCCTGTCCATGAGCACTCAAACTCTACTCGGGATTCACTTAACAACTTCGCCTCAGTTTCCTCTAAACTGCGGTAAGGGACCCCTTTGATTTTCGCCCCGTACAAGGAAAGGGAATAAACCGACATCTTGTCATTAATCTGGTTCATAAGATTTTCAATTGAGGTTTTCATCCTTAAAAAGGATTGATTTGTCAACACCATTTCGCCATTGTTATTTTCAACATACTCTTTATTCTTTAATTGCCTTTTGGTCGCATTTCCTTCTTTATTATAAAAATAGACCCCTTCCGCACCTGTTTTTTCGTTGATAAAACATAAATCTTGTCCGGCCATATAAACTGTTTCAACGCCTAGTTTGTTTAACAAGTCTAAAGCGACCGCCGTAATCGTAGGACCATCTTGGACAATGCGTTCATTAGTCAGATTCGGGTTAAAATACCTGGCGATATGATCCGGCGAAGTTGTCATATATGCCTTCGCCCCTTTATATTCAGACGGGATATCCGGATGAATCGTAGAGCCAAACACAAATGGAATTTCGGCATCCAATACATTTTGCAGAGCCTTATAATTGTTGATAAACGGATCATAAGAGACAAACAGATCCGGCTGAACTTTTTTATTCAAGAGTCCGTTAATGCTTGTTCCAGCTGCTATAATAATGGCCTTCCGTTCCGATTGCATTCTTTTTATAAAAGGAATCGCATCATTGAGCGAAGGTCCTGAAGCGGTCAAAATCACTGTTTTCTCCTGAAATTGATCCTTGAAATCAAAAATGCATGGGCTTTCATGAACCTGCGGCAGATTCTTTAATGCATTGAAATTCCATATTTTTTCGAAAGAATGTAACGACAGTGCGGTGTCTTTATAGTGCTTCTTTTTATTGACAAAGGCTTCTTTATAATTCTTAAAGTCATTCGGGTAGGCCTTTTCAAATTTCGGAAGAGAGAGAAAAGCCCATTCATCATTGAGATAATGAATGATTGTTTGAAAGAAAGCCTTGTAATCTTCGACCTGGTTTGAAGGAATAAAATGCTCAATTTTAGATAAAAATTGCTGTGAAATCCCTTCTTTTTCTAGATACAATAAAAATAACTGCGGATCCGGTTCAACAATATGAAATCTCGCATGGGGGAACTGGATCGCCAAAGCTTCAAAATGATAACCTAATCCAAATCCGAATAAAACAATATGTTTTGGGTTGCCCTGAACCGACTCGGCCCATTTCTCGGATTCTTCGTGGGGATTGAATTTACTATATAAAGACACCCAGCGTCCATCCTGATTTTTTTCGAGAATCCATGCGTCCGTCTTTCTAGCCTTCCCCATTCGAACTTCGTCTTTGTTTACGGACACCCGTTTGATCTCTTCGTATAATTGAGGCATACTGTTTCGCAGGATTTCCTTATTGGAGTCAATATCGATTTTCATCATGAAATCCCCACATGCAAAGTTTGAATTTCCTTCTCATATTCACGCACCCATGGCAGCCAATCATATTTAAGAAGGTCCGCCAATTCAACAAAATCCTTTGATTCAAATGCATTAGACAACTCGATGACTGCTTGATTTCTTTCACTTAGGTCCATACCAACGTTCAATAGAGATACACTTGATATAAGGAAATTCAGGCCTTCAAAAAGATCGGCTAACTTTCCTGTTTCTTTTTCCGGCATGGTTCCAAACAGTCCATCAATGACCGGCGGAAGGTGCTCTTTAACATTGGCACAATAAATTAGCACTGAATCTTTCATTTCCTGCTTCAGCACAACTTCCGGCTTAGTAAGCAAATTTATCTTCTCCTCGGACTGGATCTTATTATTAAGAAAGGTAATCCAGTCATCCTGATTGGTCTCCCCATTCCATTCATAAGCCCAAACAACCTGGCCGGAATGCTTTCCTGCCCAATCGTTCAAGGCTTTTTCTGTTTCTTCCAGGGCCTTGGAATCTATTAAAAACTTATTATCAATAAACAAACGCACTGTAAACTCCCCCAGTTGGTTTCTACTCATTATATCGACATATTTCGCAAAAGTTTAAGACTAACCACCCGGGAATTTTTTCACAAAAGAAAAAGCGGCCGTCTGCGAAGACGACCACTTCCTAGAATATTTAACGCAGCAGTTGAAGAACACCCTGAGGCATTTGATTGGCTTGAGCCAGCATTGCCTGAGAAGCTTGCATCAAAATATTTTGCTTGGTGAACTTCATCATGGCTTCAGCCATGTCAACATCCCTAATCCGGGACTCGGCTGCTGTCAAGTTTTGAGCAGAAGCGCTGAGGTTATTAATCGTATGTTCCAGACGATTCTGATATGCGCCGAGATTTGCCCTCTGTGTAGATACTTGTTCGATGGCATCATCAATGGTAGAAATTGCACCACTCGCATTGTCTTGCGTGGTAAGACCATCCGACATTAAACCGCTAATTCCTAGATCAGTAGTTGTTGCACCACTGATAGTGATTTCCATAGTTTGAGATTCGTTTGCCCCAATTTGAAGAGTTATTCCGGAAGTTGACAGCCCGCCGCTCAAAAGGGTCTTCTTGTTAAATTGCGTATCTTGAGCGATTTCATCAATTTGCTTAAGCAACTGGTCAACTTCTTTTTGGAGTTGTGCGCGATCATCATCAGTAAGCGTGTCGTTGGAAGCTTGAACAGCGAGTTCACGCATTCTTTGCAGAATACTGTGAGTTTCACCCAACGCTCCCTCTGCAGTCTGAATCAAAGATATTCCATCTTGGGAATTCCGGGTAGCCTGCTCCAAACCACGAATCTGGGCACGCATTTTCTCGGAAATCGCAAGACCGGCTGCATCATCAGCAGCACTGTTAATCCGAAGACCGGACGACAGCTTTTCCAATGAATTTTGGACTGAAGAACTGTTCTGCGTCAGCTGATGCCACGTATTCAGCGCGGCAATGTTATGATTGATTCTCATTTCTGAAAAACCTCCATGTTTTTGATTTCCAGGACACTTCCTTGTGTCCCGCCATTGGCATTACTTTTCCTTTTCCGACAAAGTCTTTTCACCTTCACGACATCGTCGCCGCTCCTGTCTCCCGGGATTTTACTGACATTCACGGCGTGAAACCAATTGGTTCACTTCTTTTATCGACCTGATTTCGGAATCGTTTAGCTTTCCCGCGAAAAAAATTTTCCAGACTTCGAGAAAACACCTCTCCAGCACCTCATAAGACATGTTCTTTGAGGTTCCAGCCTGATTCTGAGATAATCTGTTGGAGGCTGACAATGGAGTGAAGGCACAATGGAACTCGTCCAATGTATTCAAAACGTCTATGCTAAAGAACATGAATGGATAGAACCTGACAGCGGCAGAATCCTGTTCAAGAAAGGACACTTTTATCCGGTCTTTCCGGACCCGCCTTATTGGCTTACACAGGATGAAGAAGGGGAACGTCATATCATTGCCGACGGAAGCAAGGAAATCAGCGAGGATCCATGGTTTTCGATCCATTTTCAACTCCTTTAAAGAATTCTTTTCCAGGGCACGGCCTCCCCCCAAAACCGTTTGACGCGACACCTCGCCATCCAGTATGATAAGGATAGGATAGCAAAATCATGAAATCGTGATTTTTCATTGAATTTTTGCGGAGGATTCGGCATACTAGATGTATCAAATGAATTTAATTATCCGCAACTATAGAAGAAGACTCGGACAAGTCGAAAACATACATACTCGACTTGGGCCTTCAGCCCGTGTCCGTCGTTACTTTAAGAAAAGCTGAAAGGGGGAACCCAGTATGGCGTTTATCATTACTTCACCCTGTATTAGTGAAAAGTCGGGCGAGTGTGTGGAGACGTGCCCTGTGGATTGCATCCATGAAGGGGAAGACATGTTCTACATTGATCCGGATGTTTGCATCGACTGCGGGGCTTGTGAAGCAGTCTGTCCGGTTGAAGCCATTTATCCCGAGGAAGAGGTACCGGAAGAAGAAACGGAATTTATCCAGATCAACAAAGACTTTTTCGAATAGAAGGATTGGAAAACCCGTTGCGGCCTGAGCATTGCCCAGCGGGCTTTTTTTATTGTTGAAAAGAAAAAGGCGGCGCATGCCGGCTCTCAGACGGGCCATACGCCACTTCCACTTAATGAAAGTTTATCTCCTGTTCCGTATGCTCCTTCAGTTCCTGAACCGGCACATCGATCTCTTCTGCAGGATCATTCACATTATGAACAGTGGCCGTTCCCTCCTCCGGGTTCACAGTGTCGATCCAAACCGAGTCATCTCTGTAGGTCACCTTAATTCCTTCCGGCGATTCAATGATTTGTTTTGCTCGTTTGGCATCCATTTTTTAGGCCCTCCTTTTCATTTTCCACCTTATTTTCCGCATTTCCGAAGGGAATATTCGGTTGGCGATACGTCCTCGGCTCTCATACAGAGCGATTCAAAATCATCCATCCTTTTATTGATAATTCTTCAATTCCATACCTGACCTGCGGATTTTCACATCGTATTGGACCTCTACATCCGCATTCGAAAAGGCTTTGTCCCAATCAACCTTCTCCCAAATGGCGTTATGAAATGCTCTGACACGGGCCCCAAGGCCAACAATATCAGTACCGAACTTTTGCAGCTCTTGGATCATCTTTGTCGATTGTTTTGCAAGCTCTTTCTCAACTGTCCTTTCCAGCTTTTCGTGTATCTTTTTATTCTTCAAGTTCATCGGAAAAGTGAGTTCCGTAACCTCTCCTTCTATCTTTACCATAATCCTGCTATGGACCTTGCCGCCTTCATAAGAAAAGTCGTAATTCGTATCCACAAGTTTCGGTTCAAATGTGGCCATCCCTTTGCCACCAACGCGAAGGGTAATATCTCCACCGCTGTTTTCCTTTGAAACCCGCAATAAATTAGACGTTTCTCTGCGATTGAGCAAACCTGCCAGTTTATCACCTTTGAAGGCCGCAACACCGGTAACAATGATTTTGGAGCCATCCACTTTGAAGTTTAACATTGCCGGTTGTCTAGCCTTACTGGATAATCTGGTGAAAAATTGGCCAAGCGTAAGATTGGGGAGAAACCCCAGCCTGACCCCATTGTCAATCATATTTCGGACAAAGTTAGCCGGGATCTTTTCAAGGTCAGTCGTCTGGCTCATTAATTCCGCCGCTTTCCCTTCGACTACAACTGGATACATCAACCGGCGAGTTTGCCGCATACGCCTAAGAGCATCTATCGTGCTTTGAATGCCGTCCTTGGCTAACTCTTTCCCAAAGGCTATCACCGTCAATTGACCAAAGAATAATTTCTGGTCAACACGATACTGGATTTTGCCAACGGCTTCCTCAAAGGTCCGTCCTTTAGTATTGATGATTTTAACGGACTCGGCGCCTCCTCCGCCGCCACCACCGCTGGTCCCCCCTCCGCCACCGGCAATCTTGAGCGGAAGCGGGATTTGAGCCGTTAAGAGAATATGGCCGTCATCCGCTTTGTCTACTGCAATGGCAACCACAGATGTGCGATCTTCAATTTCCCGCTCATCCCAGCAGCCGCTGAGCAACAACAGGCATCCTAAAGCTATAAGAAGTGACTTAAGGTGATGAATGATTCTTCTGCCTTTTTTTCTCATGACGGCGCGGCGCCCCCTTCCCTTGTTTTCTGATAACAGCAAGCAGAAGCAAAACAAACGGAATGGCAAAAGCAACTAATCCTGCATAGCCGATGTATTTCGACCATTGAAACAACTGGTATACGTTTTCCGGAAGGAATACAAGCCAAAAGGCAACAGGCAACAAGCATACCCCGATCCACTTTCTCGCTGTATCTTCTTTTTTCGTGGGAAGAATTTGCGCGAAAGCGAAACAGACTGCGTAAAATAAGTTTCCGGCTGTAGTATAAACGGCCACCACCCAAATAGCGACAAATGCCGATTCAATCCTTTCCAGAATAAAAAAGGAGAAATCGGTAGACTTCATCAATTCAAGCGTCGGCCATGTGAGATGTTGCAATTCCTCAAATCCGAAAACAGCGACAGTGGCAAACACGATCAGTATGTAATTAAAAGTGGGCAACGCAATCCCAATAGTGGAGGCCCCGACATTCTTTCCCCTTTGGACATAGGCCATAAAAAGCAGCATAATCGTAAATCCTTGATAGGCAAACATTTGGGACACTACGCCCTTTAAAAAGGTGAAAAGATCTATCTTGAACATTGGAAAGATATTGGTTAATTCAGCGTTTTGCAATGACAATACCGATACAAATGTAACAGGGAGAATGATGACCGGGAGTAAGATTTCGTTGAACCGGACAATCACCTCCAATTCGACAATCAATAAAGCCAAAAGGGCCAGTAAAAAGATGCCGACGATGACCTCCAGCGGAGTTTCCGGCAACACCGCACTGACAATGGCCTCCCCAAACAAACGAATCGCAGCCACCATCATCCCTAACCACATTAATATAAAAAACAATAAAATCGGCAGTGCGACCAACTTTCCAACCGTTTCGGAACGTTTGATACCGATCAAGTCCCCAGTATATTCCACAAAAGTCTTCCCGGGAAAGCGCAAGCCCAGCTTTGTAATCGCCCACATTACGAAGAAGATCACAATCCCTCCGCACAATGTCGCGAGCCATGCCGACTGGTGGGCAATTTCCGAAGCAGGACGCGGTAATGTCAATACCCCCGCCCCAATGATTGTGCTCGTAATAAGCGCGGAAGATTCTCGAGAAGTGATCACAAACTTTGTGCTTGGATCTTTCGGTTCCTGATTAATCTGGCTTTTTTTGTTTCGGTTAGTGATGGCCTCCACCACCTTTCGGATTTTTCGTAACCTCGCGAACGTCATCCTCGGGCGTCACGGTTAAAGGCCGCCTGGACATCCACTGCACTGGTGCCCGGAAAATTACATCCTTCAAATCTGTAAAATGACTCGGGCTCAGCGGAGCGACATAAGGAACCCCGAACGATTTCAATGTGCAAAGATGAAGGATGATAACCAGCCAAAATAGCATAATGCCATAAAGTCCAAACGTTCCGGCCATGATCATCATCGGAAATCTGAGCAACCGGATGGAGGTTGCTGCACTGTAACTCGGGGAGGCGAACGAACCGATGGTTGTTAATGATACGATAATAACCATTAACGGGCTCACAAGCCCTGCCTGAACAGCCGCTTGGCCGATAACCAGCGCTCCGACAATACCGATGGTTGGGCCGATTAGCCCCGGCAGCCTCACACTCGCCTCCCTGAGGATTTCAATTGAAATTTCCATGATGAAGGCCTCGACCACAGATGGAAATGGAACAGTCGCTCTTCCGGCGGCAATCGCGATAATCAACTCAGATGGAATCATTTCAGGATGAAAAGCTGTAAACGCTATATACAAGGAAGGCGCCAGCAAAGCAACAAATAAACTAAGCAACCGAATCAGGCGAATAAAGGTTGCCACCCAGAAGCGTTCATAATAATCCTCCGGACTTTGATAGAACTGGGAAAGAACCGAAGGGGCAATTAATACAAAAGGTGTACCATCCACAAGGATGACGACCCGTCCTTCGAGCAAGTTCCCAATCACCTTATCGGACCTTTCCGTATACTGAACGGTCGGAAAGGGAGACCAATGACTGTCCTCAATCAACTGCTCAACATAACCGCTACCGATAATGCCGTCAATCTCAATACTTTCAATGCGTCTTTCCACTTCTTTCAACAGGTAATCTTCACAGACACCTTCAATAAAAGCAACGGCGATATTCGTATTTGTCCGCTCTCCTGATGCAAAATGCTTAATGCGCAAATCGGGATCTTTCAGCCGGGTACGAATCAACGCTGTATTCACACGCAATGTTTCGGTGAAACCTTCACGCGGCCCGCGGATAACGGACTCTGCTTTCGGCTCCTGGACAGGGCGGTGCTCCCAACCTTTCGTATTGGCGCCAAAGGCCTTTTCACTTCCGTCTATGAAAATCGCGGTATCGCCGCTTAATATGTGGCGGATAATCTTTCGCATCTCTTCAGCTTCGCCAATTTCGTTAATCGTCAGGCTGTATTGTTTAACAATCTTGAACAAATCCTGTTTCGTGACCGGTTCATTGGGGTCCATTTTCATCCCGCGGTTCTCAATCATATTGGCTTTCAAAATGAAATCATCAATAATATCTTTACCGGCAAGACCGTCGATGAAAACGGCAGCCGCCGGAAAATTCTCGTCTGCTCCAATATGAAAACGGCGAACCACCAGATCCCCCGTTTTTTCGCCCAGGATGCCTTTTGTCATTTTTATATTCGTTTCAAGGTCTGAGCTGATTTTTTCCTCTATCAATTCAAGCTTTTTTTCTTCATTTTCCTTGAGAACCTTTTCTTTCCGAAGTTCTTTCATCTGTTTGGGTTTACGGTAATTTGGCAAGCTAACCCCCCCTTTGGATTCACCCCAACCTGTCGGGTCAATCCGATCTCCTCAATAACCGAAGCACCGTTTGGCGATGCAACACTTGACTGTATGTTATTTTTGCTGAAAACGGGCGGGATTATGCGTACAGTCTGAATCGGTTTCCTTAAATGATGAATTATTATAAAATGTGACTATTGGAAGGCGAGAGGAGAATGCTTTTTGAAGGAAAACAAATTGCCCGTTCACCCTTATTGGGCTTTACTGATTGGCGTTTGTGCGGTTTCAACATCAGCAATTTTTGTAAAATTATCATCGGCCCCCGCATCGGTAATCGCCACTTATCGTCTCGCTTTCACAGTTTTGATCATGACCCCGGTTATTGTTATGAAATATCGCCGGGAATTACTGCGGGTCAGCGGTAAAGATTGGGCAATTTGCACTGCGGCTGGTGTCTTTCTGGCTTTTCATTTTATTTTCTGGTTCGGATCATTGAATTACACTTCTGTGGCAAGTTCCGTGGTCCTTGTCGCATTGCAGCCTATCTTCGCTTTTATCGGGACTTATATCTTTTTTCATGAACGTTTTACGATCAAAACCATCGCGGGCGGACTGTTGGCGATTGCCGGCAGTGTCATCATCAGTTGGGGCGACTTTCAAGGCAGCGGAGCGGCCCTTTGGGGTGACATCATGGCAGTCCTCGGCGCTGTATGGGTAACGGTCTATTTTCTGTTCGGCCAAAATGCCCGCAAAAGGTTGTCGCTGATGACCTATACGTATCTGGTCTATGGAATTTCGAGTGTGACATTGTTCCTGTATGACTTTGCACTCGGCTATGACGTGGCCGGATATCCAACGAGAGATTGGTTGATTTTCCTTGGACTGGCGTTGATCCCAACATTGCTCGGGCACACGATCTTTAACGGAATTATTAAGTGGATCAGTACATCAGTTGTATCGACAAGTATTCTGGGCGAGCCGATCGGGGCCTCCATTCTTGCGTATTTTGTGCTTGGAGAAGAAATCCAGCTGTCCCAGTGGATCGGCGGGGGAGTCATTATCCTCGGCATTTATGTGTTCTTGCGGGGCTACCAATCCAAACGAAAATCTGCAAAAAAAAACGATTGAAAAGCGCATAAAAAAACAGCCCGAATCGGGCTGAAAACATCACAAATATAGTCATTGGATCAATAAACATGAGCATGCACGAAAATATGACCATTTGAAATGAGGCCATTAAACATAGCCGTCCAATTTTGAATGGTACATAACGATGTTTATTCCTTTCCCATGCCTTTCAAGAACCTCAGCAACAGCCCGACCGAGCGATTAATCTCCGGATCCTTCAGCACCTTCATCAGTTGGAAGATACTGCCCGGCCC
>DASVCO010000067.1:0-2511 GCA_036381575.1 Caryophanales bacterium
CCGGGCTTGCATAGTCGAATCATATAAAAAACACTCCCGCACGGAAGTGTTTTTAACTCAATAATTTCTCTATAAACGAAGTTGAAATATCTATGCCAGTTCGAAACAGTCCGGTTACGGCTTCAGAAGCAGCGTTGCCCACTGCGGAAAAAACATTGAAATTCTTGATATCTTGCAGTGTTTCCCTTTTTTCCTCTATACGGGTACTGGCGGGGGCGCTGTCTGCTGATTGTTCCACTTTGGGCAGATGGTCGATGCCCTTTACCTCTTGAATGCCTTCATTTGCCTGCTGCATGCCAAAGAGCACACCGAAGAAGAACAAAGAGGCCAACAACAAGCATTTTATTGTGAACTTCGCCATATCCACCCCGCCTTTTCAAGCAAATCGATAAAATGAACCGTCTTGGTTCCGTTTTCACTGCACATTACCCATTCATTTCCAGATTCGAGTTTTGTCCATTATTGCTCGCCGCTTACCTTTTCAGCCTTTTGCTGTTGGTTCCAATAAAACTCACTGATTATATCGGCAAGGGCGTCCATCGTATGGTAAACCTGTTTCATGGTATTTTCGACCCCGCCAATTTCCAGGAGCACCGCTCCTTTGGATAGATCCTGGTTATATAAACCATTCCCCTCATTTTTACTTTTGCCAATAACACCGCGGCTTAACCCCGGGTACTCCTCTTCGAGCATGTAATGTAGGGTTGTCGCCATTAGTTCGTTTTCTTTATAATGGGGATTTCTTTCTCCTAAAACAAACATCACGCGTGCATATTTTTTCCCATTAATCGTCACCATCCGGTCATCCTTTGAAAGCACGGCATCCCGATGAAGATCAAATACCAATTTCACATTCGGATGTTTTTCTAATGCGGCTGCGACGACATCCCTGGACACCTGATAAGATTGAGGATATGTCAGCCCTTCATCCCCTACCATTTTTTGCACACTATGATCGTTTACAATTGTACCAATGCCCCTGTTCTCCAATTCCTTTTCAAGCCTTGCGGCGACATCGTGCATATTTACCTTTGAACTATAAGCCAAGTCCGGGTCACTGACTCCTTTTAAAATCGGCAAATACGATTCTGTATTGTGTGTAGCGTAAAGGAACACAACATTTTTATCCCCGGTTGTTTTCACGGGTGGCGCAACAGTATTATCCTTATTGTTTTCTTCATTGAGATCCTGCAGCTTTTGTGTAGCGACCTCTCTCTCCTGCATCATTACCTCAACCGGCGGCGCCGATTCATGAGGCAGGTTGGTGTAGTCGGTTCCCGTCCCGGCAACAATGATTTCTGAATCATAAATTTCAAATCCCGGAAGTTCACTTCCCAACAAGCTGCGGATATCCCCTGGTTCAATGCTCGTCACCAGTTCGAGACCAAGCGATGAAAGCGGCGGCACATGATCTCCTTCAGGCAAGACCTGTGTAAAATACGGATTTTCAAAACCGATGAAATGGAGCAAAGCTTCACTTGAAAGACTTGACGTCCATTCCGTAACGGCCGAAGAAGCAAATCGATATTTTTCATCTAATGCTGTTAACAAAGCTGAAAACAAGAAAAGCCCGATAACCGCTGAAACCCCAAAGGTAATCAACGGTTTCAAGCTTGTCCTTTTCAATGACAGGGATGTTGAGTGCGTTGGTTGTTTGGAAAGCATGGTCTCACCCTTTCTCAAGCTACATTACTATTACAGTATGCCGCTCTTTAAAAGGGTAGAACCTGTCAGGCTCGGAATTCGAATCTTAGTGTGTATAAGCCGATAAATTTTGTTGGTTGACTTCTCCATGTAAAGAAGCATTCAACCCACCGGAAATGACATTTGCCATATCTTCGATATACTCATCCACCTCTTTTGGCGTCACAATCAAATTATGACCAAGCGGCGCCAACACTTCCTGAATCAATTTTCGCTTCTCTTCCCTGCCCAGGCTTCCGACGATTCCCATAAACGCTTTTCGATTCTCCTCATCCGGAAGATCTTCGTCAGTTAGTTCTCTTTTTTCTCCGAAAGTCATCCCTGAGGGAGTTAATGCCTTCGAGGGCTTATCCTTATTCTTCATCTCATGGCCGAAATGTTTCAATATGAAATCAATGGTGTCACTTGTAATTGTCACGGCATCCACCACGGTTGGCACACCGATCGCAATCACCGGGATACCGAGCGTATCCTTGCTTAGTTCCTTCCGTTTGTTGCCCACTCCCGAACCCGGATGAATGCCTGTATCCGAAACTTGAATCGTTGTGTTGACACGCTCAATCGACCTTGAAGCCAGCGCATCAATAGCGATGACGAAATCGGGTTTTGTTTTTTCAATTACGCCGTTAATGATGTCGCTCGTCTCAATTCCGGTAACGCCCATTACACCCGGTGAAATGGCACTTACAGGGCGAAAGCCGTCATCGACATTTTCCGGCGTGAGATCAAACAAATGCTTGGTAATGAGAATTTTTTCAAGCGCTATCGGACCCAGTGCATCCGGCGTAACGTTCCAATTGCCGAGCC
>DASVCO010000068.1:0-10471 GCA_036381575.1 Caryophanales bacterium
CTGTCGAATCCTGTATTCTTAATATAAGTATATTTCTGACGAGTCGGCTTCAAAGTTGGGGTCCGGCTCTTTCTTTCATCCCGAACCCAGGAAGGAGAGGCTGAGATGAGCAAAGAAGTTCGTTTGATTCCGGTAACGGTCGAAGAGGTCATTCAGGAACAGAAAGAGCAGGTGGTTCCCTACGGGGTGAAGATGATCAACGGGCCGGCGGTATGGAAAGAAGCTGAACGCGGTCGGGATGTCGTCATTGCGGTTTTGGATACGGGTTGTCAGCTGGATCATCCCGATTTGGAAGGAAGGATCATCGGCGGACGGAATTTCACAGAGGATTATGGTGGAGATCCCGATACCTATGCGGACAATCATTTTCACGGGACGCATGTGGCCGGTACAATCGCAGCTGTCGATAACGAATTCGGCGTCGTTGGAGTCGCTCCTCAAGCGAAGCTTCTGGTTGTCAAAGTCCTTAACAACAAAGGCCGGGGCTCTTACGAAAGTATTATCAACGGCATTGAATATGCGACAAAGTGGCGCGGCTCCAATGGTGAACGGGTGTGCACGATTTCGATGTCACTGGGCGGGCCGAGGGATGTGCCCGAGCTGCATGAGGCAATCAAGGAAGCGACCGATCAGAATATTCTGGTGGTCTGCGCAGCGGGAAATGCGGGCGATAATAATGAAAAAACCGATGAAATTGAGTACCCCGGTTCTTACAAAGAGGTCATGGAGGTTGGTGCTGTCGGCCTAAACCGCCAGGTTGCACGATTCTCAAACACGAACAGCGAGATCGACCTGGTAGCCCCCGGAATCAACGTTCTTTCGACCTATCCCGGTAGCCGCTACGCACGACTTTCCGGCACTTCAATGGCGACCCCTCATGTTTCCGGAGCCTCGGCGCTCATGGCTCGCTTATTTGCCCGGGAATTCGGCCGGGTTCCGACCGAACGCCAACTGTTCGCGCAACTGACAAAACAGACCATTCCGCTCGGTTACAGCCCGAAGGAGGAGGGCAACGGTTTGTTGTTCTTGACCGACGGAAATGTTAAGACGTATGAAATTGAGGTGAAACCGCTCGCCGACGGTTATGCGGTGGAGCTAGGATTCGAACATGAACGGGCTGAAGCGGAAAGGCTTGCTGAACAACTTCAGGCTGAGCTGTTGAAGGTCCCGGGTATACGTGCCAATATCCAATCCTATAAGCAAGTTCGTTCTTCGAAATGATGGGTTCCGGCCTTCGGGCCGGTTTTTTTTGCTCATTTGTCCAAGTCGGATGGCTCAATCAAACGATTTCGGCCTGGCATAAAATATTACAGACAGGCTCAGGCAACCGGAAACGAAGAAATAAAACATAGCGGGAAAAGGCTTCCTGTCAACGCCGACAGCTTCCAATTTCCGGGCTTTCAGCCTTTGTTTTCAGGGTAGACAGTCATGCTCCGGTACATCAGGAACGAAGAATTGAAAGGGGAGAAAATGAATCCCGGGTTTTGGGCCGAAAACTCCCATTTACAGGCAAGGAATGTGTCGAATTGTGAGCCGGGTCATGCTATAATGATAAAAGTTGTGAGTCTATCGGGCGACTTGCAAGACAAGAGAAAACCTGATAAGAACGCGTAGAGATAGGAGGGGAAAACTTTGGGATTATCCGACATTGTGAACAAAGGTTCATTTGACCTTCACATGCATACAACGGCTTCTGACGGGGATTACGAGCCGAAGGAGATGGTTCGTAAAGCGAAAGAAGCCGGTTTAGAAACGATCGCCATTACAGACCATGACACGCTGAACGGTGTGGATGAGGCGACAGCCGAAGGGGAAAGGCTCGGGGTGCAAGTCGTGACCGGAGTCGAGCTGAGTACGAAAGAAGGCAAGACAAGTGTCGACATCCTGGGCTATGGCTTGGCGAGTTCGGCAGAGTTGGAGGACACTCTTTCCCGGATGAGGGAAGGCCGGGAGGACCGGGCAGCAAGGATTGTTCAGAAGTTCACAGAACTCGGTATGCCGATTTCGATGGATGATGTTCGCGAGTTTGCGGGAGGAGGCGTGATTGCCCGGCCTCACATTGCGAAGGCCGTGGTGGAGAAAGGGTATGTTTCCGACGTGCAGACGGTGTTCGACGAGTATTTAGCGGACGGAAAGCCGTGCGCGTTGCCGAAAGTTGTGCTGTCACCGCAGGAAGGCATTGATCTGATCCACGGAGCCGGAGGGAAAGCCGTTTTGGCGCATCCGGTTCATTTGCATGATGATGATCTTGTGCGGCATTTGCTGGAGAATTACAATTTCGACGGGCTGGAAATCTGGCACCGCGCACAGGATGAAGAGGCCAACAAGCGTTATAGGGAAATGGCCGAGTCTTTCGATTTGCTGATGACAGGCGGATCGGATTTCCACAATGACAGCCATGAGATCGGGAACTTTGGTTATCCCGGATAAGGAAGATTTATTGAAGAAAATACGGAAATTGCAAAAAAATGGAGGCTTATTCATGACAACAGAAACACTGGCAAAAACGATTGAACCTCACGGAGGCACTTTGATTCAGCGGGAGCTGACAGGTGAAAAGCGGAACGAATATTTGGAGAAAGCAAAGTCAATGCCTGAGGTGACCATTTCCAAGTGGTCGATTTCGGACATTGAATTGATCGCGATTGGCGGCTTCAGCCCGCTTACCGGTTTCATGGGGAAAGAAGATTATGAGAACGTGCTGAACAATCTTCGCCTGGCGAACGGGCTTGTATGGAGCCTGCCGGTGACGCTTCCGGTTACGGAAAAGGAAGCTGACCAGTTGGCAATCGGAGACGAGGTTGCGTTGAAAGGCGAAGACGGCGTAGTCTACGGCGTGCTTCAGCTTGAAGAAAAATATGATTATGACAAAGAAAATGAAGCGCAGAAAGTATACGGCACGACGGAATCGAAGCACCCGGGCGTGAAGAAAATCGAGGAGAAAGGCGGCGTGTACCTGGCCGGCCCGATTTACATGCTCAATTGCCCGAGCCACGAGCCGTTCGGCGAGTTCTATATGAAGCCTGCCGAAACCCGGAAAATGTTTGCGGATCTTGGCTGGAAGACAGTTGTTGGATTCCAGACGCGTAATCCGGTTCACCGCGCTCACGAATATATTCAAAAGTTGGCGCTTGAGAACGTTGACGGCTTGCTGCTTCAGCCGCTTGTCGGTGAAACGAAGTCCGACGATGTGCCGGCTGACGTAAGAATGGAAAGCTATCAAGTGCTCTTGAAAGAATATTATCCGGAAGATCGCGTGCGTCTTTGCATCAACCCGGCAGCTATGCGCTACGCGGGTCCGCGTGAAGCGATTTTCCATGCGCTTGTCCGCAAGAACTTCGGTTGCACCCATTTCGTTGTCGGCCGTGACCACGCGGGTGTCGGCGATTACTACGGCACTTACGAAGCTCAAGAGCTCATTAGCCAGTATGAAGAAGAAATGGGCATGCACATTTTCAAGTTCGAGCATAGCTTCTATTGCAAGAAGTGCATGAACATGGCTTCGACGAAGACTTGCCCGCATTCCAATGAAGATCGCTTCATCCTGAGCGGGACCAAAGTTCGTGGAATGCTTCGCGACGGCCAAACACCACCTCCGGAATTCTCTCGTCCGGAAGTTGCGGCTGTGCTTGTGAAAGGCATGCAGGAGAAGTAATCCCCCTCTGTGGCGGTTCGCAGATAAAATTGTGGGGTAAAGTGGCAAAATCGTGGACTGATTGTACTAAAAAAAGCCTTTATGATGCCAAAGTTCGTGTTAATTGCACAAAAATGGGCCATTATTGCACGAAAGTGGGTCATAATTGCACGAAAATCAGCCATAATTGCACGAAACTATCCATCTATTGCACGAAACACGAATTGCGGACTGGTTCCGGAATATTGTGTTCGTTGAGAATTGGCGTGATTGGGTTTGGATTTGAAATTAAGTTTAATCATGTTTACAGCTCAGGATAACGGTGGAAATCCATGGGTCATAGCCTTTGTATTGGTTTTGGTGGGCCTCATGATGATCGCTTTGATTCGTGAGGTCGCCCGGCCCGATATGATTTTGTTCATCACGTTAGCCATTTTTCTATTAACGGGGGTCATCAGCCCCGAAGAAGCACTGCAGGGATTTTCCAATCAGGGGATGCTGACGATCGCATTACTGTTTATCATTGCGGGTGCGATCCAAAAAAGCGGGATTTTCGACAAAACGATTTATGCAGTGTTGGGATCCCGGTCAGGCCCGAGGAAATCATTGTTAAAAATGATGCTTCCGATTTCGGGGATGTCGGCCTTTTTGAATAATACGCCGATTGTAGTGACGTTCACGCCATTTGTGCGAAAATGGTGCCGGGAACACGATATTTCACCGTCCAAATTTCTCATTCCGCTGTCATATGCGACGATTATGGGTGGAATGATGACCTTGATGGGAACCTCGACGAACCTTGTTGTACACGGTTGGTTGACCAGTCGCGATTATGACGGTTTCTCAATTTTTGAACTGGCGATTGTCGGTTTGCCGGTCGCGATTCTCGGTTTGATTTATCTGGTGACCATCGGCTATCGGATTCTCCCGAATCACCGCGCGTTAACTGATGCGGTCGAGGCTAACAGCCGCGAATACCTGGCAGAAATGATTGTTGAGCCGCAGTATCCTCATATCGGAAAGACAATCGAGAAAGCCGGGCTCCGTAACTTGAAGGGGCTTTTCCTGATCGAGATTATTCGTGGCGATGAACGGCTTTCGCCCGTTAAATCGACAACGGTGATGCAAGCGAATGACCGATTGATTTTTACAGGGGACGTTTCAACCATCGCGGATTTGCAGAACACAAAAGGGCTCCGGCTCGATCCGGGTGCTGATTTGTCACTAGATTTGCTGAAAAATGGCAGTACCGAGTTGATAGAGGTTGTGATCTCTCATCAATCGACGTTGCTTTCCAAGAAAATCAAGGACACCAAGTTTCGTGGGAAATATGACGCGGCTGTAGTGGCTGTTCATCGCAACAATGAACGGGTGCAAGGGAAAATCGGTGACATTGTACTGCGCCCCGGCGATACGTTATTGCTTTTGGCGGGTTCGGATTTTCAGCAGAGGAAGAATCTGTTCAATGATTTTTACGTTGTCACGCCGATGGGGAATCCATTTCTAACAAAGGAAGATACGAAAAAAGGCTTGATCGCGATTGGTTCGCTCGTTGCGATGATCTTGCTGGTCACGTTAAATGTTTTGTCCATGTTCAAGGCGATGAGCATTGTTGTTATTATTTTACTGCTGACTCGGGTGGTGACGCCCGAAGAGGCGAAGAAGTCGGTCCAGTTTAATGTTTTGTTGCTGATCGCGAGTGCCTTCGGCATCGGCGCGGCCCTTTCGGAATCGGGGGCGGCCCATTGGATCGCTTCGGGCCTTGTTCAGCTGGTACAGCCTTTCGGTCTTATTGCGATCTTAATCATAGTTTATTTGATGACAAATATCTTCACGGAAATGATAACGAATAATGCGGCGGCACTGATGATGATGCCGATTGCGATTTCCATGGCAGAACAGGTGGGGGCCAGTCCCGAGGCTTTCGCTGTACTGGTGGCTATTGGGGCCTCGGCCAGTTTCATTACACCCATCGGCTATCAGACAAATCTGATTGTGATGGGTCCAGGCGGCTACAAATTCACGGATTATATGAAGGTCGGTTTTCCGCTCAGCTTGATCGTGATGGTTGTCGCGATTACAATGGTCAAGTTAGTCTGGATCGGCTAAACCATTTGGATTTTCGGAAAAAATGTTTACATTTTTTCTTCCACATGTTGAAGGAAGGGTGATCATATGGTTTCACAATCAACGAATATTACCTGGCATGATGCCAAGGTATCCAAGCAAGACCGGCAACAAATCAACGGCCACAAAAGCGCGGTTCTCTGGTTCACCGGCTTGTCCGGGGCGGGGAAATCGACGCTCTCTGTAGAGGTTGAGAAAGAACTGCATCGACGCGGCATTCACACTTATGTGCTGGACGGCGACAATATTCGCCACGGCTTGAATAAAAATCTTGGTTTCTCGCCCGAGGATCGCCGGGAAAACATCCGCCGCATCGGAGAAGTGGCCAAGTTATTCGTGGATGCGGGCACTGTTGTGCTGACCGCGTTTATTTCGCCATACCAGGAAGACCGGGACGGCGTAAGAGAAATGTTGGAAGAAAAAGAATTCGTAGAGATTTACGTGAAGTGCAGCGTTGAGGAATGCGAGCGCCGCGACCCGAAAGGGCTTTATGAGAAGGCGCGCAGCGGGGAAATCAAGAATTTCACCGGAATCAGCGCGCCATACGAGGCTCCGGCTGAGCCGGAACTGACGGTCGAAACTGACCAACAGTCCCTTGAAGCCTCCGTCCAGCAGGTCGTCCAGTTTCTGGAGGACCAGGGCTACGTGGCCAAATCTTAATCTCATTTTTATGGAGCTGCCCGCTTTTTTCCGGGCAGTTTCTCTTTTTGTTTAAGGGAATTAGAGTAGGACAGATGCCTGAAAATCTGCAAAAGGAAGAAAGCAGTGGACGCCTGGACGGGAAGCGCTCGCGAAAAAGAGAAATTCATGTCAATTCCAGCCAAAGATGACTCGGTTTTTTCAATAATCTCAAGGACCTTAATGCCTTTGCTGTCGCTCTTTTGTCACACAAGAACCGGGCCAGGCGACAAAAACGGTGTTCTTTTTCTCGAAGAATATGATAGGATATTAAAGATAGTCCCAGAGAAAATGCACAAGAAATTAGATGAGGAAGATAACCTTGCTGAAAACAGTCGAAATGATGAGGATGCCTTTTGTCAATTCGAGCATGGAAGAGTTGGTCGGTGAACTGGATGATCGGCTGGGGCGATCCCTAAACACGTTTGTTGTAACGGCGAATACAGAAATTATTATGCATGCCCGGAAGGACCGGGCGTATTTCGATAACTTAACAGCGGCGGAGTTTGTTATTCCGGATGGCATCGGTGTCGTGATTGGATCGAAGATTATCGGGAATCCTATAGAGGAAAGGCTGACCGGATTTGATTTAATGATCCGTTTGTTTCACCTGTGTACCGATAAGGATTACTCTGTTTATTTCCTGGGTGCGGAGTCTGCAGTGATCGAGGAGACGGTGGACCGGGTAGACAACCGGTTTCCATCATTGAAAATAGCAGGCTACCACCATGGGTATTTCGATCCGGAAGATCAATCGGTCCTCAAGGAGATCCAGGCTGCTGAACCTGACGTGATTCTGGTTGGCCTTGGCGTGCCGCGCCAGGAAGAATGGATTGCACAACACCGGGAATTATTCCCGAAAGGTTTATTTATAGGGGTCGGAGGCAGTTTCGATGTGCTGGCCGGAAAGGTCAAGAGAGCCCCGATATTTTGGCAGAAATTGAATCTCGAGTGGCTGTATCGGCTCATCCAGCGTCCGTCAAGATGGAAAAGAATGACTGTCCTTCCGGTGTTTCTCATCAAGGCGATTATGGCGAGAATGTTGGGTAGAAAGCTTTAGATTGCAGTCGTGCCGCCCATTTCAGGCTTCGACAGACAGGATTCAACCCGGAGGTGCGAATAATGTTTCAGGCCGTGCGGCATTGTTTATTGTTTCAAACAATCGGGAATAGTGATCACTAATATGACTTTGAAATCCTGGACACTTTCTGTCCCGCCCGAGATGGGGAGAAGTTCAAAACGGACCGGTCCGCGCAAACGTCTAAAGAAAATCTAACAACGGAGCCTCGCCAAAGGACAGGAAAGGATCCGGCCAATTTGGCCAGAAAAAAAGTCCAAAGAGACCCTGAACGGATACCATTCCCCCGAAAAAGAGGAGAAGGTATCCAGAATTTACAACCTGCAAAAGGGTTGGGTAAAGATTCGGCTGATGTTATCATATCCTGAAAGTGTTGAGGAATTGTTGAATTTAAGTAAAGGCGCGATGAAGATTTCGTTATATACTAAAACAGCGGAAGAATAAATACACAACTCCGTGGAGGAGAGGATAGCCATGAGGAAAGTTCTAACTTATGGAACATTTGATTTGCTTCATTGGGGACATATTAATTTATTGCAGCGGGCGAAGAGTATGGGTGACCATCTGACCGTCGCGCTCTCAACAGATGAATTCAATGCGATCAAGAATAAAAAAGCCTATTACAGTTATGAGAATCGGAAGATGATTCTTGAATCGATCCGTTATGTGGATGAAGTGATTCCCGAGAAGAATTGGGGACAAAAGGAGAAAGACGTGATCGGCCATGACATTGATGTGTTTGTCATGGGAGATGACTGGAAAGGTCACTTTGATTTTCTTAAGAAACATTGCGAAGTGATTTACCTGCCAAGAACGGTCGGGATCTCTTCGACTAAGATTAAGCGAGATTTGCTCTCTGTCCGAAATGGTTAAGGAATGCTTGATCTCACTGTATTTGCTGGTCTTTAAAGGGGTTTTCAACCTTTTTAAAGCCTTTCCGGTGAGGAACAAAGTGACCTTCCTCGTTTCATTCGGGCAGAACAGCCTTTATGTTTATCAGGAAATGGTGCGTCGGGAAGAACCTTTCAAGATTGTGTTCTTGTACAAAGACACTTGCCAATATGACTTAAGCGGGCTTGACCAGGCGAAAACCGCGGCCTTTGAAACCTTGAATATCGTTGATATGTTGAGAGCCATTTACCACTTGGCCACTTCCAGATATGTGATTTTGGACAACTACTTCGGGGTTCTGGCCGCTATCCATTTCAAGGAGGAAGCCGAGTGCATCCAATTATGGCATGCTGCCGGCGCCATCAAGAAGTTCGGGCTGAAGGATCAGTCCATTTCGAATCGGACCGAGAAAGCACAGCGAAGGTTCACCGAGGTCTACAAAAAATTCAACAAAGTGATTGTCGGTTCTGAGGAAATGGCCGGGATTTTTACCGAGGCATTTGATTTGCCGTCCGAAAGCATTTTGAGGACGGGAATTCCGCGAACCGACCTTTTTTATGACGAGAAACGGCAACGGGAAACGATCAGTAAACTGGTGAGCCGCAACCCGGCTTTCCGCGACAAACAGGTAATTTTATATGCGCCGACTTTCAGGGATCATCAGCTGGATCATTTCGAAATGAATTTGGATCTTGATACCATGTACAGGGAACTCAGCGAAGAGTATATCCTGCTATTGCGGTTCCATCCGTCTATTAAACATCGGACTGATTATGAATCATCTTATCCTGGATTTATCTATGATTATTCTTCGCACACGGATGTGAATGAACTGCTGCTAATGACCGATTATCTGATAACGGACTATTCTTCGATTGTTTACGAGTATGCCTTGTTAAATAAACCTATGATCTTCTTCCCGATTGACCTGGAGGATTACGAGGATCAAAGAGGGTGCCTTGGTGAATATGAGTCACTGGTTCCCGGTCCCGTAGCCCATACAACGCCGGACATCATCGGCCGAATCAAAAGCGATGACTTTGATTTTCAACAAATCGAGGCTTTCGCCCGGAAATGGAATCATTATTCCAACGGCGCCTCAAGCCGTAATCTTGTCGAGTATTTGGACAGCGGGCAAAGCCTGATGGATTCACCGGCGGTGAGAGGAGTACCTTTCAATGACTGACCGACAAACTTTCCAGAAGCTGGAGCATCTTACCCTCCGCCAACTTGGATATAGAGACGCCATAATGTATCTTCAAGCGGGGCTTCACCTGAACCCGTCCGTTAATCAAGCCACATCGAAGATTCTGCTGCTGGTGGAAAGAGCGACCGGCGCGGAGATTGAATTCCCTTTCCGGACTATGGAAACGGATGGGGAAATCAACTTACTTGAGGCGGAAGTTGATGTTCCGAGCCATCCTGAACTGCTCCTGGAAGGAGCGGTTTGGGATTTGTACATTTGTGTGGATCTGGATGATACCCGCCGGAAATACCGGCTGCAGAGCAACAACCGGGATCTGGAACTGTTGTTTTTTTATGGGCGGGATTCCGAGCATTTTCTCGTTCCTTATACGACCATCAAGGGGAACGTCTCCTTTCGCTGCAAGGAGAAGAGTGTTGTCGCGAAAGTGGAAAGCGCCGGCTTTACAGGAGAAGGCATCCTGACGTTGGAAGGTTATGCCTTGAATCCCTTGTGGAAGTCCGGTGAGAAGGACGATATCAGGAGAAAGCTTGTTTTCAAAAATGAAGACGGCAGTTTCGAGAGGAAAATCAAGGTTCAAAGCGTTAAGCGGGGAGATTTGTCAGCCCGATACGGCTTTGGCTCCCGTGATTTCGATTGGATCGGGTTCCGCGTGGATCTGGATTTGGAGAATGAGGAATGGTTTCCGACAGGATTGGATCCGTTGGCTTTGTATGTGGAATTGGAATTGGACGGTGCGCAGGCCCAAAGTGATGAGTTGGAAATCAAATATGCGGAGGCGCCCCTCTCAGAGGCGTCCGTGACCAAAACGGAAAAAGGCAGAAAGAAATACAGGATCAAAAATAAGAAAGACATGACC
>DASVCO010000069.1:0-4709 GCA_036381575.1 Caryophanales bacterium
CGCCTACGAGGAGACCTTATTAAAAACTGAGGAGATTCTCGCCAACCACGATGTTCGGCTGCTAGTAACAGGGCACGGCCATGTGACCGAGGACACGAGTGAGATCAAAAACCGGCAACAGAAATCGCTGGGTTACATTCGAGGTTTAAGAAAAGCGGAGAAGCCCGAACTTGAAAGCCTTTGGAAAGATGTAAAGTTCCCGAGGGGCATGGAGGCGGAGCATGAGCAAAACATTCGGCTAATAAAAAAAGAACAAGAAGGGGATGGACAATGAATCTGAGGACTAATGGAATTACATTGAATATACGAGAATACCGCAAAGAAGGAACGCCAATTTTGTTTTTGCATTATCTAGGCGGAACGCTGGACATATGGAACAAAATCATTCCTTCTTTTACCAGGAATTATCGTGTGCTTGCGATCGATCTGCGCGGGCATGGGAAATCGGATCAGCCTGAGGGAGGATACGACATTGACACGGTTGCGCGAGATGTACTCGGTGTGCTGGATGTCTTGGGAATCGAGCAAACCCATATCGTCGGCAGTTCCTATGGCTGCGATGTGGGAACCTATTTAGCGTCCCGCTGGCCCAAGAGAGTGCTTTCTTTAGTGAACTCAGAAGGAGGGCTCGTCAATCACTCCGGCCCGGGCGGATTATATGAAGAATCAAAGAAAGAACATATCGCGAAAATTTTTGCCGAGCCGGAGCCTGAATTTGAGTCCCAAGAGGCACTTCTTCAATACATGAAAGAAAATTGGCTGCCCTGGAATGATGCACGAGAGAAATCCATGCAAAGCTATGAACCACGAAAACTGGACAATGGTAACGTAACTTTTATCACGAAACAAAGCACGATAAAAGAAATCGTGGCTGACCTGTATGACGTTCGTCTGCAAGATTGGTACAAAACTGTAGAATGCCCGGTTCTGTTCCTGCCAGCGGAAATAGAAGGAGATCTCAACAAAAAACTTGCATTGATTCAAGAGGTTGAATCCGATCTCCCTTTTTGCAAAACCGTAATCATCCCCGGATCCGAGCATGCCATGATGTTTGATCATGACAAACAAATGAGCCAAGAAATCACAGATTTCCTCGCCAAAACTTCCCATTGACTACCGTTTCGCAGATGATCCGCTTTTTACAACGATTCCTTTAAAATATCGAACACCCAGGATACGACTTTTATGAAAAGGTTCTGCATATGTATTACAAGGAAGAATGGTGAAGGGTGGAATCATTATGTACTATCCTTATGAGGGACCGTATCGGCAAGAACTTTCCCGTGTGATGACTGTTAATGGGGAGGCCAGCCTATCAGTCGAACCTGACACCGTAAGTATACAGTTAACAGTTATGACAGAAAACGAACGGCTAAGTCAGGCTCAACAGGAAAATGCGAATAAAATGAATCAGGTGATTCAGGCTCTCCTGCAGGCGGGCATTCCAAGGGAAAATATACAGACCACTGCTTATACAATCAATCCCAGGTATGATTATGTCGATGGGAAGCAGGTATTCAGGGGTTATCAGGTGACAAATACGATCACCGTTACAATGAAAAATATTGATCAAACCGGGCGAATTATTGACCTTGCTGTAAAAAATGGTGTGAATCAGGTTTCCAATATCGAATTTACGGTTGAAAATCAACAAAAATATTATCGGCAAGCGCTCAGTGACGCCTTGAATAATGCATTAAAGAAAGCCCGGACGATTGCGGAGACATTAAATGTTCCATTTGACTCCACTCCTATAAAAGTTGTGGAGGAAACAGGTGAAATGCCACATCCCGTCCAAACCTTTGCGTTAGCGGAACAAAGTGTATCCACCCCCATTGAATCCGGACAAATTGTCATTCGGGCTTCAGTGGAGGCGCAATTTCGGTATTGATTAAAATCTATTTGGTTTGTATTTTCAAGGAATATCGATGATTGGCCTCACCGATTTCTACGGGTGTTCGGCAAAAATCAGATAACCTTTTCGAAGTAAGTTGTTCATCGGTTGGACCTTGCGAAAAAATCTCCCCTTCGCGCAACAATAACGTGTTCGTGAAAATCGGCAGGATTTCATCAATTTGATGGGTGACATACAGAATGGTGGTTTTCTGTTGTTCGGCTAGTTGTTCAACTGTTGTCAACAACTGTTCTTTTGACAGAAAGTCCAGTCCGGAGCAGGGTTCATCTAAAATCAACAACCTTGGCGAAGCCATTAGTGCCCGGCCGATCAAGATGCGCTGTTTTTCACCCTGGGACATGCTGTCGTAGGATTGGTTTTGCAATTTTTCTATGCCAAGTTGGCTCATAATCTCCAGTGCTGTTTCAATATCCGCAGGCGCCGGCTCTTCATACAGCCCAATGGAAGCGAATTTCCCGCTCAGGATGATTGCAAGCCCTGTATTGTTGAAATGATGCCTCATTTTTTCTGAAAAAGACGAGCTGACCCAGCCGATTTCCTTTCTGAGTTCATTTAGCGGATAACGGCCAAATTGTTTTTCGAACACTTTGATCGTGCCGGTGGTCGGGTACAGGTAGCCACAGACCAGATTCAACAAAGTTGTTTTCCCTGCTCCGTTCATGCCGAGAATTGCCCAGTGTTGTCCATTCTCAACCTTCCAGTCTATGTTCTGGACAATGATTTTTTGATTGCGCCTTAAGCTGACATTCTCCATTTCAATCAACATGGCTTTCTCTCCCCATTTTCTATATTACTCTCAATCTTAAAAGAATTTGTCTCTTGCGGCAATTGAAAAAAGCCCGCCGGAGGAATTCCGGCAGGCTGTGGGGGCAAAATTAATTTTGGTCTGATACGTAGACTCTATGATTCTTGAAAAACTCGGAAAGATCCTGGCCGCTTGCCTTCTCCATGATATGGATGAATTCCGCGGTCGAGGAAACCTCAAATTTCTCTTCCTTAAAATACTGATGCATAGCGGCGTAAAAGGTTTCGTCGCCGAGCAACATGCGTAAATCGTTTAACGTTCTCGAACCATAATCGTAGATCGTATAATAGTAAGCACCGATGCCTCCTTCACGCGCATGCGCGGTAAAGTCGGAGACCGAAGAAGACAGGTGGTAGTAAGGTTCATCCGGCGGCGCCGTATTCAACTGATCAAGCGTTCCGTCGAAAAGCGCTGCTGAAAATGCAGCAAACGATTCGTCGAGCCACGGCTCATCATACTCGTTGTCGCCAACCATTCCGTAGAACCACTGGTGCCCGATTTCGTGAGCTGTCACCGATTTTGCCCATCCCTGCGAAGGATCACCGACAATGCTGATCATGACCAACTGCGGATATTCCATGCCGCCGAACCAGCCTTTCATGCTGGCGATATCGAGTTCGGGCCATGCGTATTTGCCGAATTTCTCGCTGAATAGGCGAATGCTTCTTTTTCCGGCTTCAAGCAGCGAATCGGCGTATTTTGCCTGAGCTTCCGTGTAGTAGACATTCACATCAACATTTTTGACCTGTGCGGATTTCGCCATATAATCCGTGGACATTTCCATCGCGAAATCCCGAACTTGGTGTGCCTTATAATGATGTGTCGCCAGCCCGTCGTGAATTTCCGGCTGGCCGATTTCCCGGCCGGTTGCCGCGATTACTTCGTCTTTATCCGTGGTGACCGTTACGTCAAATTCACTTGTAAGCGAGTAGAAAGATTCGCCGTATGGATAATAGGGATCGAGATTCCAGCCCTCTTCATCATAGACGGCCAAAATCGGGAACCAGTTCCCGAGTGAAACCGTGGTGTTGTACCATCCGAAGCGGTCCATTTGGTTCGGAACAGAAATATCAAAGTTCATTTGCACCGTAACCGGCTGATTCTCCGGCAATGACAGGTTTGAGATATCGAGATGTACGCCATTTACGTCAAATGTTGCCTTCTCGCCATTAACCTTAACATTACTGACGGAGATCCCTCCCCCGTTGGATGTGAAAACCTCGGCATTATCCCATAAGTTAAAATAAACATGGTTCAATGTTTTGTCGAGATTGTTCTTGAATGTCACACTCATCGACCCCGTAATGGTATGGCTGTCCTTGTCGTAAAAGACGTCCATGTTGTATGAGGGATCAGTTGGCCCAAGAACTTCTTTTTTCGGTTCTGCCTGGCTTTTCGCCTTGCTTTTTACGGCATGTGCCGGAGCAATGGCCGAAGATTCGGAAGTCATATAACTTCCCGGCTGAACGTGATCGGAAGGGCCCGGTACTGTGCTGGCCAAAGCCCCGGGTGCAGCAATTCCCAAGGTAAGTGCGGCTGCAGTTCCCCATTGAACAGAACGATGAACAACATGTTTCAATCGCATGGTGATCCTCCCCTTCATGATTTTCACGGATTTCCACCCGTGTCTTGTTTGTATGATAAATTTCGACATCCACGCAGCCGTCTCCTTGCGTCAAAAGGTTCATTTTGGAAATCAGTACTTTTGCACCAAAAATAAAAAGAACGAGGGAAGCTCCCCCGTTCTAAGCTCGCAATTCAACCAACGGCCTTGTGAATTTCTTCGTAATTCGGGTTGATAGCACACATGAAATGATCAATGCCGCCGCAACCAATAAAATAATATGCCCCGATAAAGCATCGAAAGTGCTGTCTGAGATGGAATGCCTCATCGCTTGTATAATGAAACCGTGCAATAAATAAACATACAGGGTCCGGGTTCCGAAAACACTCATACTCAGGCGTTTATTTGGAATAAGCGTGAGGAAG
>DASVCO010000070.1:0-15042 GCA_036381575.1 Caryophanales bacterium
GATGAAATGAAATCTTACATAGATCAGCTGTCGGAAAATCAGGATGAACTGTCCGAGATTACGAAAAAGTCCGTTGAAGAATGCAAAAAAGAGTATGATCGGAATACAAAAATTCCTGCGAAAGAGTACAGAGAGTTTGTCATTCTGCAATCTCAGGCGGAATCTGTTTGGGAAGAGGCCAGGGAGAAATCCGATTTTGCCATGTTCCAGCCTTATCTTGAGAAAATCGTGGATTACAACAAACGCTTTGTTGAGTACTGGGGATATGAAGGCAATCCGTACAATACGTTGCTTGATTTATATGAACCAGGGGTTACTGTTGATGTCATTGACCGGGTTTTCGGACAGGTTCGGGAACATATTGTACCGCTTGTGAAGGCCGTTACAGAGGCTAAAGATCAACCGGAAACTTCATTTTTGTTCAAGTCGTTTCCTGCGGGCAAACAACGTGATTTCAGCCTTGATATTTTAAAAGAAATGGGTTATGACTTTGAAGCTGGCCGTCTGGATGAAACAGTCCATCCGTTTGCGACAGGCTTGAATCCCGGAGATGTTCGTGTAACCACCCGATATGACGAAAATGACTTTAGGACGGCTGTTTTCGGAACCATCCATGAAGGCGGCCACGCGCTTTATGAGCAAAACATCTCGAAAGAGCTCACCGGCACTCCTCTGGCTGATGGAGCTTCGATGGGCATTCACGAATCACAATCGCTTTTCTGGGAGAACTTTGTTGGACGCCATCCGTCGTTTTGGAAATGCCATTACGATTTGCTTAAGAAGTATGCCGACGGACAATTCGACAGCGTTGAACTTGAAGATTATTATCGCGCCATCAACGTTGCCGGACCGTCTTTGATTCGAATTGAAGCTGACGAAATGACTTATCCTCTTCACATTATGGTCCGTTATGAAATTGAAAAAGGCTTGTTTAACGATGAAATCGAAGTAAAGGACCTGCCGAAGGTCTGGAACGAGAAAATGAAAGAATACGTTGGGGTCGTTCCTGAAGATGACGCTCATGGTGTTCTTCAGGATGTGCATTGGGCCGGTGGTTCATTCGGTTATTTTCCTTCCTATGCCCTGGGGTATATGTATGCAGCGCAATTCAAAAACACTATGCTGAAAGATTTGCCCAACTATGATGAGTTACTGGCTGAAGGCAATTTGAAGCCGGTGAAAGACTGGTTGACCCAAAATATTCATCAGTATGGCAAAATGAAAAAACCGATTGAAATCTTGAAAGATGTTACCGGGGAAGGGCTAAACGCCAAGTATTTAATCGATTACCTTGAAAATAAGTACAAAGAGGTTTATCGTCTTACTTAGAGAGGTGATCAATATGGCGATTGAAAACCCGAGTCGTGATGAAATCAAAGATATTTTACAAAGCAAAAAACGTATCGCGGTAGTGGGACTGTCTGATAACCCGGATCGCACTTCCTATGGAGTATCGAAGGTTATGCAGGAGGCCGGTTACGAAATCATTCCTGTTAATCCAAAGATTGATGAGGCTCTTGGTGTAAAAGCTGTGGATTCATTAGAAGATATTGAAGGACATGTTGATATAGTTGATATATTCCGCCGCAGTGAGTTTCTGCCGGATCTGGCCCGTCAAACCATTGAAATCGGAGCAGATGTCTTCTGGGCACAGCTGGGGGTATCCAATCAGGAAGCTTATGATTTGCTTAAAGACAATAATGTGACGGTTATTATGGATCGTTGCATTAAAGTTGAACATGCTATGGCTGGTATTTAACCTCATCATTTTCAGATGAGGTTTTTTTACTTTAAGTTTTTCCTGGTTCATAATATAGGCAGGTTTGCGAAACGCTGAAAAAAAGATAAAATAGATAAAGAACCTTATATTGGCGAGGGTGGATCTGTTCATGAAACAGATGTTCTGATATACTTATTTATTGAAGCAGTGTCGAAGGGGGCAGAATAGGGTGGCAGTGAAACAGATTGATTATAATGATGATGCGATTCAAGTGTTGGAAGGATTGGAGGCTGTACGAAAGCGGCCAGGCATGTATATTGGCAGTACTGATGCACGAGGCCTTCACCACCTTGTTCATGAAATCGTAGATAATGCCGTGGATGAGGCACTTGCCGGCTACGGTGATTACATAAAAGTTGCGATCCACAAAGACAACAGTGTCAGCGTAACCGATAAAGGACGGGGAATGCCGACAGGCATGCACAAAACCGGGAAGCCGACAATCGAGGTTATTATGACCGTTCTACACGCCGGCGGCAAATTCGGCCAGGGCGGCGGTTACAAAACAAGCGGCGGTCTTCATGGTGTAGGAGCGTCCGTTGTTAATGCGCTTTCTGAGTGGCTTGAGGTCACAATCAGACGTGACGGCAATGTATTTCGACAGCGATTCGAAAACGGGGGAAAACCGGCTACTACGTTAGAAAATATCGGGACATGCCGCGATTCCGGGACAATCATTCATTTTAAACCGGACCCGGCCATCTTCAATACAACCACTTTTCATTTTGATACCTTAAGTGAACGGTTGCGTGAGGCTGCTTTTTTGCAGAAGGGAATACGGATTGAACTGGTTGATGAACGCTCCAATCAGAAGGAAACGTTTCATTATGAAACCGGGATTGAAGCATTTGTCGAATATTTAAATGCGGAGAAAGATACCTTTCATCAGGTTGTGTTCTTTGAAGGAATTCAAAATGAAATTGAGGTAGAGCTCGCCTTTCAATTCAATGATGGGTATTCGGAGAGCGTCCTTTCCTTTGTAAACAACGTCAGAACGAAGGATGGCGGTACCCATGAGCATGGGGCACGTACGGCAATTACTCGCGCGTTCAACGACCATGCCCGGAAAAACGGATTCTTAAAAGACAAAGACAAGAATCTCGACGGCAACGATATTCGCGAAGGATTCACAGGTGTGATATCCGTAAGAATCCCGGAGGATAAGCTGCAATTCGAAGGCCAGACGAAAAGCAAACTGGGCACAAGCGAAGCCCGTTCAGCGGTTGATGCCGTGGTTTCTGAACAGCTTACGTACTTCCTTAGCGAGAACCCGAAAACCAGTGAATCCCTTATCAAGAAGGCAATCAAAGCGGCTCAGGCTCGGGAAGCGGCCAGGAAAGCACGTGAAGAGGCACGAGGCGGGAAAAAGGGAAGAAGAAAAGAATCGGTATTGAGTGGTAAATTAACCCCTGCCACTTCCCGCAAAACGGATCGCAATGAATTGTACCTCGTTGAGGGCGATTCTGCCGGCGGATCGGCCAAACAGGGGCGTGACCGCCGATTTCAGGCCATTTTGCCGTTGCGCGGCAAAGTTATTAATACCGAGAAAGCCAAACTCCCGGATATTTTCAAAAACGAAGAAATCAATACCATCATCCATGCCATCGGTTCCGGCATCGGTGCAGATTTCAATCTAGCTGATTCGAATTACGATAAGATTGTTATTATGACCGATGCGGATACAGACGGCGCCCACATCCAGGTATTGCTTCTTACGTTCTTTTACCGATACATGAAACCGATGATTGAGGCCGGTAAAGTATATATTGCTCTTCCGCCTCTCTATAAAATCTCAAAGGGAACAGGCAAGAAAGAAATCGTCGAATATGCCTGGGATGAAGAAGGATTACAGGAAGGCATTAAAAAGGTTGGCCGTGGATACACAATCCAACGTTACAAAGGCTTGGGTGAAATGAACGCCGACCAGTTATGGGAAACGACTATGAATCCGGAAACAAGAACCTTGATCCGCGTCAATATAGAAGATGTAGCAAGAGCGGAACGGCGTGTTTCGGTTTTAATGGGGGATAAAGTTGAACCCCGCCGAAAGTGGATTGAATCCAACGTCGCATTCGGGCTCAATGAAGATACGAACATTCTCGACAATGAGAATTTGGCTGTTATTGAAGAGAACGAATAATCGACAGCTTGTTTAATGACGACGAAATTGACGTAGTTACAAGCCATAAGGGAGGAACAAGAAGTGGCGAACGTAGAAAAATATTTGGATCTTCCTCTTGAAGAGGTTATTGGCGATCGCTTCGGGAGATACAGTAAATATATTATTCAAGACCGCGCTTTGCCTGATGCCAGAGATGGATTGAAGCCCGTGCAACGGCGAATCCTGTATGCCATGTATCAGGATGGCAATACCGCCGACAAACCATTTCGTAAATCGGCCAAGACGGTCGGAAATGTTATTGGCAACTACCATCCACACGGAGATACGTCTGTTTATGATGCAATGGTTCGAATGAGCCAGGAGTGGAAGGTCCGCAAACTTTTGATTGAAATGCACGGTAACAATGGAAGTGTTGACGGGGACCCGCCGGCCGCAATGAGGTATACCGAAGCGAAATTATCATCTATTGCAGCGGAACTCTTGCAAGATATCGATAAAGATACCGTGGAATTCGCTCCGAACTTTGATGATACCCAGAAAGAACCCGTGGTCTTGCCTGCGATGTTTCCTAACTTGCTTGTCAACGGTTCTACCGGTATTTCCTCCGGATATGCCACGGATATTCCTCCTCACCAGTTGGGAGAAGTCGTTGATGCTGCCGTTTTGATGATGGAAAACCCTGATTGCAGTGTCGAGGAGCTGATGAAACATGTAAAGGGGCCTGATTTCCCTACCGGTGGTATCATTCAGGGAAAAGACGGTTTGAGAAAAGCTTATGAAACCGGAAAAGGCAAGACGATTGTCCGTGGTAAGGCCGAAATAGAAGATATGAAGGGCGGCCGTCAACAGATCGTCATTACCGAAATCCCTTATGAGGTAAATAAAGCCAATCTTGTCAAGAAAATGGAGGAACTGCGGCTTGACAAGAAAGTCGAAGGGATTGCCGAGGTTCGGGACGAAACAGACCGGACCGGGATGAGAATGGTTGTGGAATTAAAGAAAGACGCTGATGCGGAAGGCGTCCTGCATTATTTTTATAAAAATACCGATTTGCAGATCACATATAACTTTAACATGGTTGCCATTTACAACAAAACGCCGCAATTGATGGGGCTGAAACAACTGCTCGGTGCCTATATCGAACATCAGAAAGAGGTTGTCACCAATCGTTCCCGCTATGAGTTGAACAAAGCGGAAGAACGCCGTCATATAGTCGAAGGCCTTATGAAGGCCATCTCTATTCTTGATGAAGTCATTGATACCATCCGGGCGTCTAAAGATAAACGCGATGCGAAAAATAATTTGATCAATCAATTTGAATTTACCGAGCCACAGGCAGAAGCAATTGTTACGTTGCAGCTGTATCGTTTAACTAATACTGACATTCAAACGCTTGAGAAAGAAGCGAATGAGCTGGATGATAAGATCAAGAAACTCACCGAAATTCTTAACAGTGAGAAGAAGTTAGTCAGTGTAATCAAAAAAAACCTGTTGGCTCTAAAGAAAAAATACAATGATATCCGCTTAACCCAAATCGAGGATCAAGTAGAGGAACTGAAAATCAATCTTGAAGTTGTCGTCGCTTCGGAAGATGTGATCGTAACCGTAACAAAAGACGGTTATATTAAACGGACAAGTCCACGATCCTATGCCGCCTCAAATGGCGAAGATTTCGGTATGAAAGAATCTGATCGTTTGCTTTCCCAATTTGAAGTTAATACAACGGATACGCTGTTGATTTTCACAAACAAAGGGAACTATTTATATCTGCCTGTACATAAATTACCTGATATTCGGTGGAAAGATCTTGGGCAGCCAGTGAACAATATGGTTCATATTGACCAGGATGAAGTGATTGTCACTGCCGTTCCGATTCAGGATTTCACTGTACCTCAATTTTTATTATTTATTACAAGAAACGGCATGGTGAAGAAAACAAAGCTTGATCAATACAAGGCACAACGCCATTCGAAAGCTTTGACGGCCTTGCGGCTAAAAGGTGACGATCAATTGATTGAAGCCTATCTTACAGATGGATCGGACGATATATTTCTTGCGACCGGGAAAGGCTATGGTTTATGGTTTGACGAGGAGGAAATTAGCCCAGTCGGCCAGCGCGCTGCAGGAGTGAAAGGCATTAACTTGAAGAAAGACGACTGGGTAGCCGGGGGCAAAATCTTACCTGCTTCCGCAACAAATTTAGGGTTATTTGTAGCCACTCATCGTGGAGCAGTAAAGAAAATGAACATCAGCAAGGAATTCGAGAAAACTTCGCGTGCCAAACGGGGTGTTGTCATTCTGAGGGAATTGAAGAAACATCCGCACCGGGTCGCGGCCATTGAAGTGGTGAAAGATAACGAAAGAATCTGGTTGAAAACTGAAAAAGGCCATATTGAATTCGTTGATACTTGGAAATTACGAAACAGTGATCGATATAACAATGGTTCTTTCATCCTAGATACCGATGATACCGGTGAGGTGGTCGAAATTTGGAGCGAAATCATCAGCCAGGAAGATGATCAAACCACTTTATTTTGACTATAATTATATTATGTAAACTTGAGAAATATCATGATCGTTAAGACTGATTGAGCACAGAAGGAGTGTCATAATGTCAGCGCACCGTATAAATGACGGGAAAGTATATGACTTGATCGGGGTTGGAGCCGGCCCGTTTAATTTGGGACTAGCGTGCCTTTTGGAAAAGGTACCTGAGGTCGATGCCTTGTTTTTTGAACAAAAAGAGCAATTTGATTGGCACCCGGGGATGCTGATTGAAGGAACAAGACTACAGGTGCCTTTTTTGGCGGACTTGGTCACTATGGCTGACCCGACCAACCCTTTTAGTTATTTAAACTACCTGAAGGAACACAACCGTTTATATCATTTTTATTTTCTACAGCGGATGGAAATGCCAAGAAATGAATATAACCATTATTGTCAATGGGCAGCCAATCAACTTGAAAATTGTTTGTTTGGCCACGAGGTTGTTAATGTTCAGTATCATCAGGATCAAGAATATTTTGAAGTGAAAGCTCATGACCACGAAACCGGAACCATACGATCGAGTTTCGGCCGTCATCTTGTTCTGGGGGTTGGAACGGTTCCTTTCATTCCGGAGTCTTTCCAAGGGTATCCGGCTAAGGATGTTTTCCATACTTCCGAGTTTTTGGATCATCAAGAGAGGTGCAGGGATGCGGAATCTATCACCATCGTCGGGTCCGGCCAAAGCGCGGCAGAGGTGTTTCGAGGGTTATTAAAGGAACGTGAAAAGTGCGGGTATAGTTTGGATTGGATGACAAGATCGAAAAGCTACTTCCCGATGGAAGAAACGAAATTAAGCCTGGAGCATTTCTCGCCTGATTACGTCAATTATTTTTACAGCCTCCCCCAGGAAAAAAGGGATGAAATCTTTCCTACACAAGATTTGTTATATAAGGGTATAAGCGCCCATACGATCAATGATATTTATAATCTTCTTTACGAACAAACGGTAGCCGGGAAGAATCCTGATGTCCGGTTGCGGCCTTTGACGAAAGTTAATGGCATTCAGGGCAATAGTGACGAAGGTACATACACTCTCAACTGTACGCAATGGCAAAAGGAAGTGGATTTCACACACGAAAGTGAAGTTGTCATTGTAGCCACAGGGTACAAACCTAACATCCCGAAGTTCATGGAGGATATGGACGAATGGATTGGTTATGATGATCAGGGACGTTTCAAAATCACACAGGATTATCGTCTTGAGCTGAAGCATGAAGGTTCCAATCAAATATTCAGCCATACCGGCATCTCCCATTCCCATGGGGTCGGTACGACGAACCTGGGTCTTGCTGTTTACCGAAACAAGATGATTATAAATGGTGTAGCAGGTGAAGAGATTTATCCTGTTCACGAAGATCATGTCTTTCAGCAATTTGATGTGGAAGCCTGAATTCTTGATAATCGCTCCAACCGGGGCGATTTTTTTTGATCTTTTATAGAAGAAGGATCGGGCTTTTCCCCAGATCTAGAGGTAGTACCAGTTAAGCTGTCACTACCCGTAAAAACGTGGGAAGAATATATATTGATATGATGGGACTGCCTGGTTCCGTCGTTTTATATCAGTTTACTGCCCCATGGAGATCGACATTCCGAGTTCGGGTAGCTTTGAACCATTGCAGGCAAAGGATGAAAATAAGAACAATGTCTATAGCATCACCGCCATAATACATTAGCATGCCACCAATTTCGGCCTGTTCTTTAGGTACGCCAGGAGGGGGTTCAGCATAAATGTACTTGGATAAAATGCCGTGGCCCGCTAAGGCAATCACCAACACTGCGGCACGATAGACAAAACTAAATCGATGGGCTATTGGATCAATATAGATCATCGACACGGTAAAGAAATACCCTGCTAAGAAAACATGAAAGTGAACTACTAGATGTAAGAAAATGTTTTGTTGCATCGCAGCGTACAGGTCCGTAGTATAGAGTATCCATAGGCCTCCAATATTGAGAATAGAGGCAACCATGGGATGACTCGGAACACGTACTGGCCAGCTTTTCAATAAAAGGGAAAGACGACGAGCTGCAGGTGCTTTGAGTGTTCGCAGGATAAGCGTCATAGGTGCGGCAAGCACCAGCAGAAGTGGAGAAAGCATTCCCAAAAGCAAATGACCGATCATGTGCGCTGTAAAATCCATGTGTGCGCGATTCGCCAGGGGGCCAACCACCGCTGTAACAGCACAAAGAATTCCGGAGAACCAGAAAACATAACGGCGTAACGGCCATTTTCGAAGGTGACTGTAACGATTGGATGTAATTGCAGCGCCTATATACATAACCAACGCGATCGCAAAGGGTAATGTCATCATAAGTTGAAAAGGAAGCCCGCTATCGGGAGGCATAGGGTTATGGTTCATTTGGGGACTCCTTTTCTACTTGTTGTAGTTTGCGCTGTGTGCGAACAACAAGAATAAAGCCAATAATAATCATTAAAACAGCCAAAAGGTTCCATACCAGGTCGTAGACAAGAACATTTTCAACATAACGAATCTGATGGATCCGCATGAGTTTATGTTGGATGGTCCCATCGTATAACTGGAACCCACCCGCACCGAGGAAAACGCCTCCCCACCATCTTAGGAGCCATAACGCGTTTCGTCGGCGAAGATCTGCCAACATAAATAATCCCCCGATTGTTGCAAACCAACTAAAAGCGTGAAACAAACCATCCGAAATCAGCCCAGCCTCGGTTGTGGACTTGTCGTAAAAATGGTGCCAATGCAGTAGTTGATGAAAAACTGTCTCATCTATAAAAGCCGCAATGCCGAGACCAAACAGAAAGCCTGACCAAATATTGCGACTTAAGTATGCAGAGCGAGTTGTTGCATTATCAGTTACCGCAGGCATAAAATCCTCCTTAAATTAAAAAGTCAGGCTTTCATTAATTCTTTTTCCATTGTACCCAGGATTCATAAGTTACAAACGGGACAACGTTCCGGTTTAATAAAATATCTTGTGAAAATGTTACAAAACACTTTGTAACGAATTGGAGGAAAAGGCTAAGATTCGCAAGAAGCAGGTTTGTCTCAAGCTTTTTTTAAAGACTATATAATTACATTAATATCTCCAAATTCATGCCAGAGGTATTTTTCAACAATCGCTCTTTGATAATTATCGTAAAGACGATCCTTATCAAGAAAAGCTGATAGTAAGTCAAGGTGGCTGGCTTCCGGTTCATGAAATCCTGTAATCAGGCCATCGGTAATGCGTAATGGATATTTTTCATGAATGTAAAGATCTGTCCAACCGCTGGATGGGGCCAATTTGCCTGCATTTGCTGCGGTTTCCAGCGTACGGACAACTGTTGTTCCTACAGCGATAACTCTTCCGCCTTCTGTTTTTGTTTTCTTAACAGCCTCAACAGTTTCGGCTGGGAGAATATACTCTTCAGTATTGATATGAGCTCCTTCTCGGCCGTCCAATAAATCACTTAATCCGGTATGAAGCGTGAGAAAGGCCAGGCGAATGCCTTGCTTCCGCAGAGCGAGAAGCATTTCCCAACTAAATGGCCGTCCGGCCGACGGCATCTCGACGGAGCCCGGAACAGAACCATAGACGGTTTGATAATCGTCTAATCCCCATTTTTCCTTGATGTAACTATAGCGAATCGGCTCCCCAAGTGTGTAAATTTCGTTGTACAGAGAGATTCCCGAAAGCGAGAAGCGAAGAATGGTAAAGGATTCTTCCGTTCTAATTACGACAGCAGACAATCGATCAGAAAAAATTATGCAATCTCCGATTTTGACGTCTTTACCCTTGTGAACCACTTGCCATTCCGCATCCGATTTTCTATGGGCAAGTCGGATTTCGATTTCCTCGGCGATCCTTTTTCCATTCCGCTGAACCTCCGCATGTAATACAGCAGGAATAGTCCGGCTGTTATTTAGCACAAGTAAATCTCCGCTCTTAAGATAATGTCCAAGGTGGTGAAAGTGATCATGTGAAGTTCGGTTGTTTTCACGGTTGATCACCATCATACGTACATGATCACGGCGAATGCCTCTGTGTTCCGCCGGAGATATGGCATTTAATGATTCCGGGAGTTTGAAAGTCAGAGCAGGGGTTGCCATTGGTTTTTCGCCTCCTCTGCTGAAAACTTCTGTGCCTCAATCCGTTGGCCGTTAACGTGTCGTGCCTCTTCGGAAGCAAGGAAGAGAAAAGCCTCTGTAGCCTCATCGGGAAGAGCAAGTTCCTCATCGTAATCCGGAAACGCAAGAGCATGCATTTCTGTGTCCATTTCACCAGGATCCACCATGTTCACGGTGACTCCCGTACCGTCCAATTCATTTGCCCATACTTGTGAGAGCCCCTCGAGGGCGAACTTTGAACCTGAGTAAGCGCCCCAATTGGAAAACCCGGTTTGTCCGGCATCTGATGTTACATTTATAACAGCGCCGCTTCTGCGTTGCAGCATACCGGGAACGATTCGGCGGGTAAGAAGGAAGGGGCCTTCGGTATTAACACGGAAAACATTTTGAAAATCTTTCTTCGGGTAATCCAGTAAATATGGCATTGGGCTGGGGCCTAAAGCCGAGGCATTATTTATAAGAACATCTATTTTCCCATACCTTGTTTCCGCCTCCGCAGCAAATCGCTCAATGTCACGAGATATTGAAATGTCCGCCTGTACGGCTAATACGTTGGCACCCAACTTCTCTAATTCCGTCTTTGCAGCCAACAACTCTTCATTTCCTCTCGAACATATGGCAAGATCAGCTCCCTGTCGTGCGAAAGCTTTGGCCACTGCTTTTCCAAGGCCTCTAGAGGCTCCGGTAATCATCACAACTTGACGTGTCAATTGGCATCATCCTTTCAAAAATTTGAATTGAGTTTATTGTAACGATTAAGATGATTCCTGCCATCGATAAATAGAATGGGATTTTCCTGCGACTTTGGGCTGAGGCCGTCCCTTTCAAAAAAAGTTGACTTTTATGATGTTGGCTTTATAATATCTTTATAAGATATATATCAAAAAGATATAGGTGGACTTAAAATGCCGAAGGAAAATAAAAGCCTGTTTGCGCTTTTGGGGATACTTAGCCTCGGGCCCCATAGCGGTTATGAGGTTAAAAAGACGATCGAAAGCAGCCTGATTCATTTTTGGCGAGAAGGTTACGGACAGATCTACCCCAATTTAAAAACACTTGTTGATCGGGGATGGGCCACAATGCAGCCCGAAAAACAGCATGGGAAACCGGACAGAAATGTGTACGCAATTTCGGAAAAAGGCAAACAAGCTCTGCAGAGGTGGCTGGGTAAACCAATTGAAGCTGTGCCCGTAGCAAAAAATGAGTTGTTGCTAAAGTTATTTTTCGGGGATAATATTTCGGTTAAGGACAATATCGCTCATCTACAGAGATACAAAAAGAATGAAGGGGAAAGGCTTAAGATTTATAACGGAATTGAACAAATTCTGCGATCAGAAACCTGTCAAGATAAAAATAAAGAATACGCCTTGCTTACCCTTAGATTCGGGAAAAAGGTGACACAATCGGTTATAGAATGGTGTGATGAGAGCATTTCGGTTCTGGAGAATTTGAAAAAGAATGAAGGGAAGAGGGAAGATGGGGAAAAGCAATATTAAGAACGGACGCTACACGATAGAGAAAAAAGAACCGTTTGTTGTTTTTATCATTGGCATGAGAATTAACCGTTTCCTGGCATTCTCCAAATGGCTGCCAACCGCAAAAGCCATGGGCCCGATGATCAAAGAACTTTATCAGCATCCGGAATTGGGTTTTTTGGACTGTGAAATAGCATTTAATTTGCGAGGCGTTACAATGGTTCAGTATTGGCGTTCATTCGAGGATTTAGAGCGATATGCGAAGGAAGAACTTCATTTGGAGGCCTGGAAAAGGTTTAATCGTTCGATCGGATCAGATGGGACGGTCGGCATTTTTCATGAAACGTATGAAATCAAACTTGGTCAATATGAATGTATTTACGCAAATATGCCGGCATTTGGGTTGGGAAAAACCGGGGAAGTGGTCCCAGCTGTTGGGCGCCGAAAAACAGCGCAGCGGAGAATTCATAAAGAAAGCATTGATTGATAGGAAGGGTATTATAGTATTCCTGTTGAATTTAAGCAATAGGTATTTTAAAAATAGGAGCGACCTTACTTGGCTTTTCATTACGAGATAATTGAATTTGGATTTGATTACTTTTACGTTTTTTATTGGTTCTGATAATATATATTATGTAAACTAAAGTCAAAAGTAAATCAATATGATCACTATGAGTTCCCAACCTTTATTTTTATATAAATTAATCGCTGGACTATTATGAACCCAGGTCGTCAGTATAAATGTTTTATAATCAACGTTGTCTGATAAAATATCGTGTAATTGACTTGCTATGCCGAGACGTTTATACGAAGGATTTACAGCTAACTCAACAAATTCGAAACAATCACTTAACCAATCATTTGCTTGTGTTTCCGATAACTGTGCTGCTATTTTCCCTCGATAAAATTGCCCTGGCAAACTTGAATAACCGTATGCAAAACCAATTAACATTACATTCTTATCTTTCGCCTTAAGACCTCTAAACCCTTCATAACAGCAAAGTGGTCATCAAATGAAGCATAAATTTCTGTGGATTTGACCATATTAATAATAAGATTTGGATTTAAAGTCGGTTTCCAAGTGAGGAGGAAAAGTTTGGGAGAGTATTAGAATGTATTGGGGGAAAACAGGATGAAACCTGAAACAAGGACGTTATGGATCGGCCTTTCGTCGTTGATCGCCTTTCTTTTGGCAAACTTGTTTCCTAACTTACTTCCGAGTATCGGAAATTTCCTGAAATCAGCTGATCCCTCTATCTGGATTATTCTATTCCTAGCCATCATCACAATCATACAAACTGCACTTCTATTGAAAAGATAAGGGATTATAAAAAACAAGCAGGAGCTCAACCCTGCTTGTTTTTTGCCATTCTTTTCTCATTCCGCAATAGGTTCAATGAGGTCCGTATCCGGCGGGATATACCCGAGTTGTCTGCCCATTTTTACAATTTGTCCTTTATGGTGAAACTCATGGGTAACGGTATGTGTAAAAAGCCATAACCCCGTGAATTCGACCCTTTCTTCTTCCCAGACCACTTGAACGGTTTGCTCCCATTTGTCTTTAAATGCATTCAGAAATTCCTCAACCAGGGAATCCGTTTTCTTAAAAACTTCGCGCATTTCCTGGACATTGTTAACAGACTCCAGTTTTATTTTAGGAAGTGGTTTCCCGAGGGCGCGATTTCCAAGCCATACCCGATAACAATCAGCTACGTGAACATGGAGACTGCGAATTGAATCCCCGCCAAATGCTTCTAGTTCCTTAATATAATCTGCGGGGGCTAAGGTTTCACAATAACGAAACAATAATTCCCTTGTTCGTTGAATCCAATCATATTGGTTTACGAATACATCCATTTTCTCGCTCTCCTTTTATAAAGGTATAATGGTTTTTTCAAGCCTCAAACAATCCTCTTCCAATAAAATTCGCTGTCACCGGCTCCTTTCCTATTTCACGCGCCCATATAGATAATTGGCCTATATGGTGGATTTCGTGAGCAATGACATGGCGCATAATTTCTCCGTACTTGAAGCTGATCGTTTCGCCTTTGGAATTGGTGTCCATGAGCTTCAGATTTTCCATATCACTTGTCCATGATGCGACAAATGGTTCGACTTCCGAGTAATATTGCTTTGAGAGATCCCTAACTTTTTGCAATGTGGAAAAATCCTCAAATGGTGGTTCCTCAGGTTCTGGTTTCCCTTGCAAACCGCAAATCCAACTGTATTCAACGTCCACGATGTGAAACAAAGTGTACAGAATACTGCCCGGCCCACCCACTCGTTTCTTTAACAGCTCCTCTTGCGGAACATCTTCACACCATGCAAACCAATCTTCACGAACCTGCCAATTATATTGAAATAGCTTCAACACCATAACAACCTCCAGTGATATAGTCCTTGAATTCTTCAACAGATGGTCAAAAAACCCTTTTGGTGGAACAGCTCAATTATAGAGCAGTTCCCCTGACAAACCCTGTCAGGGGAGGTCGTTTGTTTCATAATATTTTTCAAGTTTGTGAGCCACTTTCGCCATTGCCGTTCTCAAATTCCCTGGTTCCAATACTTGAATACTTGTGCCGAATGAAACAAGGAATTCCGGCAACATATTGTCTGCTCGATCAACGTTGATTTTGAAATAAGCTTCGTCATCTCTGCGTTCCACTAGGCAATGATTGAAATAATGACACAAGTAATCGATGATGTTTGGTTTTCCGCTGATATGAACTTTAACAGTCGGTTCCTCCGCCTCCCATTTATAATTCCACTGTTGATCGATATAATCGCGGATCGAAAAACCATTTGGGCGTTTGAAAAACAAACCGGCAGGTGATAAATGGCGAATCCGATCAACGCGAAACGTTCGCAGCCTTTCTCTAAGGTGGCAAAAACCGATTACATACCAAAACCTTTCTCGATAAGCCAGACCATAAGGATCAATACGCCGTTCACTTGGATCTTCTCCCCGCCGTTTATCATAAAGCATATCCAGAGTTTGTTCCTCTGCAACAGCTTGTTCAAGTTGTT
>DASVCO010000071.1:0-17281 GCA_036381575.1 Caryophanales bacterium
GGCTGATGAGCAGCATAATGAACTTTGGAGCATTGAGGACGGTACACTCGGCAAAGCAACCGGCCTTTTGAACGAAAAGGAAGAGCAAGCCTATATTGACAGGGTATTCGGCGATGTTAAAGGAACTTTGGAATGGTAAAATAAAAATCATTTTTAAGTGCTGTGAGTCATAAAGCCCTTTAAAAGCCTTATGACTCGTTTAGTATTTTCTTCTTTTGCGTTTGAAGTTCCTCTTCTGTAAGGATGCCTTGTTTTTTTAGCTTGGCTAGTCATTCGAGCTTCGAGATAAAATCATCATTTTTTGTTTTCGCATGACCATGCTTGTTAATTTTGGAATTAAGATGTTCAACAAAGTCTTTTACCTTGTCTTTTGATCCTATAACGCCGTCAAATTCTATTTTGTGACCGGAACCGTGTATTGTAAAAAAACTTTCCATTGATTTAATTTGATAATCGACATTAATGATTTTTCCAAGTGGCAAGTCTTTAACGGTAAGCCCTGAAAGAAGCCCCTTACCAACAAAAAGGAGTCTTTTATCGGTTATGGCTAATACTCCTTGATGGTGGTCATACCAGGCCACAATGGTTCTTTCGATTTGCTCACCTTCGTTCAGGATTTTTTTAAGTTCTTTAAAATTCCTTTTCTCTCCCAATTGGTGATCCTCCTTAAGATTCCGCTTCCTCTTTCCTTTTCATTATGAATGAGTTTCGAGGAAAATCCACCCGTTTTGAACAATTTTTACGGTGATTGTAGACATTGCCAAAGGGTTTTTCGTTTCGAGGGCTGGGCAAGCTAAACCCGGAGGTGAGAAAGATGAAGGGAAAACCGACGATCGTTTTGGATTTTGACGGGGTCATCCACAGTTATTTCAGCGGGTGGCAGGGCATTGATGTGATCCCTGATCCGCCGGTTGAGGGCATTCGGGAAGCGATTGGGGAATTGCGGAGAAAGTATCGTCTTGTGGTGGTTTCCTCGCGCTGCCGGGAAAAGAAAGGGATGGAGGCGACGAGGCGCTGGTTGGATGACCATAAAATTGAGGTGGATGATGTGACGTTTGAAAAAGTCCCTGCCATTGTCTATGTAGATGATCGCGCGCTTACGTTTGATGGGGATGCGGAAGCATTGTTGGGAAAAATCCGCCATTTCAAACCGTGGCACAAGAAGTAACGGCCTCCTTTTTATGGAGGTTTTATTTTTTTTTGAAACCTGTTCCGCATGATGTACGTCTAAGGAGTGAAAGCAAATATGGGGGGTTCCGGATGAACAACCAAGAGCATTCTACATCCGGTATCGAAATAGGCGTTAACAGGCGATCCGCGGATAGAGAGGAAATCGTAGAAATCTTAATGAATGAGTACGGCCGCAGTGTAACCCAACTCGCTTTTACCTACGTGAAAGATTGGGCATTGGCGGAGGATGTTACACAGGAGGTCTTTGTGACTTGTTATAGGAAAATAAAAACATTTAAGGGTCATTCATCCATAAAAACATGGCTATATCGCGTTACAGTGAATCGAAGTAAAGATCTTCTCGGGAAAGCCAAGGCCACCGGCCGGTTGGTTGAATCTATTCAGCACAACTCTTCCCAGCAAAATGCGCTTTCCACGGAGGAAGAATTTTTAAAGTTGGATGAGGACCGTCAATTGACGAGTTTTGTCCTGTCACTGCCTATCAAATACCGCGAAATTTTAATTTTGTTCTATTATGAAGGATTTGCCGTCAAGGAGATCAGCCGCCTAATGAAAATGAACGAAAAGACTGTCAAGACAAGATTACATAGAGGAAGACTGCTGCTCAAAGAAAAATACGAAGGAGGGGAGCAGTGATGGAAGAGAAGTTGAAGGATCTGAAGAAAAGTATGGATCGCACGGTGTTTCAAGGCGATGTGTTTACCGAAGGTAATAAACATAAAATTCGGGAGCGGCTTAAAAGAGAACGGCAAAGACCATCGTTTCGCCTGGCGGAATGGTTTGCACGGTCATTCAAGCCAGTGGCGAGTGTCGCTGTGTGTTTACTTCTACTTGTTGTCGGAACTTTGTATGCCGTGAGTGAAGGAGGTCGCTCACGGGGCGGCGATGCAAATTCGGCTGCTGACATGGCGGAGTCTTCGGCTTTAGATACTGGTGCAACTACAGATAAAGCAACGTTGAAAGCAGATGTTGTTCAGGATCAAACAGCTTCGATAGAGAAAAAAGCCCTGGACACGGCTAGAGATGATGGAATTGTCATTCATAACGCGATCTTGAAGAAAATCGACCGGGAGTTCAATACCGATTTGCCGTTCAAACAACGGGAAAAGTATATTAAAGACAGCGAGAGAGCTTCAACAAAAGTTAAGTCTTATGAAAACGGCGTATCGATCAGTGATAAAGGAATAATGACTTCGCGCGTGGTTGCGAAAGACGGAAAAGAGGTAGACACTGCACTTTTGCCGTTTCAGGAAAGGCCGTTAATCCGTGCGTTAATCGGCGAGGTTGCGGGCCGAGGGGTCCTGATCATGAAAGAAAATTTCATCGCTGCAGGAGGCACGGAATTGTCCTTAAGCAAAATAGCCGTTGCCAAAGAAAAGGCTGGAGGGCTAAGCAAACAAATTCTCCGGCAATACCAGGAGAAACTCATGAATGCTGCGGTCGGAAAAATACAAAGGATTCTGGAGGCGCAGCGCTATACCGGAAAGTACAGTCCAACTTTGGAAAAATATTTGGACGAAACGATTAACATGTTGAGGCAGGTGAAGAAGGAAGGGAATCTTAAAGAAAATTACCAGTCCTATCTGGAAGGCCTCAAAAGGTTGTATTTGGTGAATCAAGTGCTCTCAAGGAGTGAGCATGTGAAGTTCTCCATCCAATTCGGATCACAAACCACTATTCAGCAACCCGATCAGGGAAAGAAAAAGTTAACGGGAGAGATTCGAACATCATTTGACAAATTACCCGGCGGCATTCAGGAGTATATCAAAAGCCAACCGTTTCTTTTGGAGCATTACAGTGAGGATCCCGGTTTTCGGGAACGGTTGAAGTTAGCCGACCAGATGATTTCAGATTTCAACAGCAACGATGTGGATGTCCTGGTGCAGGATAGTGTAAAGGTAATCGGGCCCCAGTATCAGCGGAAGGATCATAAAATTATAATCATGAGCGGAAAACGCTACAAAAAGGTTTATGAGCATGTCTATCAAAACGGAATTAACGATACCGAGCAAAAAATCCTCAACGGTTTGGACGAAATTGGAAATGATTTTTATCTGAAACAAGACGGATCCGTTGTTCACCCGAAAAAGTTAGGGGATATTGGCCATGCTAAAGCATGGTCAACCGGGGCAACTGCAGAAGACCTCAAGGAAGTGAGTGATGCAATTGTTGCTCATGCGGATGATAAACTTAAGGTGATTAATCCCATTTTACCCTTAACAGAGGATTATTCCTTGTTAAACGGGCTGTTTAGCAATGCTAAATCGTATTATCGGTCAGTATTGGATCGAGGTTCGATCACGACTGGACTACAATACTCGGGCTACTATTCCATGGCCAGAGAATTGTTTATTTTTGATGATGTGTTGAATCAGCCCGTGCCGGTGAAATTTATGACAGAGGAAACCTTATCCAACCGAGAGCGGGTCGAGCGGTTGGCGCAGTGACAGATGGGCAACCCTGGAGGTTGTCTTTTTTTATGGTTGAGAAAATATAAATTTCAGGGGGCCCACATTTTTTTGACTGAGTTAAATGCGATGAAGGATGTTTTCCCCGGACGGTCTGAGGTTCGGGCAGTTCGTAAAAAAACGGAGGTGTGAGGAAAGGGTTGCTGGGAAGAAGGCAGTTTCTCTGGGGAATAACGTCTTTCGGACGGCGAAATCGGAACGATTTTTACTGATTTGGGTGGTTTTTCGGGCTTTGAGGAGGGGATTATGGTAAAAGTGGCCTCGCCAAGCTGTGGTTGTTGGATTTTCATGAGTTATAGGGATCAACCATACGGATTTGACATTGGATTGCACGAAATCGGGGTATAATTGCACGAAAATGAAATTTATTGCACGAAAGTTGGAGTTTATCGCACGAAATTACCCGAGAATTGCACGAATCCGGGTCTGCGAACAGAAAACAAGGCCTGAATTGTTCAGGCAAGTTATGTTTTTTTTATTTTCCATGGCCTGACCTAGAAGGGTTTTTGCGCCCGATGGCTAAGTTATTAATAGCTGAAGAATACAAAGGGATGGTCGTTTTGCCAAATCAAGAAATCGATCTCGCCCATCGGGAGGCGGTCGACCGAACTATTATGTTCATGAGAGGTCATTTGGGCGAGTCCATTCGTCTGGATGACCTGGCGGAAATTGCCGGATTCAGCCCTTATCATTTTAATCGAATGTTTCGTGGGCTTACAGGCGTCCCCCCACGGCAGTTTCTTTCGGCATTGCGGCTTGAAGAGGGCAAGAAGTTGTTGCTTGCGACAGATGCCAGTGTCACGGATATTGTGCTGAACGTCGGTTACAACAGTTTCGGAACCTTTTCAACCCGATTTGCCAGTTCAGTCGGCATGTCTCCATTTTTGTTTCGTAAAATGAATGAGCAAATGTTGGAGGCGGTTGATCAATTTCAGCACATGCCGAAAGCCGCCCCATATACAGAGTCATCGCACGTTATAAGCGGACGGATCGGGAAGCCTGGATCGTTTGACGGTATCATTTTTGTAGGTTTGTTTCCAAAGCCGATTCCGAATTGCCGTCCAGTCGCTGGTACAGTGACCACAAATGAACAGGTTTATCGGATGGGACCTGTTCCGGACGGAACTTATTATGTAATGTCCGCCGCGTTCCGGTGGTCAGATGAGAGGAGAACTTTTTTATTGCCGAGAGAGTCGCTTCGTGGACAGGCGTCCGGTCCTGTAGTGATTCGCCGGGGACAGGCCAAGGGATACACCGATTTCGAACTAAGGCCTCCGCATGTGACTGATCCGCCGATTTTAATTTCCTTGCCGCTTTTGCTCGCTGAACAAATGAATCGCGCAAACTAGAAGAAGTTTTATTACCGGGTTTTTTGTAAAATAAGAAAGGCCGATCAGTGATGAGGTTTTGGATAGTGGAAATTTCTTAATTGAGGTGGTGAAAGCATGCCTGAGATCAAACATCGAACATACATAAAAGCGAAACCGGAAAAAGTTTATGAAACGTTGACCACCGGAGAAGGCTGGAACGCCTGGTTCACTGATGAAACAACGGTGGATCTGGACGCTGGAATTCGTTTGCGGTGGAAGGAATTCGGCCCGAAGAAAGAAGACGTCGAAGACGGTGGCCCAGTATTGAAGGCGGTTCCGAATGAGTCATTTGTATTCCAATGGTCGCCGGGGGAGGGAGTGACGACGGTTGCTCTGGAACTGGAACCCTTTCGGGAAGGAACTCTTGTAAGCTTGCGGGAAACAGGTTACACCACTTCTAAAACGGATATGGAAGCTTGCCTGAACTGCTCGGCTGGTTGGGGCGAGGCCCTGACAATGTTGAAATTTTATTTGGAGCACGGAATTGTTTGTAAGGAGGACTTGAGAAATGGAACCACTCAATGTGGATGAAATCACCTTGCAGATCCGGGTATCGGATTATGAGCAAGGGTACCAATGGTATGAAAGGTTATTCGGGCGTCCGGCTGAATTTATCCCCCATGAGGATTTTGCGGAATGGAAAATCAGATCAGGATGCTGGCTGCAGGTGGCCAAAGGCGAACCTGCCGTGGGCAGTGGGCCTCTGAGGTTGGGGGTTACAGAAATTGAAAAGGAAAGAAATCGGATCGTGTCGGAACTCGGGATTGAAGTGTCTCCGGTTAACAGTCGGGAAGGTGTCCCGGCAAAATGGTGTACGTTTACTGATCCATGGGGAAATCGGCTGGGGCTTTTTGAAGATTTGACCTAAATGATCTGAAGGGAGAGGGCCAAAATGGCCGAAATTCAAGAAACCAGAATTCAGGAGCTTGAAAAGGAAATTGCCCAAAAGAAGAAAGAGCTTTCTGAGTTAAAAAGAAGTACGCCTGAGGTGAAGGTGCAAGATTATGTATTTACTGCTTTGGACGGGCAGCCCGTTTCACTGTCCGAATTATTCGGAGGTCAAGATCAACTGATCGTCATTCATAACATGGGTAAATCCTGTTCATATTGTACAATGTGGGCCGACGGCTTCAACGGGATTTTCGGGTATCTTCAGGAGAAGGCGGGTTTTGTGTTAACTTCTCCCGATTCTCACGGGATTCAAAAGCAATTCCATTCCGACAGGGGCTGGAATTTCCCGATGGTCTCGACACAAGAGACAACTTTTAAGAGAGATATGGGATTTGAGAACGGCACAGGGCAACTTGGACCAGGCGCCTCTGTGTTTCGCAAAGATGCGAAGGGCACGATTTATCACTGCAATGATGTAGAATTCGGCCCGGGGGACGATTTTTGTTCGGTATGGCATTTTTATGATTTGTTGCCTTTGCAAAAAAATGAATCTTAATTGATGAGGTGAAAAATATGATCAGAGTGCGATTTACGAGCATTCCGGTTATCGACCAGGATCGGGCAGTCGAATTTTATACCGAGAAGTTGGGTTTTGAAGTGGTTACGGATCAACCGTTTGGGAACGGGAAGCGGTGGATTGAATTGCAGCCGCCGGAATCGGATACGCTTATTGTATTGTTTACGCCTCCGGGTCAAGAAGACCGGATCGGGAGCTTTCAAAATGTCGCTTTCACCAGTGACGATGTTGAAAAAGACTATCGTGAACTGCGGGATCGTGGCGTAGAGTTCGTTGAGCCTGCACAGAAGGCGAATTGGGGCGGTATGCAGGCGATTTTCAAGGATCCTGACGGAAATACTTTCGTTCTGGCCAGCCCTGAAGGTTAAGCGTGAAAAAGCTTGGACGAGCATTACGAGGCATCGAGATTTTCGATGTCTTTTTATGTTGCATTTTCGGTTATTCCTGTTTATAATGGAATTCGTCGTTGGTTGCGGCCCGTTGGTCAAGTGGTTAAGACACCGCCCTTTCACGGCGGTATCACGGGTTCGAATCCCGTACGGGTCATAAGTGAAATGGGAAGTAAGGAGTTGACTGAATCGAACTCTTCACTTCCCGTCTTTAACGGAGGGGTAGCGAAGTGGCTAAACGCGGCGGACTGTAAATCCGCTCCCTCAGGGTTCGGCGGTTCGAATCCGTCCCCCTCCATCAATTTCCGTGAAGAAAGTCGGGAATTTTGATATCCCCCATCATGTCGATAAATTTCTCCACCAATTCCCCGTCGAACTGTGTCCAGGCATTTCTTTTCAACTCTTCATATGCCTCGGTGTAATCCATTAAATCCGGCTTGTATCCTCTGCTGTCCATCGTCATCGTGTCAAAGGCATCACAAACAGCGATAACACGTCCTTGAATGGTGATTTCATCCTGTTTCAATCCTCTGGGATATCCACGTCCATCCCAACGTTCGTGATGGTCTCGTATAAATTCCGCAGCCTTGAGCATTCCAAGGTGTTTTCGAACAATAAGATTTCCTGTATGCGGATGCGTTTGCAGAATCACGTATTCGAGGTCGTTTAATTTCTCGGGCTTGAACAAAATCTGTTTGGAGATGCCCATTTTGCCGATATCGTGTAATAATGCGGCTACCCGCAAGTTTTCATCATAACAGCCACATCTTTTGGCCAGTGAACTTGCGAGAAACATGACTCTCATGGAATGATTCTTGAAGTACTGAATCACTTTGTTATCTTGAGCAATCTTGTGAAACAAATACTCAGGGTCCTGCATGTAATCCCTCCTTAATTCCATTGATGTAATCCTGTCCTTCAAAGGCGGTTGAACTGTTGGCGTGCAAAATATGTTTATATGAATATCGGCCAGACTTTCCGTTTTTTTATTGAAAAACATAAGGGGTTTCTTGCATGGTTAACACCTGAAGGAAGAGCTTGACCGTTGAAATTCTCTCATATAAAATATGACTATGGTTCACAAAAATCCATAACCTTTCAGTTTGTTTTGATGTATGCGGAAGTAGTTCAGGGGTAGAACATCACCTTCCCAAGGTGAGGGTCGCGGGTTCGAATCCCGTCTTCCGCTCTTGAGAAAGGCTGTAGTGTCAGGGGTTCCCGGCTTATGGGAATCCCTGTATTTTTAAGGGTGAGGGTCATTTGCAAACTTGTGGCAACCAAATTCCCGAAAAATATTGACAGGATTTCACAGCCAGCGGTATGATAGAGTCAGATGACAAATAAAGGAGATTGCTAACGATGCAGAGAATGTCCCGGTTGCTGGCAGAAGCGATTGTGGAGAAGCAATCAATGGAACGGAAAAAGGCCGAGATTGAAACGAAAATCCTTGCTATAGACCAGAAGATTAAGAAGCTGCGGGATGAGTGGCTCGGCGAATTACAACATTATAGCTCCGGTTATCACATGAATCGGGATTAATCAGCCTCCGGCCCTGGCCGCGGGGTATTTTTTTGTTGTTTGTCGTTTGTATAACTATACATGAAATTGTGATGTTGAATCATTCCGGAGGAAAACGGTACCATAAGGAATAGATGAAGAGGAGGCTGAAGCAAATGAAACAAGAAATGTCGATCATCGGAGTTCCGATGGATTTGGGACAGGCCCGCCGCGGTGTGGACATGGGGCCGAGTGCAATACGTTACGCCGGCGTGGTCGAACGGCTGAAAGCTCTGGGTTACGACATTAAAGATCGCGGGGACATTGAAATCGGCCGCCCTGACTTGGAAGAACTGGAAGCCGAACAGGACAGTCATTTGAAGAATTTGAAAGAAGTTTCGGAAGCGAATCAGAAGCTGGCACAGGATGTTTCGGAGGTAATCGACAGCGGACGATTCCCGTTGGTTCTCGGTGGAGACCACAGCATTGCAATTGGTACGCTTGCAGGAGTGTCGAAGCATTATGAGAATCTGGGTGTCATTTGGTATGATGCTCACGGTGATCTCAATACGGCAGATACCTCACCGAGCGGCAACATTCATGGGATGCCATTGGCCGCAAGCCTGGGGTTGGGACATGTATCTCTGACTGGAATAGGCGGTTATTCACCGAAAATCAAACCTGAGAATCTTGTGATCGTCGGAGCCCGTTCTCTTGACGAAGGGGAGAGAGAACTGATTCGTGAAAAAGGCATTCGGGTGTATACCATGCATGAAATCGACCGTCTTGGTATGACCAATGTGATTGAAGAATCAATGGATTATCTTCGTGAAAGAACGGATGGGGTTCATCTGAGCCTTGATTTGGACGGTCTTGATCCGAATGACGCACCGGGTGTAGGGACACCGGTGATGGGAGGCATCAGCTATCGTGAAAGCCATCTGGCGATGGAGATGTTGGCGGAGTCCGATCTCATTACTTCGGCGGAGTTTGTGGAAGTAAATCCGATTTTGGATGACAAGAATAAGACTGCTACTACAGCTGTAGCGTTGATGGGCTCCCTGTTCGGGGAAAAATTAAAATAAAAAAAACGGCATCCTCTTTCTCATGTAGAGGGTGCCTTTTCTAATAGGGTATGCTTTTTTGATATTGATTGAGCAAATCATCCAGCTTCCGGCTTTTCGCAAGCACCTCTCCGGAAATCAGCGGCAGGCTTTTTGAAAGCCGGTTCATTTCCTCGCGCGACCTTTCAATTTCCAACAGCAATTCTCTCTCTCTCATGAAATACACCTCCAGGTAGGCTGTAGTTTTCCCGCTTCTTTTCGACTTCAAACTTCTTTTTCTCAAATTAGGACGAACGCGCCAATTTTTCTCTGTCTCATGCTACAATAAGGTGAAACCTTTTCGGGTTTGTTTCGTATGCATGAATACCGCACGGGCGGGGGTAGTCGAATGGAAGATTTGGTCCAAAGAGTAATCAAGAGAGTTAGAAAAGGCGATCAACAGGCATTTGGTGAGCTTATTGACTTGTATCAACATAAGGTGTACCAGATTTGCTTTCGCATGGTTGGAAATCGACAGGAGGCCGAGGATCTCGGGCAAGAAGCTTTTTTGAGGGCCTATCTTAACATCGACAGTTATGACAGCAGCAAGAAATTTTCCTCCTGGCTGTTCCGGATTGCTACAAACCTGTCAATTGACCGTCTTCGCAAGAAGAAGCCGGATTATCATCTGGATGCTGAGATTGCCGGTTCGGAAGGGCTGACGATGTACAGTCGGCTTGCAGCGGACGGGGATTTGCCTGAAGATCAGGTGGTCAGTCTCGAATTACAGGAGACGATTCAGGAAGAAATTATGCAGTTACCCCCAAAATATCGTTCGGCGATCATAATGAAATATATAGAAGACCTTTCTTTAAAGGAAATAGGAGAGGTATTAAATATACCCGTCCCAACAGTGAAAACCAGAATTCACCGCGGACGAGAAGCATTGCGCAAGAGACTGCGCCATGTTTAGAAAAGAGGTGAGACCCATGGCTTGCAATTCAGATACTGCAGCGTTAATGCATAAAGTATTGGACGAAATTGCCGATGAGAAAGACAAACAAGATCTGACGCTGCATTTACAGAGTTGTCTCGAGTGCCGGGAGCATTTTGAGGAATTGAAAAGGACGATTGCCATTGTTCAAAGCGCTTCGAGGGTGAAGGCGCCGGAAAACTTTAAGAAAAGCGTGATGGCCCGTTTGCCAAGGGAAAAGCGCAGGCCGGCCGTAAGGCGCTGGCTGCAGACGCATCCTGTTGTGGCTGCAGCTGCTCTTTTTCTTATTTTCATGACCGGTTATTTGTTTCAAATCTGGCATGCCCCGCAGGAAGTGGCGGTTATGGGAGAAGGCCATGTGGTGAAGGGAAGCGACATCGTGATAGTGCCGGAAGACGTGGTTATTAACGGAGACTTGATTGTGCATAATAGCGATGTGAGAATAGAAGGAAAGGTGAAGGGAGACGTCACGGTCATTAATGGGCGCCAATATATGGCGTCCGCGGGACAGGTAACCGGGCAAATTAAAGAGGTCAATGAAATTCTGGGCTGGATCTGGTACCAAATCAAACATTTGTTCACAGGGTTGGTATCGCTTCATGAGATAAGAGGGTTCTCTCTGTGATATAATAGAAAAGTTGAAATGGCTTTTGGCGTCGGATCAGATCTGGAGGAAGCGCGATGTTTTCATTAGATGACTTTCACATCTTCGATTATCTCGTTGAAATTGTGGATATTCTTTTAGTAACCTATATCATTTATCGGCTGATTATGGTTATCCGCGGAACGAAGGCCGTTCAGTTGTTGAAAGGGATCGTTGTTATCATTGCCGTTACGTTTTTAAGTAATTTTTTCGGCTTGGTCACGCTTCACTGGTTAATGCAAACGGCTATTACGTACGGTTCTCTTGCCATTATCATTATTTTTCAGCCTGAATTGAGGCGGGCCCTCGAACAATTGGGACGTGGCGGCTTTTTCTCCAGGAGTGGACCCGGAGATGAGGATATCGAACGTTCTATTGAAGCGACTGTCAAGGCAATCGGTTATATGGCAAAACGGCGCATCGGTGCATTGATTTCCATTGAACGGCAAACGGGATTGAACGATTATGTCGAAACGGGCATTCCCATGAACGCGAAGCTCACCTATCAGTTGCTCGTGAACATTTTCATCCCGAACACCCCTCTCCATGACGGAGCAGTCATCATTAAGGAGAATGAGGTGATCGCTGCAGCCTGTTATCTTCCGCTTTCGGAAAGTCCTTTCATTTCCAAGGAATTAGGGACCCGGCACCGCGCCGCGCTCGGGATCAGCGAGGTAACAGACAGTTTGACCATTGTCGTTTCGGAGGAAACCGGCAACATTTCTTTGACGAAAAACGGGGAACTTCACCGCGATATCGACGAAGATATGCTGAAGTCGCTGTTAACACAGGAGTTGTTGTTGAGTTCAAAGTCTGATTCCTCCTCACGTTGGAATTGGAGAGGGAAGAACAATGGATAAATTATTGCGAAACAACTGGTTCGTTAAGTTGCTTTCTTTTTTAATAGCTTTATTGCTCTATACTGTTGTGACGGGGGACCAGCCTTCAAGCCCGTTCGGGTTGGGGGCCTCGACCGGAAGTTCGCCGGATCAGCCCCGGCAGTTGGAAAATGTGCCCCTCGCCGTTCATTATAATGATGAAGATTATATTATATCCGATGTGCGGCAGACGGTCACAGTTCAATTACAGGGTTCCGACGCGCTGATGATGAGGACTTATCTTGCTGATGACTATGAAGTTTTTATCGATTTAACCGGGAAAGGGCCTGGTACTTATACAGTTCCGGTACAAGCAAGTGGATTTCCGGATGATTTAAAGGTTGAGGTTATCCCGTCACAGGTTACTGTCTCGATCCATGAGAAGGTTGCTAAGACTTTTCCTGTGCAGATTGACTTAATCAATGAGGATCAGTTGGCTGAGGGTTACGCGGTCGGTGATCCGATTGTCAGTCCAAGCCAGGTGAAGATTATAGCGGCGAAAGAGGTCATTGATCGTATTGCCTTTGTCGAAGGATTAGTTGATGTGAAGGGTGCGGATGATACTGTCGAGGAAACGGTAACACTAAGCGTGTACGGTGAAGAAGGAAGCAAACTTAACGTGGAGGTTGTCCCGCCTGTTGTTAAGGTGAAAGTACCTATTATCGGGCCGTCAGCAACCGTTCCTGTGCAGATCGAAAGAAAAGGTTCCCTGCCAGACGGGTTGAGTATTCAATCAATCCAGAAGAAACAAAGGGAAATCACTTTGTTCGGCCCCCAAGAGGTATTGGATGAGATCGAATTTCTTAAGGTCCCACTAAATTTGGATAAGATTTCAGAGGACACGACAGTAGAGCTTGAGGTTCCAATTCCCGAAGGTGTGAATAAAATAGCACCGGAGGAGATTGAGGTAGCTGTTGATGTAGCCAAGGAAACAACGAAGACGATTAAGGATATTCCGATTGATGTGGTCGGGAAATCCGACGGGTTGTTTGTAACCTTTCTGGATCCGGGCGACGGGTTGGTCAATGTTATCCTGACCGGGCCTAAAGAAGCACTGGAATCTGTAGAAAGTCAAAATATCGAAGCGTATGTTGATGTTAACGGTTTGTCGACTGGCGAACATTCGGTGGATATAGTGGTAAATTCTCTGCAAAGTAATATCGGGGCCGAGCCTGTTATCGAGCAGGCGGAAATTAATATTACGGAGGAAAAAGCTTCGGGCAATGGGGCTGAGTAATGGAAATTGAGAGCTCTGAAGAATCCAAATGATAATATGTCTTCGAATTAATGGATGTATTTTGATAAAAGCACCAAATTCCGGAATCAGAAATGTGTTTGAATTCGAATGAACAGCTGGAATTGAGGTTTCATGGTGGTAGTACCGTTCAAGGAGAGATTCTGATGAAAAAGTATTTTGGGACAGATGGCGTGAGAGGCGTTGCCAATACTGAACTCACGCCGGAATTGGCCTTTAAGCTGGGGCGTGTCGGCGGTTACTGTTTAACCCGCGGCGCGGATAAACCAAAAGTTCTGGTAGGCCGGGACACAAGAGTTTCCGGCCATATGCTTGAAGGTGCCCTGGCGGCCGGCTTGCTATCAATAGGGGCAGAGGTGATGCGTCTTGGCGTGATTTCGACCCCAGGTGTTGCCTATCTTACAAAAGCGTTGAGCGCACAGGCGGGCGTGATGATTTCTGCTTCCCATAATCCTGTGGAAGATAACGGAATCAAGTTTTTCGGAGTGGATGGTTTCAAGTTGTCCGACAAACAGCAGGATGAGATTGAGGCTTTGTTGGCGAAAGAAGGCGATAATCTGCCGCGTCCGACGGGTGGTGCTCTTGGGCATGTCAGCGATTATTTCGAGGGCGGGCAGAAATATATGCAGTTCTTGAAACAAATCGTGGATGAAGATGACTTTGAGGGGATTCATGTTGCTTTGGATTGCGCCCACGGTGCTACTTCCTCAATAGCGCCTCATGTCTTTGCCGATCTGGAAGCGGATATCTCGACGATGGGTGCATCGCCAAACGGTGTGAATATTAATGACGGGGTTGGCTCAACCCATCCCGAAGCGCTTGTTGATTTCGTCCTTGAAAAAGGAGCGGATGTCGGACTTGCTTTCGATGGAGACGGCGATCGTCTTATTGCAGTAGATGAATTGGGAAATATTATAGACGGCGATCAAATTATGTTCATTTGTGCCAAATACCTCAAGCGGGAAGGCCGTTTGAAATATGATACAGTGGTCTCAACGGTGATGAGCAATCTCGGTTTTTATAAAGCACTCGAATCGGAAGGACTGCATTATGTTCAGACACCTGTCGGCGACCGTTACGTCATGGAGGAAATGCGTATAGGAGACTATGTGCTCGGCGGTGAGCAATCCGGCCATATCATCTTTCTCGATCATACAACAACCGGTGACGGCATGCTGTCCGCCTTGATGCTCGTTAATATTATGAAGGCTACAGAGAAACCGTTATCCGAGTTGGCTGCCGAAATGGAGAAATACCCTCAATATTTGGAGAACGTCAAGGTGACCGACAAATCACAGGTGACGGCCAATGAAGCGGTGAGTAAGGTGATTGATGAAGTTGAAGAGGAAATGGACGGCGATGGCCGTGTTCTGGTTCGTCCTTCAGGAACCGAGCCGCTTGTTCGTGTAATGGTTGAGGCGGAAACGGTGGAACTATGCCGTGATTATGTAGACAGGGTTGTAAAGGTTATTGAACAGGAACTTGGAACCGTATAGTCAATGTGTTGTTCCTATGAATAATATGCAAGGCTGTGCTAATGAGAGTGTTCTGCTAAATTAATGATTAGCGGTTCACAAGGTAGGCGGCACTTGCATATTTTCTTAATAAAAACAGGTTGTGAAAGAAATTGACGGAGTTTGTGAAAGTAGTGTATATTTGTTGTGGTTTAACTCAAGAATCGAAAGGAGGAACGTGAGGTCGTTGATTGTAAAGCGCCTGAACTATTCCCGAGCGGAGAAAAGGAATAGTTGACGAGGAAGGGGTTCATCGAATGTCGGCGGATGCCCCTCGGTTGCAGCATCACAACCGCCAAACCTTTGTCGAAAACGGAGAGGTGACTTTCCGGCCAAAAGCAAAGGTATTAATGCATACACAAACAGGCGGGGCGGGAATGCCCCAGGGCTTCCTTGCCTCGCGCAAGGAGGAAATTATATGTGCGGAATTGTCGGTTATATCGGACAGAAAGATGCGAAAGAAATCTTATTGAACGGGCTGCAGAAATTAGAGTATAGAGGTTATGATTCGGCCGGAATTGCTGTTGTTGACGACGGGGAGACCCAGGTGTTTAAGGAAAAAGGCCGTATTGCCTCATTACGAGAAGCAGTGAGTGAAGACATTGACGCGACAGCGGGGATTGGCCATACACGGTGGGCAACTCATGGTGCGCCAAGCCGGAAGAATGCCCACCCGCATCAGAGTTCTTCGAAGCGGTTCACTCTTGTACACAATGGCGTTATCGAAAATTACGATGCCTTGAAGCGTGAGTATTTGGCCGAAATGGAATGGGCTAGTGACACGGATACGGAAGTGATTGTTCAACTTGTTGAGCAATTTGTAGACGATGGCTTGACTCTCGATGAAGCATTCCGTAAAACTTTGTCGCTTCTGGAAGGTTCGTATGCTTTGGCGTTGTTGGACCGTGAAGATGATGATTCCATCTATGTTGCCAAGAACAAGAGCCCGTTACTTGTCGGGCTTGGCGATGGAGAGAACGTTGTGGCCAGTGATGCTATGGCTGTTCTGGAAATCACGGATCGTTTTGTTGAATTGATGGATAAGGAAACGGTTCATGTGACACGAAATTCCGTTGAGATCGAAAAGCTTGACGGTGAGCGGGTGGAACGCGAGCCTTTTATTGCCGAATTGGATGCAAGTGATATCGAAAAAGGCACATATCCGCATTACATGTTGAAGGAAATTGATGAACAGCCTGCTGTCATTCGCCGGATCATCGGTGAATACCAGAATGAAAACGGCGATTTGAAATTGGCTGATGATGTTCGCGGTGCAATGAGAGATACAGATCGGATCTACATCATCGCTTGCGGAACGAGTTATCACGCCGGATTAGTCGGTAAGCAATTGCTTGAGAAAGCTGCAGGAATCCCGGTTGAGGTTCATATCGCAAGTGAATTTTCTTATAACATGCCGTTATTGTCGAAGAACCCGCTCTTTGTTTTTATTTCACAAAGCGGAGAGACTGCAGACAGTCGTTCCGTTCTTGTCCAGGTGAAGAATCGCGGCTATAAAACGTTGACTCTTACAAATGTAGCCGGATCCACGTTGTCACGTGAAACGGATCATACTTTATTACTGCATGCCGGACCGGAAATTGCCGTAGCATCTACGAAGGCTTACACGGCTCAAATCGCTGTGTTGGCGATTCTTGCGGTTGATACCGCACGGGCGGAAGGCATGGAACTCGATTTCGATCCCATCCAGGAGCTGGGGATTGTCGCTAATGCAATGGAGTCACTTGTCGATCAGAAAGAGAACATGGAAGAAGTGGCCCGTGACTATCTTTCGGTAACCCGAAACTGCTTCTTTATCGGCCGCGCCGTAGATTACTACGTTTGCCTGGAAGGTGCCCTGAAGTTAAAGGAAATCTCCTACATTCAGGCTGAAGGCTTCGCAGGCGGCGAACTCAAACACGGCACCATTGCCTTAATTGAGGAAGGCACGCCGGTCGTGGCTCTTGCCACTCAACCGCGCGTAAACGGCAGTATCCGCGGTAACGTCAAAGAAGTGCATGCCCGCGGCGCCAATCCGTGCGTCATCAGCATGACCGGTCTTGAAGAACAAGAAGACAGCATCGTTCTGCCGGCCGTACACGAATATCTGACACCGCTTGTTTCAGTAGTTCCTATGCAGTTGCTCGCTTATTACGCCGCGCTTCACCGCGGCTGTGACGTTGATAAGCCGAGGAACTTGGCCAAGAGTGTTACGGTGGAATAGGAAAGCCAAATAAGATTTAGTTGTTGTCCCAACAAATTATTTCTGTTCCTTACAAGATAAAGACGTTTCTTAAATAATAATAGCGTTCGAAAAAACCGAAGGTTTACTGAATCAAATCAGTGACCTTCGGTCTTTTTATGCCTAAAAAAGAGCGAGGAAAGCAAGGGTATCACTGGGGAAAGGTGTGGGGGGACGTGGATAAGATTTGGAGATAAGTTTCAAAGGTATATTTGTTGTTAAGATCAAAACTTCAATTTCTTGATGTCATAACTAAGAAATTGAGGTATTTACATCTCTTTAATCTTATGAACCGTATTTTTCCAAACCTAAAGAAATTTAGTTTATTGATT
>DASVCO010000072.1:0-2754 GCA_036381575.1 Caryophanales bacterium
AATTTCGGCGCTTTTATTTGGCAGCTTCTTAATCGGAACAGGCATTAACGGCTTTATCATCCCTTATCACCTCATCGACGGAGGAATTATCGGGATCAGCCTTTTGGCGAAGTATACATGGGGCATTCAGGCCGGTTTGACAATTATCCTGCTCAGCTTTCCAATTTACTGTATTGCCTGGTTTTATTTTCGCGCGTATTTTTACAACAGCCTGCATGGCATGTTATTGTCCTCTTTTGTAATTGATCTTCTTGCCCCTTTGAAAAATATGTTCCAATATCCTGAACCGGCAAGTTCAATTATCGGAGGCTTGCTTGTCGGTTCAGGCATCGGCATCATGCTTCGTTTCAAAACAACCACAGGCGGCGCCGATTTGCTGGCACAGTTCATTTCCCTGAGAACCCGGGTCAATGTCGGATTGATCATCCTGGTCATCGATGGCCTGGTCGTCTGTCTTGCAAGCCAGATTATCAGCCCAACCGCCTTGCTGTACTCTGCACTCACTATCGCTGCAATCGGAGTAACGACTTCAATATGGACCTACCGGCTAAACGAAGGAGTGAGCTGATTTCATTCCTTCCGGGACCGGTCATTCACCTCATGAGCCGCTCGAATGCCTGATTGGATAGCGCCTTGCATCCAACCGGGGAAATCGGACGTGTGGCCTCCGGCGAAATGAACCCTGCCTTCCGGGGAAGCAAGTTGTCCCGACAGCTGCGTCTTTTGCCCTGGCTTAAAAACCGGGAATCCGCCGGCCGTATAAGGATCATGAGCCCAACTATAAGAGGCGCCTGTGACAAACTCATGATAAACACGCGGACCATAAATTTCAGCCAAATTTTCAAGAGCTTGAAGAATACGTTGTTCTTCGGACAAACTTCCCCACGGCAATGCGTCATCCTCCCACGTATAACTGGCCAATATAACTGCTGGTCCCGGTTTTCCGACTCCATGGCTCGGATAATAAGAAAACCGAATCGGTAAATCAGTGGTGGACTTGCCGCCGTAAAGCCCCTGTTCTTCCCAGAACCTGGTTTTAAATTCGATTCCAATTTTGATTGAAGGCGAATAATGGATTTTCCGGATTGCGTTACGCTTGAAATACGAAAAGGAATGCCGCGGCTCAACTTCTACAAAAGGCAAAACCGAGTAGGGAACGGTCACTACCGCAAAATCTCCCGTAACCGAAAATGGTTTTGAGGTATGGATATCCTCTCCATAAAGAGTCACTTTAGCGGGATTCTGTTTGATTTTGGTAAGCTTGTGATTGAGGAACAGGTTGTCTTTTAACCGGGGAAGAAATGCATTCGGAAGCTGATCATTACCACCCGAAATCTCGTAAAACGGAAGGTCTGGTTGTAAAAAAATGATTTGCAATTCGTGCCTGAAAATGTCCAAAAAAGAAAGCTCTGCAAAAGATTCGATATCGAAAAGAAGCTCAATCATAGTGATGGCGCCCGAAGACAATTTAAGGCCAAAAGGATTATGTTTAAGAAATCCGTCCAAAGAGTATTTATCGAAATTTCGGACAACCCAATCCCAATTCTGGGGATCTTGTTTCAAGAATTGCAAAATCGGATGCAAGGCTCCTTTAAATAGCTCATTCGCCGTGTTTCCGTGTTCGTGGGGAGGCAACGGGTAATTGAGAACGCCAGGATTTTTTCGATACATCTTCAAACGTGTCTTCACACCATTCACATAAATCAAATCATTCGGCGTTGTATTAAAGAACAGATTGATCGGCAATCCGAATTTTTTAATATACTCCAAAACCAAATGGTGCTTCTGTGGAATACGCATTGCGCCGACGTCGAGATATAATCCATCAGTAAAAGGAGCCCGCAACGTATGAACCCTGCCCCCAACTCTGTCCCTTGCCTCCAAAACCGACACTTTATGGCCCGCTTGCTTCAAAAGTGACGCCGTTACCAGACCCGCCATCCCGGCCCCGATAACAATGATTTCTTTTGGGTTGCTTGTCTGCGGAAGCCCCTTTCTTATCGTCGAAATCATTTGATTTGGGTCCACATTCGGCCACCTTCCTTAAAAATAGATTGAAAGGAGAACACTTCCAGTTTATTCTGGGTAGATGGATATATGACATCTTGAAAATGCCTTACGAGACCCGATGAAAATTAAAAGAAGCTGCCGCAGCAGCCTCCTAAAACAGATGCATGTATTCTTGTAATGAGACACGGCGATTTCCGTTTCGCCCTGTTTTCGTTTCCGCAGATACCAGGGAATTCAGAATGGCTTCCTCTGTTGATTCGGCCGCTGCGCGAAACAGCAAGTCGATATGAGTCTCATGGATTCTTTTTATATCTGTAAAAGCCTCCCTGGATTCATGAGGAATCCGGACGGCTGTGGAAAATCCGACAGCCACCTCACCGCTGCCGTTCCCTAAAAACGAGCCCGTTCGCTCAATTCCAACCGCCGTCCGCTTGATCACACGTTTTAACTGGTGCTCTGTCAACGGTGCATCTGTCGCGGCTATCACAATGATCGACCCTTTGTCAGGTTCCGAGATTTCGTGATTAGAGATGATCTTATTAACCTGTTTTCCATCTAACAGGAAATCTTCTCTTCTGCCGAAATTGGACAGTACCAACACGCCCAAAGTGTAATCATGGTCTTCGATTTTCACAACACGCGACGCCGTCCCGATTCCGCCTTTGAAGCCAAGGCAGGACATTCCGGTTCCCGCTCCGATCGCCCCTTCAGCAACTTCAGTTTCCGCCCGTTCGAGCGCCTGAA
>DASVCO010000073.1:0-3318 GCA_036381575.1 Caryophanales bacterium
TGAACGGGCCGATCCATAGTCACGCCCGCAGATTATTCATCCATCCGTCGACTCCTGCTGCTTTCTTCCTTTACCCCTTCTGCGGAGTCCTTCAATTTTGTACCGAACTCTTTCAGTTCTCCACGCGTTTCTTTTACCGATTCATAGGCCTTTTTCGAGTTGGCCTTGACTTCATTGAAAGTGGTCATGACATCCTGTGCTTCAGTATTTATATCCTTTACCATTGTCCTGATATTGTCTGAGGTCGTCTTGAATTGTTCTCTTACCCTTTGCGGATCCTCTCTCACTGTTCTAGCAAAATCGCGTGTTTGAGAAGCCGCTTTTCCGGCTGTATGCCTGACACTTTCTCTTGTCGGCTTATGAAAAAGCGAGACGATGCCGCCAACTAGGGCCCCGATCATCATACTCTTGCAAAAGATCCCTTTTTGATTATTCATTTTTCATACCTCCTGGCGTAGTATCCTTCATTATATTTCCCTTTCCTGCACAGAATAAAACCAGAAGGCGGAGGTTCGTTCTATCCTTATTCTCCGCCCGTCCGGCTTAGAACCTGAAACAAATGCCATGGCTTGTTTAACCGCCATACTTTTGGAGCACCCGGTCCACCGAACCGCCATAAGCCTCACCGAATTCATTCAGGTGCACAAGCAAATAATACAATTGATACAATGGCCGCCTTTCCTCATATTCCGGCGAAATCGGCTGAACTTCCCGATAAGCATCATAAAATCGGCCTGAATAGCCGCCGAAAAGCTCGGTAAAAGCAAGCTCGAATTCGAAGTGTCCGTAAAAGGCCGCCGGATCAATCAAATACGGCTTCCCGCCGGATCCGACTATCCAGTTGCCGCCCCATAAATCACCGTGAAGAGGTGACGGCTTGACATTGGCGGGCGCCCAGCGATCCACCCGCTCTAATATTCTTTCCATCCAAGAACGGCGTTTCTCGTTCATCCTGCCTTTTTCTTCCGCCAACTTTGCCTGGGCAGCCAGGCGCTTGTCCCTAAGGAACGCTACCCAATCATCATCCCACCCGTTTTTCTGGACAAAAGTGCCGATGAAATTATCGTAATCAAGGCCAAACGCCTGGCCATAGCTACGGTGCAGGCGGGCAACATCACGTCCAAGCGTCTCTTCCGTCCGCTCATTCGGCTGCCCCTCAACCCACTCGAGCACAAGCGCAGCCACCCCATCTTTTTCACCGCAAAAATAAACCTCGGGCACGGCAACTGTCTCCGTTGAACGTAACAATTCCAGTCCACGGGCTTCCCATCGAAAAAAATCAGAAGCAGTCTTTTGATTGATTTTCACAAAATAACGTTGATTTTCAGTCGTAACAAGGAATGCTTCGTTAATTTCTCCGCCCGAAACACCACGAATTCCCTCAATCGCAGACGAATCACCAGTTTCTTTTACAGCTTCAGCTATTACATGCCTCACAGGCCTTCACGCTCGCTTACAAACACAAGCAACTTCCGACAGCCTTCCTCTATTAGCTCATACGCTTCGTCAAAATCCCCCGTAAAAAACGGATCCGGCACATCATCAACTTCATTTTCAGGAACGAAATCAAGCAGACGCGCCGTATAAACATCCGAATCTCTGCCCGCCAGTTTATGTATGTTGCCCAGATTCTCAGCATCCATTGCAATCACATATTCAAACTCTTCAACATCAGTTTGTGACAACTTCCTCCCTTCCATGCCCACGGTGCCAATTCCTTTTTCCCCGAGTTTCAGGCGGGTTCCCTCATGGGGCGGCTCCCCAACATGCCAACCTCCTGTGCCAGCTGAATCAACTTCAATTTTGTCTTCCAAACCTGCCTCTTTCACCTGTTCACGAAACAACGCCTCCGCCATCGGCGATCGACAAATGTTCCCGAGACAAACGAATAATACACGAATCATACAAGTCTCTCCCTTCTTATTTTTATCAAGTGGCGCCTTCCTTTGATCCGGCATTCCTGCCTACATTATAACTGTTCCCCGCCCAAGGTGAAAATCCGTTATAATGGAATAAACAATTCAAAGCGGTGAATCCAATGTTGCAAGACACAGGCGAACGAATTATCCCGGATCAGATGAAACCGACGAATGGCATGCTGCTGGAACACATTGCGCGGTATTATTTTGCCACACCTTATGTAAAAGGAAGGGTATTGGACATCTCATGCGGAGTCGGATATGGAACCCAAATGATCGCAAAAACTTGTAAAAAAGAAGCGGATTCCGTGGTGGGTGTTGATGTCAACAAGGACGCACTGGATTACGGAAGGGGAAGATACCATCATCCACTGATTGAATGGGTTGAGGCTGATGCACTTGATGACGGACTTCCGGAGAAACTTGGGGTTTTTGACACAATCCTCAGCTTTGAAACCATTGAACATTTGGCGGACGAACAGATTTTCATCAATAATATTTGGGATATGCTAAAACCGGGGGGAACCCTTATTTTATCGACACCATTTGGCCGAGGGCGCGGCAAACGCACCAATGAACCTTTCCACGTCCATCAGTTCACGCCGGTGGAATTCAGGAAACTCTTCGAACCCTTTTCCTTAGTCGAATTTTATTACCAACGAGGGGTCACATTTGAACCTCCCCGGAAAGAAGTCCGTTACCCTTTCGGTGTGGCTGTTGCAAGGAAATAATCAACGCTCCCGAGATTCGCAAAACTGTAACCAATTGAGCGCTCAGTCCTCGAAAACAGTGATATGCTTCCAGTAAAAGAAATGGAGGGAATCGCTATGGAAACAACTTGGGACGGACTGCCTGTCAGCGACGAAAAACCTCACGGAACAGCTATCGTTGTTTACAAAAAGCTGAAAAAAGAACCCTACTTTCTGGTTTTACATCGTGCGCATGTCGATGGAGAAGATTACGAAGGCGATTGGGCATGGGGGCCGCCTGCCGGCGCACGGCTTCCCGGAGAACCAGTGGAAACCTGTATGGAACGGGAGCTTTTCGAGGAAACAGGACTGGAATTAACAGCCGGATTGACCGATATCGGGGATGAAAGCTGGTATGTTTATTACGCGGAAGCGCCCAAAGACGCGCAGATCACACTTTCGGAAGAACACGACAAGTTTGAGTGGCTCCCTGCAGAAGAAGCCGCTTCGCGCTGTCTTCCCCCATTCATCGGAGAGCAAATCCGGAAAGCTGCAAAACTTGTGAAATCATAAAAAGCCGCCCCTATGGTGCTGATTTGCACTTTCGAGGGCGGCTCCGGCTGCCTTTTATTTATTTTCCAGATTGTTTTGCACAACTTTGTCATACGGGTATTTACCGAGAATCTCGACAGCCTTTTCGGCGAGGGAGG
>DASVCO010000074.1:0-8019 GCA_036381575.1 Caryophanales bacterium
GTTCTTCGATGAATAAGGGCTCTTGAGGGGCATTCGTGCAATTAAGTGGAAGTTTCGTGCGATTATTGGATGGTTTCGCGAAATAATGAGCGAGTTTCGTGCAATAAATTAGATTTTCGCGCGATTATCACCTAATTTCGTGAAATCAGACGTTCGGAAGACCAATGAGGTTTGATCGAATATGACCGTTTGTGACTAACTCTAAGTGAACTTGATCATTTTTGATCAAAATTGACCGATTTAAGAGGATCAATTCGGGATACACCGGCAAAAGGATTGGATTTTCTCGAAATCCAATCCTTTTATTTTAGTGTAGGCCGGTTAAATCCCCTCTATTTAGGGGCTGCTGAACAGCCCAAAATTGCCGAAACACAAGGATTTTAGGCTTCCAATGTCGAATTAAAGTGCAAGGGTTTTCTAATAGGAATAACAAAAAGTTTGCACTTAGGGGCGATCATCATGTACCAACATCACCAAAATCAACTTGTGTTGCCGGATGACTTTTTCTTGCCTTTTGGCGGCAAATTGAACAAAAACAACCGCTGGGTTACCCTCGCCGGTCTGATTCCATGGTCGAAGGTGGAAGAAAAGTATGCCGAGTCCTTTCAAAGCACCTTCAAGGGTCAAAAAGCGGTATCGGTTCGCACCGCGTTGGGTAGTTTGATTATTAAAGAACGCTTGGGCTTAAGCGATCGCGAGACGGTTCAACAGATCACGGAAAATCCCTATCTTCAGTACTTCATTGGGCTGCCGCGATTTACGGAAGAAGCGCCCTTTCATCATTCGTTGATGACGCATTTCCGAAAGCGCCTGGGAAAGGACATCATCAACGAAGTGAATGAGTGGATTGTCCAGGGCGAGTCTAATTCTCAAGATGACGCCAATGACAACGATGATCCACCGAGTCACGGGGGACCTTCTGCAGAACCCCCTTCCGAGGGAAGAACTTCGGAAACCGTGACGCATCAAGGCAAACTGTTACTCGATGCGACCTGTGCACCGGCCGACATCCGGTATCCAACGGACTTGAGCCTTTTGAACGAAGGTCGCGAGAAGTTGGAACACATCATCGACGTCCTTCATGCCCCGCATCGCGGGATTGAGCGAAAGCCGCGCACCTATCGCCAAAAGGCGCACAAGGAATATTTGAAAATCGCCAAACAACGGAGGCCTAAGCCCCGGAAAATCCGAAAAGCGGTGGGGCAACAACTCCGGTTTGTGAAACGTGATCTGAACATCATTTCCGATTTGGCGGAAAAGACGCCCCTGACAGAGTTGAGTCATCAAGAATACCGCGAACTGTTGGTCATCGGCGAACTGTACCAGCAACAGGAAGAAATGTTCGACAACCGCTCTCATCGCATAGATCATCGCATTGTTAGTATTTCGCAGCCTCATGTTCGTCCGATCGTAAGAGGCAAAACGCAAACGCCTGTAGAATTCGGCGCTAAAGTGGCCGCCAGTGTTGTGGATGGTTACGCCATGATGGAAAAGCTCGAATGGGACAACTACAATGAAGCCCTCAGCCTTCAAGAATCCGCGGAAGCTTATCGAGAACGCTATGGCGTTTATCCCATAGCCATATTGGCGGATCAAATCTATCGAAACCGGGACAATCGACGTTACTGCAAGGATCGGGGAATCCGGTTGAGCGGACCTCCACTCGGGCGTCCTTCAAAATCACAACAGGAACAAGCCGAACAGAAACAATTGGCCAAGCAAGATGCGGCAGAACGCAATGAAATTGAAGGCATATTCGGAAAAGGCAAGCGCCATCGCGGACTGGGCTTGATTCAGGCATGTCTACAAGAGACCAGTGAAACCGTGATTGCCTTACAGTTTCTTGTGATGAACCTGGATCGCAAGCTCCGGTTCCTTTTTTGGATTTTTGCACGATGCCTTTTCAAGATCCGACTTGAGTTAATACCAGCACTTTAACGGGTTTGTTCAGCAAACCCTATTTAGTCGATATGAATTCTCCAGGTCCGGGTATCGATAGAATTTTTCCTGAACTGATCCGGAGAGGTCTGCATCCATTTTCGAAAAACCCTGGCAAAGTAATTGCCATAGGCAAAGCCGCTTCTTTTCGCGACTTCTTTGACCGGAAAGTTGGTTTCTACCAGTAATTGTGCGGCGATCTCGACTCTTTTTCTCGTTAGATAGTTGATGGGCGTCTCCCCGACATTGTCCCGGAACAATCGATGAAGATAATATTTTGATATGCCGGCTTCCTCCGCCATTTCTTCAAGTCCTATCAGTTCATTGGCATGTGCATCGATATAATCCAGACATCGTTGTACTGGAACAGGCATTTTCGTAGCAGCAGGCTTGGAATCGGTCCACCGCCTCAGTTCCATTAAAAAACGATAAGCGTATAACGAATTATCATAAAGGTCGTCTATTCCCGCGAGTTCCGCCATTCTGTAAGTGTTGTCCCATTGCTTTAGAATGGGATTATCGACACCCAGTTCTATAATATGGCCAGACTTCTTGACGATAGACTTCCAAAGCGGCAGAGCATCTAAAGTCAGATCAAGAAATTTAAACTCCCAATGGCTGCTGTCCTTCGGAAGCCAGTAACGGTAGGGCCCGGGAACTTCAATCAGGAAGGCCTGGCCGGCTTTCAGTCGATGCCTTGCTCCTTCCAATTCAATTTCTCCTTCTCCGGAAACCGTGTACTGGAACAGGCAATGCTCATTTCCCCTGTGTCGGCAATCCCAATCATAAGCCTGAGGGTTGGTTCTTCGTTCCCAGCCGATGATTTTCAATAAAGGAAGATGTTCGTCCCTGTTATAAAAATATTGAATGGTATTGAGGATCATTGGATTTTCTTTCATCTCACACCTCCATCAATGAATAACAAGATCCTATCCTCTGCTTGAACTTTAAATTGAATGGCAAGATTATATCCGTCAATGAAACTTTTTTATCCTTGTTTTTAAGATAATAGCACATTAACATTAATATTAACAAGCAAACAAATTGAAATTTTCTAAAATGGAAGGGGCATTTTTATAATTTTGGATCAATGGTCATTTCCGCTTTGAAAACGCTAACATCACAGGGTGTCAAATCCGTAAATGACAAACTGGCATTCTTACTTTTATCTTAATTCAGGGAGAGAAATCAAAATGGCAAAAATCACATTTTTAGGTGCGGGAAGTACCGTTTTCGCAAAAAACATTTTGGGCGATTGCATGTTAACGCCCGCCTTACAAGAGTTTGAATTTGCATTGTTCGATATTGATCAAAGCCGGCTTGAGGATTCGAAGAATATGCTAAGCAATCTCAGGAAGTCTTTGGGCAGCACTTGCGCCATCAAAGCTTACACAGATCGCAAGGAAGCCTTGAAGGGTGCGAAGTATGTCATCAATGCCATTCAGGTAGGGGGGTATGATCCGTGTACGATTACCGACTTTGAGATTCCCAAAAGATACGGATTAAGACAGACTATTGCTGATACCATAGGAATCGGCGGCCTCTTTCGTAACCTGCGGACCATTCCGGTCATGATGGATTTCGCCAGGGACATCCAAGAGGTTTGTCCGGACGCGTGGCTGTTAAACTACACGAACCCAATGGCCGTGTTAACAAATGTCATGATTAATGATGGCGGTGTGAAAACAGTTGGACTCTGCCACAGCGTTCAGGTGTGTGTGCCAAGGCTGCTTAAGCAACTGGGAATAGATTCGGAAGGCGTGCAGAGCAAAATAGCCGGCATTAATCATATGGCCTGGCTTCTTGAAGTGACGAAGGATGGAGAGGATTTGTACCCGGAAATTAAACGTCGCGCAGCCGGGATGGAGAAAGAAGTTCACGACGATAAGGTGCGGTTTGAATTGATGAAGAGGTTCGGGTATTACGTGACAGAATCCTCGGAACACAATGCAGAATACTATCCCTATTTCATAAAAGATAAATACCCGGAACTGATTGATCGCTTTAATATTCCATTGGACGAGTATCCGAAGCGGTGCGTCAAGCAAATTGAAAAGTGGCAAAAGATGCGTGAGGAGTTGGTCAACAACACAGATTTAACTCATGAACGATCACGGGAATACGTCTCTCGGATGCTTGAAGCTATGGAAACGAACGAGCCATATAAAATTGGCGGAAATGTCATGAACGATGGATTGATTACCAATCTTCCCGAGGAAGCATGCGTGGAGGTTCCCTGCCTGGTTGATTCAAGTGGTGTTACGCCGACACATATTGGTGATCTCCCACAGCAATTGGCTGCCCTCAACCGCACCAACATCAATACCCAATTAATGACAATTGAGGCCGCACGAACTTTGAAGAAGGAAGCCGTTTACCAAGCGGCGTTTCTTGATCCTCATACTTCCGCGGAACTAACCATGGATGAAATCGTTTCATTGTGTGATGATCTTATAGAAGCCCATGGAAGCTGGCTGCCGAGGTTTCATTCAGCCACCGCTGCGGCAAGTGGAGAAACGGTGAAAAATTAAGGGAGCATGTGGGGAAGGGCTCCTTAAAAGAAGGGAGGCATTTAATGAATGCCAAGTTACAGACCACAGGGTCTATTAAGAGGGGAAACGTGAAACACGCAAAAAGCGTAAAAAGAAAAATCCTTTTGAAAAAGATGAAGCAGAATTGGGAACTTTATCTTTTCGTACTTCCCACTCTGGTCTACTTCTTTGTCTTTCAATACATCCCGATGTACGGGCTGCAGATAGCTTTTAAGGATTATATTGCGACCGACGGGATCTGGGGAAGTCCATGGGTCGGCTTTGAACACTTTGAAAGATTTTTCGACTCCTATCAATTCTGGAATCTCCTTTCCAATACATTGCTGATTAATTTATATGAATTGTTGTTTGACTTTCCGGCAGCCATCTTTCTTGCTCTACTGTTAAATCAGCTCACAAAGCTGCGTTTTAAGAAGCTTGTGCAGACGGTGACTTATGCCCCGCACTTTATATCAGTAGTGGTGCTGGTGGGGATGATGGCCCTATTTCTATCGCCCAATAACGGGTTCATTAACAATATCATTGTATTCTTCGGAGGAGATCCCATTTATTTCTTCGGAGAAAGCGCCTGGTTCAAGCCGCTTTTCATTCTTTCAGAAATTTGGCAAACCACGGGTTGGAACACCGTTATTTATTTAGCAGCGCTCACCTCTGTCAGCCCTTATTTGCACGAAGCGGCCATTATGGATGGAGCCAACAAACTGCAGCGTATCCGCCATATTGACCTGCCGAGTATTATGCCGGTCATTATGATCTTAATGATTTTGAATATAGGAAACTTTATGACACTGGGATTTCAAAAGATCTTGTTGATGCAAAACGACTTAAATATCGCATCCTCTGCGGTTATCCAAACCTACGTGTACAAAACGGGTCTCTTGCATGCACAGTTCAGTTATTCGGCGGCGGTCGGGCTTTTCAACAACGTTATCAATTTCATCCTGTTGCTTATGATGAATCAATTTGCCAGGAAAATGAAACAACAAAGTTTGTTCTAAGGAGGGGCGCTCTTGGCTCAAAATGAATACACTTTTCACCAGTCTAAAGTAGGACAGACGAGGTTCGATAAAATTTTTGATATTTTCAATTATGTGTTTATGAGTGTCATTTTGTTGATTGTTTTATATCCGTTGTACTTGATTGTGATTTCTTCTATCAGTGAACCGACTGCCGTTAATGCTGGGGACGTCATCTTTTGGCCGCACGGATTAACCTTTGAAGGCTATCAGATGATATTCGAGGATGAGAGTGTATGGCGGGGATACGCGAATTCCTTGCTTTATGCCGCTCTCGATGTAGCGCTGGCGTTGGCCCTTGTCATTCCCGCAGGATATGCACTGTCGCGAAAAGACTTCGTTGGGCGAAACGTGATTATGTTTTTCGTGGTTTTCACGATGTTTTTCACCGGTGGTTTAATTCCTACCTATTTGCTGGTTCAGGATTTAAACATGATCAATACCATTTGGGCCTTGTTTGTTCCTACAGCTGTTTCGGCTTTTAATTTGATTGTGGCCCGGACTTTCTTTCAAACGACCATTCCGGATGAACTGCTGGAATCGGCGAAGGTTGATGGCTGTTCAAACACACGTTTTTTCCTCAGTATTGTATTGCCTTTATCAGCTCCGATTATTGCCGTGATTGCTTTATTCAATGCCGTGAATCAATGGAATTCTTACTTCCCGGCATTAATTTATTTGACCGATCAGGGACTTTATCCATTGCAGCTGGTATTGCGCAATATTTTGTTGGCGAATCAACTTGCCCAACAGACAGATGCCAGGCTTGATCCGACATTGCTTGCGGCGCAAAGGCATAACGCTGAACTCATTAAATATGCGCTGATTATGGTTGCGAGTATTCCGATGCTCGTTTTGTACCCGTTTTTGCAAAGGTATTTTGTGAAAGGCATGATGATCGGTTCGATCAAGGGATAAGTTTTGCTGGATATGGTTGGACAGGGGCCCCTGTAAAGGTGTTTCCTTTTCAATAAATTTTGTAAGGGGGAGGAAGAAGAATGAGGTGGAAGAAAGGCCTAATTTCATTGATGTCCTTGACTGTAGTCACTTCGCTTGCACTTACCGGATGCTCGGACCAAGAAGCCTCCAACAAGAACGGGGAGACCGTCGAGCCAGGTGAAAACTTCAACGCGACCGGCTTTCCGGTGGTCGATGAGAAAATCACCTTAACTGTGAAAGGCGGTTACAACCAAACGAACGGAGCAAAGTGGAATGAGAAAAAGCTCATCCAACAGATTGAGGAGAAAACAAATATCCATGCAGACTGGCAATTGACACCAGTGCAAGGGTGGGGCGACAAGCAGAACTTGTTGTTGGCCGGAGGTGATCTCCCGGATGTGATGCTGAATCTGAACCTTGGAAATATAACCAAGTATGGGGCCCAAGGAGCACTCATTCCATTGGAAGACCTGATTAAGAAATACGCTCCAAATCTTTCGAGAATATTTGAGGAGTATCCGGCGGTTAGAAGATTGGTCACATCACCCGACGGTCATATTTACATTTTGCCGAGGGTTGATATGTCGCCTGTTGAAATTTCACCAGGAAACAACCTGTGGATTAACAAAGAGTGGTTGAAAAACGTTGGAATGGACATGCCGACAACAACCGCTGAATTCAAGAAAGTGTTGGAAGCGTTTAAAACAGAGGATGCCAACGGTAACGGAGATCCAAATGATGAAATCCCGTTTTCCTTCATTTGGGGTGATTCTGGAGGAAGAAGCAATAGTGGCCTGGTAGGCGCAATTTACGGTTCCTTCGGCATCGTCAATACTCGAAGAGAAAACACGCTTGTCGTTGATGGAAAAGTGAAATATGTACCCATCCAACCTGAGTTAAAGAAAGGGATTAAATATCTCCATTCTCTCTATGCGAAAGGCTTGATTGATCCAGAGGTATTCTCGCAGGAAAGCCCTCAATACGTTGCAAAGCTGTCCGCTAAGACACCTAAGGTCGGGGTTTTTGCAGGTGCTGGACCCGCGAGTATGGTGAATTCTGATTCGAAATGGGATTATACATTGATTAATCCGCCTCTGAAAGGGCCGAGCGGCTCCCAAATCAAGGCGAGCCAATTTTATTACATGAACCGAAGAGCTATCGCGATCACGAGCGCCAATGAACACCCGGCGGCAACGATCCGGTGGCTGGATCAGATTTATGATCCGGAAATGTCGTGGAAGTTCCGTTACGGCCCGAATGGCATCAAACAATTGGATAACGGCAAATGGAAGATCACTCCTCCTGAGGAGGGCTATAATCCCGCTGAATGGCAGTACAAGGAGTCTCCGGTTAATGACTTCGCTTACGCGATTACCCCGGATATGGCTGAGAACCTGATTTATCCGGATGTTCCTCATGCAAAATCAATGGAGAAACGGCCGGAATTCCTGAATCGAGTGAAGGAATACTTTCACAGAGAATGGAAATTCCCTCTTATTCTTTACTCCGCCGAGGAATTGGATGAACTCGACCGTTACAAAACCGATATTCAAAATTACGCCCAGCAAACGGAA
>DASVCO010000075.1:0-2967 GCA_036381575.1 Caryophanales bacterium
GGACAGGGCTCTTTTAACCTATATGGGGGCTATACCAAGCTTATTTCCCGAACTTTTACCTGAGAATTTGTTGGAAAAGACCAGGCATATTCATTTTGGATCATACTATTTGCAAAAAGGAATGCAGGAACATTGGCACGAATTGTTTGAAAATGCCCAGAAGGAAGGTATCAGTACGTCCTTTGATACAGGCTGGGATCCGAATGGGGAGTGGAGGAAGGACCCTATCTGTCGTTTGCTTAAGCATACTGACCTGTTTATTCCCAGCCAAGAAGAGTTTCACAATATTTTCGGAAGAGTGGATGGAAGAAAGATCTTTGAAATACTACCTGCAGTCAGAGGGATGATTGCTATAAAGTGTGGATCCAAAGGTTCATGTCTACTTTCAAAAAATCAGGTGGTCGAAACCTCCGGGTATCCAGTTCATCCAATTGATACAACGGGTGCGGGAGATTCTTTTAATGCGGGCCTTATTTCGGGCTACCTCAAAGGAAAACGGGGGACCGAGTTATTGAACTTTGCAAATGCATGCGGCGCCCTTGCTACCTTGCGGGTAGGCGGCACAGGAAATGTACCTGATTTGAATGAGGTAGAATCCTTCATGGCTTCGGCGGAATCTACAACTCCCAATTGAACCCTTTTTTATGAAGGGGTTTAACAGTTCCGAGTTTACCTGAAGAGGAGAAAGGAAGAATATTTATGATAAAAGCAGCATTAATAGGGGCGGGAAGCAGAGGGATGGATGCCTATGCTTCGTACGCCTTAAAAAACCCTTATGATATCAATTTTATTGCAGTTGCTGAGCCTAATGAAGAGCGGCGTAAGAAATTTTCTCAATATCATGGAATAAGCGGAGAAATGGCGTTTTCCAGCTGGGAAGAGCTTTTGGAAAAGCCAAAGTTGTGTGAGGCGCTTCTTATTTGTACACAGGATCGACAACACTTCGAACCTGCAATGAAAGCCTTACAAAAGGGATACAAAATTTTGTTGGAGAAACCAATGTCACCTCATCCACTTGAAACATTGCGGATGGCTGAGGAGGCTGAGCGTCTTGGAAGTACAATGATGATTTGCCATGGGATGAGATATTCCACCTATTTTAGCACCTTAAAGACATTAATTGATAATGAAGCGATAGGAAAAGTTACTTCAATTCAATGGAATGAAAATGTAGGGTTCTGGCATCACGCCCACAGTTTTGTACGAGGGAACTGGAGAAATTCCAATGAATCCAGTCCTATGATTCTACAAAAAAGCTGTCATGACATGGATATGCTTCAATGGCTTGTAAATGGGAATTGCGTAAAGGTTTCATCATTTGGGGACTTAACTTATTTTAAGGAAGAAAATGCACCGGAGGGTTCCACCAATCGCTGTACTGATGGCTGTAAGATTGAACACGAGTGTCCTTTTTCCGCAATCAAAATGTATTTAAATGAAAAGGATGAATGGCCGGCAAATGTGGTTTCAATGGAACCAACGTTAGAGGCAAGAATGAAAGCATTGAAAGAAGGGCCTTACGGTCGTTGTGTCTATCGATGTGACAACAATGTTGTAGATCATCAGGTTGTTAACCTTTTATTCGACAATGAGGTTACAGTTGCTTTTACGATGTCAGCTTTCACAAATGAAGTCAGCAGAACCTTTAAGATTATGGGAACAACAGGGGAAATTAGAGGAGATCATTTCAAAAATGAAATTGAAATCAAACATTTTTCCGGCAAAAGGGAAACTATAATTCCCGAAATAGTAGAGGGTGGGCACGATGGTGCTGACACACTTATTATGAGAGATTTTGTAGAATTGGTTGAAAACAATCAAGTTGGTAAAATGAAAACATCGGGTATGGAATCCGCAAAAAGCCATTTAATCGCATTTGCGTCCGAAGAATCAAGGCTGACGGGGAAAACAATAGAGATGGGAAACTATATCAATCAATTGAAACAAAAACAAGTAAAGCAGTAGATTCAGGGAGGCGATATGATAATCGTCTCCTTTCTTTTATTCCTGCTTTCTTTTATACTTTACTAAAAAGGTGGGGTGAGGAATGGGTCACGAAAACGAAGCGTCTTGTTGTGCGGCAAGCCGGGCGCACACGGATGGCAGAGTTGCAACGGTAAAAGAAAATACCCGGCAAAAAACAGCCCCAACGGAAGATATGATTTACATTCCGGGCGGGAAATTCTTGATGGGAACGAACAGCAAAGAGGGGTTTCCGGCTGACGGCGAAGGGCCGATGAGAAAGGTGAAGGTGAACCCTTTCTACATGGATCCGTGCACGGTGACCAATGCGCAATTTGCGGAGTTTGTGGAAGAAACGGGTTACCGGACTGAGGCGGAAGCCTTTGGTTGGTCTTTTGTTTTTCGCAATTTTTTATCTGGGAAAAAGACAGGTCGTGTCGTTCAGGGAACCCCTTGGTGGGCTGCTGTTGACGGTGCTTATTGGTATCAGCCCGAAGGGCCCGGCTCCGCCATTGATGATAGAATGGATCATCCGGTTGTGCACATTTCGTGGAATGATGCGCAGGCTTATTGCAAGTGGGTCGGTAAACGATTGCCGACGGAGGCGGAATGGGAGTTTGCGGCACGAGGCGGCCTTGAACAAAAAAGATATCCGTGGGGCGATGAACTAACGCCGAAGGATGAACATCGCTGTAATATCTGGCAAGGCGTGTTTCCGAAAAAGAATACGGAAGAAGACGGTTACGCCGGGACGGCACCGGCTAAGTCATTTCTGCCGAACGGATACGGACTGTACAATGTGTCGGGGAACGTATGGGAATGGTGTTCTGACTGGTTCGCCAAAAGCATTCACCGGAGAGGCGGCCGGGAAAATCCACAAGGGGCTGAAAGCGGAACAATCAAGGTCATGCGAGGCGGCTCGTATTTGTGCCATAAATCGTATTGCAACCGTTATCGAGTGGCGGCGAGGAGTTCGAACACGCCGGACAGCTCGACAGGGAACAT
>DASVCO010000076.1:0-6569 GCA_036381575.1 Caryophanales bacterium
TGATATTCGGCCTTGCCCTCGATCCTGATGATTCGAAAACCATGATGTTTACGATTTATCGTACATAGAAAAACGGAGGAAACGAATGAAGAAGTGGAGCTTGATCATTGCTGCGGCGGTCGTGGCGGCTTTGATATGGAAGTCGTGGTCATTGTATCATGGTATCGAAACAGAGCATCAACGTGAATTGACGGAGGCTGCGGAAACCGCAAGACAGAGCCATAACCTGAAGCAGGTTCTGGATGTTTCTTATTATCACGGTACAAAAGCTTACCATGTGGTGAAGGCAGTAAATCAAAACGGGAAAAAGATTTATATTTGGATTCCTGAAAAAAAAGGAAAAACCTTTATTAAAAAAGTGTCCCAGGGCTGGAACAAAAGCAAAGTAAGACAATTTGCGAAAAATCAGCTGAATCCAAAAAAGTTACTTGACATCCGCCTGGGTGTTGAATCGAAGATTCCCGTATGGGAAGTGACCTTTATCGATCAAAAGGATCGCTACACTTTTTATTATTTACGGTTTGACGGCCAGGATTGGGTGAAAAACATTCACTTATAAAGAAAGTGACTATGAAATTTAAGGCTCAATTATAGGCATTTGAGACCAAATCGGAAGAGGAGTGGTGTTCATGGAATTGTCAGAGCGGGTCAAAACACTAACCCCGTCCAGTACCCTTGCGATAACAGCAAAGGCAAACGAATTAAAAGCTGAAGGACACAATGTCATTGGGCTTGGCGCGGGTGAACCGGATTTTAATACGCCGGAACATATTATTGAGGCGGCTTACAAGGCAGCAAAAGAAGGACACACCAAATATACGCCTTCTGGAGGCTTGCCGCAGTTGAAAAAGGATATTACCGAGAAGTTTCACCGTGATCTCGGCCTGGATATTGAAAGCGGGCAAATCTTTGTCGGAACAGGAGCGAAACATGTATTATATACGTTATTTCAAGCCGTACTGGATCCCGGCGATGAAGTAGTGATTCCGGCACCGTATTGGGTCAGTTACACCGAGCAAGTAAAGTTGGCGGGCGGAAAGCCGGTTATTGTGGAAACAGAGGAAAAAAACGATTTTAAAATGTCACCTGAGGAACTTGAATCGGCCATCACTGACAAAACAAAGGCGCTGATTGTCAACTCACCGAGCAACCCAACGGGTATGCTCTACAATGCCGATGAATTAAGGGCTTTGGGAGACATTTGCCTCAAACATGATGTATTAATCGTGTCAGATGAAATTTACGATCGTTTAATTTACGACGGGGCAAGCCACGTTTCGATAGCACAGCTGTCACCTGAATTGAAAAAACAAACGATTCTTGTGAACGGGGTTTCGAAAACCTATTCAATGACAGGATGGCGAATCGGCTACGCCGCCGGGAATACCGATTTAATCAAAGCAATGACAAGCCTGGCCAGCCACAGTACATCCAATCCGGTGACTGTATCACAATTTGCCGCAATGGCGGCGTTGGAAAATTCCCAGGACATTGTGGAAGAAATGCGCGTTGAATTTGAAAAACGTTTAAATGCTGCGTACGAAAGACTTGTCAGTATTCCGGGCGTTACTTGTGTGAAACCGAAAGGCGCGTTCTATCTGTTTCCGAATGTAAAGGACGCCGCGGCCAAAAGCGGCTACGATGATGTGGCCGACTGGGCTTCCGCTTTGCTTAAGGAGCAAAAAGTCGCAGTGATTCCCGGTGAAGGATTTGGCTCACCTGATAATATCAGGCTTTCTTACGCCACCTCGCTTGAAAATATTCAAGAAGCGCTGGATCGTATTGAAAATTTCATTCAAGCCAATACAAAGGACTGAGATGAAAGCAATAACGTAGTACAAATCATAAGGGAGGCCGCACCAGAAGATAGGTGCGGCACACAGTCCTATTTAAACGAGAAGTGAATGCAACGAAGTGCAAATATAAAGGGGAGAAAGACGTGAAAACGACAATTTCGGAAGTTGCTCAATATGTTGAACAAGAGGTAACGATTGGAGTGTGGCTTGCCAATAAACGCTCCAGCGGGAAAATTCAATTCTTGCAGCTTAGGGATGGGACCGGTTTTATTCAAGGGGTTCTTGTGAAGAAAGAGGTTGATGAAGAGACTTGGGATAGGGCAGCAGACCTGACGCAGGAAAGTTCCCTGTACATAACCGGTCTTGTCAGAAAAGATGATCGCTCGCCTTCCGGTTTTGAATTGACGGTAACCGATCTTGAAGTTATCCAACTGGCAGAGGAATATCCAATCACGCCGAAGGAACACGGAACTGAATTTTTAATGGATCACCGCCATTTATGGCTTCGTTCCAGCCGTCAACATGCGGTTTTGCGGATTCGTAACGAAATCATCCGTGCAACTTATGAATTCTTCAATGACAACGGATTTGTCAAAATTGATCCGCCAATTTTAACAGGAAGTTCTGCGGAAGGGACGACAGATCTTTTTCACACACAATACTTTGATGAAGAAGCTTATTTGTCACAAAGCGGACAGTTGCACCTGGAAGCAGCCGCAATGGCGTTTGGCCGCGTTTTTTCCTTTGGTCCGACTTTCCGTGCGGAAAAATCAAAAACACGCCGCCATTTGATCGAATTTTGGATGATTGAACCGGAAATGGCCTTTGTGGAGCATGCGGAAAGCCTTGAAATTCAGGAAAATTACGTCTCATTTGTTGTTCAATCGGTTCTCAAAAACTGTAAACTTGAGCTAAATACATTAAAACGGGATACGACCATGTTGGAAAAAATTCAAGCACCTTTCCCGCGTATTACTTATGACGAAGCTGTTAAATGGTTGCAGGAAAACGGATTTGATGACATTCAATGGGGAGACGATTTTGGATCGCCGCATGAAACGGCAATTGCCAAGCGATTTGACAAACCGGTATTTATTACGCATTATCCCACTGAGATCAAGTCATTTTACATGCAACCGGATCCTAACCGGGGAGAAGTCGCACTTTGCGCGGACCTGATCGCACCTGAAGGATATGGAGAAATCATTGGCGGAAGCGAACGAATTTCAGATCCGGAATTAATGGAACAACGTTACCAGGAACACAATTTATCCGGGGATGCGTACAAATGGTATTTGGAACTGCGCCGCTACGGAACCGTTCCTCATTCTGGTTTCGGTCTTGGGTTAGAGCGCACTGTAGGCTGGATCAGCGGTGTTGAACACGTCAGAGAAACGATTCCGTTTCCAAGATTGCTTAACCGATTGTACCCGTAAGTTGGTAACAGAAGCCGTCTCTTGTTTTAGATGGTGTTGCTTGAACATTCTTTCTCCCCCCTGAAAATGGGGGATTTTTTTCGCTTGGGCTGATTCTTATTCATGGTATAATAGGATTGCAAACCTCCGGAATGGAGTGTCGGAAATGAAAAAAGAAATGATGATTCAATGGATGACCGAAGGCCACATTTCGGTACCAAAGGCCTTGCTCAAACATTATACAGATATCGGGTTAAGCGAGGGGGAATGCATGCTGCTCCTGCATGTTCATTCTTTTATATCGGAAGGCAATGATTTCCCCACACCGGAGGATCTGTCCGAAAGGATGGCAGCCTCTTCTGAAAAATGCTCAACTATGCTTAGAGGGTTAATTCACAAGGGCGTATTGTCTCTTGAACAGCATCAGGATGAAGCGAACGGCGTTTTTTCGGAATCTTATTCGTTAATGCCTCTCTGGGAGAAGTTATTGTATTACTATTTTCAGGCTCAAAAGAAACCCTCAAAACCGGACGAGGATCTCTTTACAATGTTCGAGCGTGAATTTGGCAGGCCGCTTTCTCCAATTGAAATTGAGCAAATTTCCATGTGGATAGACGATGATGAACATTCGAATACCTTAATCAAGACGGCTTTGAAGGAAGCGGTTATGGCTGGCATCATGAATTTTCGCTATATCGACAGGATTCTTTTGGAGTGGAAGAAAAACGGCATTAAAACACCGGAACAAGCCAAGGTATACGGAGAGAAGTTCCATCGCAATCGGAACAAGAAAAATGATACGACTGAGAAAAAAGACCCCTTCCCGTTTTACAATTGGCTGGAGAATTAACCGCTGTGGGGCTGAGGTTTGAAAGAGAGGGATTTGGATGTGTTGAATCAAAAACAAATTCGTTATGTGTTGGATACGATTGGGGAAATGTTTCCTGACGCCCACTGTGAATTGAATCACAGCAATCCGTTTGATCTGGCTGTAGCCGTGATTTTATCAGCCCAGTGTACGGATTCACTGGTTAATAAGGTGACAAAAGAGTTGTTTCAGAAATATAAAACCCCTGAGGATTATCTTGATGTGCCAATTGAGGAACTGGAGCAAGATATCCGTTCCATCGGCTTGTATCGCAACAAGGCGAAGAACATTCGAAAAATGAGCCGGACTGTAATTGAAGAACATGGAGGACAATTGCCGGAAGAACGTGATGAATTGGTCAAGCTGGCCGGAGTTGGGCGGAAAACAGCCAATGTGATCACTTCAGTGGCTTTTGGAAATCCAGCCATTGCTGTTGATACGCACGTTGAACGCGTAAGCAAGCGTCTCGCTATCTGCCGTTGGAAGGATTCTGTATTAGAGGTAGAGAGGACCTTAATGCGCAAGGTCCCGAAAGAGGAGTGGGCAGAAACCCATCACCGCCTGATTTTCTTTGGACGTTATCATTGTAAAGCCCAGGCCCCGCAGTGTGAAATCTGCCCGCTTTTGGATTTGTGCAGGGAAGGGCAGAAACGAATGAAAAAAAGGGAAGCCAAAAAAGCCCAATGACAAAAACCCACCGCTTCTGCGGTGGGTTTGGTTTATTCGGTTTATGGCAGGCCAGGTACTGGAGACGAAGGATCGTCTTCATTTTCTTTTCCGCTTACAGATCCGTCATTATTTTCATTTGTCTGATCATCATTTGTCTGGGTTCCGCTATCATTACCGCCATTGTCATTAGTTTCGCCACTAACATTGTCGTCATCCCCGGTATTTTCATCTCCCTGGTCCTCCGTGCCAGTGTCAGTGCCGGTGTTAGTGCCAGTGTTAGTACCGGTGTCATCTCCTGTTGATCCAGGCGGCTCTGTTGAGCCATCGCTGTCATCTTGGCCAGGTGGTGGTTCAGGAGGGCCTTGTGGCTTCTCCTTAGGGATTCTTACTGCCGTTTCGGCTGGCGGACCGGTTTGGCCAGTTTCCGAGTCAACCGCGATGATCTGGAATTGATAAACAGAATTCGGTTGCGGATTTTTGATCACCACTTGGGTTTGTTCAGTCGAACCAAGACTCTGCAGAGGTTGGCCGTTAACTGAACCGTTGATTTTGAACACAGTGTTTTCCCGTTCTGGATAACTCCACGTTAACAGTATTTGATCCGTCTTTTTATCGTACTTGGCCGTTAATTGTTGCGGCGGCACAAGAGCAACTTCCTCTTCCGGGATCTCAACTGATGTGGTTACGGGATCACTCTCTTTTTTCGTTTCACTATTTACTGCTTTTACCTGGAATTCATAAACAGATCCCGGTGTTGGGTTATTGACAATAAACTTCGTTTTTCCGACCTTACCCTGCTTTTGCATCGATTGTCCATCTACGGAATAGGAGACTTCAAATCCAATGTTTTTCTGTTTTTCAGGGTAGTCCCATGTGACGATAATTTGTTTTTTCTTTTTATCGTATTGCGCTTCAAGGTTTTTCGGTGTTTCCAGTTTTTTATACTTGTTTGAAACCTTTGTGGGCTGCGTGCCCTCAACAAACAGTTCCTTTACAATTTGATCTTCCGGTGTGTTTTCACTTGGCAATAATCCGGTATCCTCTTCAACGGCGACTTTCACGACGTTGTCGGGCATTTCCCAATCCGGAACGTCTTCACCGGAGATATCCATCATCAATTTCTTGAAAATCAATTTCGCAAGGTCAGTCGAATCCAAATTGGGGTTTTCCTCCAGGTTATCAAAGCTTATAAACTCTGCTTCTCCGTCATCATTGACGTCGATTCCCGGGTATCCCGTCCAAACCGATATCGCATATTGGGAGGTGTAACCGGTAAACCATTCATCTAAATAACCATCTTCCTGAATATTGTATTTCTCTGCAATATCGTCTGGAATTTGGGTCGAGCCGGTTTTTCCGGCAACAGGCAAGCCTGGAATGTCTGCTAATTGCCCGGTCCCTTTATTCAAAACAGTTTTCAACATGTCGGTAACCATGTAGGCAGTATATTTGTGCATGGTAACTTCCGGTTTGTGATCAAACTTGATTGTTTTCCCGTTTGGAAAGACGATTTTCCGTACCGTGTAAGGTTCGTGATGGACGCCTTGGTTCCCAAACGTAGCGTAGGCTCCTGCCATTTGTAATGGTGAAACCTGTATGCCAGCTCCGAGAGCTGCCGAATAGTGAAATTGTTCAATCGGGACACCAATATTTCTGGCAAAGTCCATGACCTTTTCTTTCCCTGCTTCTTGTGTGGCCTGAACAAACGTTTTGACGGCAGGGACGTTTCTTGACCATGCCAGTGCTCTGCGAATAGACATTTTTCCCCAGTAATCCCCGTCCCATTCACCAACTGACTTGTCAGTACCAGGATATTTGTAA
>DASVCO010000077.1:0-5785 GCA_036381575.1 Caryophanales bacterium
CCTTACAAAAATAGCAAAAATCAAAATCAGTATAAGGTGCAGAGCAATCACAAAGCCGGCGAAACCAACGTTGATGCAACATACGAATACACTAGCGGCAACCCTACCCCTGAGAGCCGCCGCGAACGGAAAAAGTAGATCGATTACGCCTTGGAGTAATTGCGTCCAGATTTTTATCGAGCTTGCTCGATAGTTACCCTTTATAAATCTGTGACATCCGCCGGAGGCTTTTACTTAATTCAGCAGAGGTTCTGCTGAATTAAGTAACGGAGCTGCTCAGCGGCTCCGCCTTTTTATCTTTTTTATCCTGTTGCTTTTTCGATCAGGCCATATTTTTCGGGATCAATGTCATTCGCTTTCGGCAACCTGCGCAAATCTGAAACGACCAACCAAACAACCGCAACCAATAAAATCCCCGATGCTGCCGCACCAAAAACGACGGCACTCCCGAAAACCGCACCTAACGATCCACCCGCCAACGAACCCAACGGCATTGCGCATGTTGAAATACTCACAATCACCGAGAACGTCCGAGCTAACAACCTTTCAGGAACAATCCGTTGCATGACAGCGGAGAACAGGACTTCTGTCGCACCTATCGGAATCGTGGCCATTCCGAATAAGACAATGCTGGCAACATTCCAGGGCACCAGGACGGAACTGACCCATAAAATAGTACTCAAGGTAAAAGCGACCACTTCCATCTTTCCCATCGGAAAGCGTTCTACATAGGAAGACAACAGAGCACCGATCAAAAATCCGGCCGATAACGCCGCCATCATGAAACCATAGTATTCAGCGCCGCCCCGCCAATCTGCATAAGCAGGCATAACAGCCATAGCCGCCCCAAAAGCGAAGTTCGCGGCAACCGAACCTATAAAAAACTTCGCTACGATCGAGCCCATCACAAACTGAAATCCTTCCTTAAGGTCGGCCACATATTTTCCAAACGCCCGCCGCACGGGTCTTTTGTCTTCTTCTTCGGAGGGTTCCCCAGCTCTCTTTGGAAGCTTAAGGGATAAAAAAAGCAACGTGGCAGCGGCAAACGTAACGGAATCAATCAGAAACAAAGATACCGCGCCGATCAAAGCTACAAGAACACCCGCCAAACCATTAAATGCAAGATCAACACCTTGATAAGCAAAAGAAAATGCTGAGTTTCCCTTCACAAGGTCATCCTTTCCAAGAATCCTCGGCAATGCCGCTGTCTGCGCCGGAAAAGCAAATTGTTCAATAGCAGCAACAACCGGCATCACCACAAGCACCACCGTCACACTGAGCCAGCCAAGGTAAAAGAGAACCGGAATCGACAGCACCAACAAAAACTCCAGAATTTGCGTAACGACCAATGTGTTTCGCAGTGACCACCGATCAACCAGCGGTCCGGCAAGAAATTGCAGCGCATTAGGAGCCATCGTCAAAAAACCGGCCAAGCCAGTATAAAAGGCATTCCCGCCCAGTTCATAGACAAGCCACATCGCAGCCACGGCGTACAGGCTGTCTCCCGCATTCGTAATCAAACGCCCGAAAAATAACCGCACAAAATCAGCATTTTTAAACAACGCTAGCATCAGCAACACCCGCTTCTGTAAGTTCTACAATGATTATCGCCTTTTCCGGCTCATCCTTGCACCCCCGATGGGAGGAAATTGATATCCGCCCTGAGACTGAGTTTGCGGTTAAAAGATTGCACAAGCGAGATGGATGCAAAATTCCTTGTAGTGGACGGTATCCCCGGATTAGAAATCACAGATGTTGCTGGAATTCAGCAGGTTGATTTTCATGAAAAAAGGTCATTGATAGGTTAAGTAATTAAAAACTACAAGGGACCTGCCCTGACATTTGAGTTCGTTCCTCAGGATGAAAATTTATTGAAACGGATTTGACCCCTAGTTAGGTAGCAGTTTGTTAATTGAATTATGAAGGCATCGTTCCTTGTTGAATGAACGATGCCTTCCTTCATTCTGTATTTCTTTTTGATTCATTTAGTGGCCTATATATGCCTCGGATAGGGCGGCGCCGAATCGATCTACCAATTTGCTTAGTGACTTTTCGCTTGAACCGTTGACCAGGATGGAATAAGCCAGAAGCTCACCTTCCGAAGTTTTAAAATACCCTGTCAAACTCTGTAAATAGGGCATAGGGAATGATCCTGTTATTCCCCGCAAATGGTGTTCAGCAGCCGTTCCCTCCATATGATTTTCTAATACCCCTTTTTCACCTGCAACGGAAAGGGAGTTAAAGAAAGTATCAAACGTTGACTCATCATTTAAAGCGGTCAACAATGAAACAAGTTGATTAACTGAAACCTGGTTATACCGGGTTAGTCCTGAACCATCCATCATATCGAACCGTGTTTTAATACCGAGAGATTCAACGTATTCGTGTACTACATCGATCCCTGCGTCAAATGTCCCTTCTCCTTTAACCTCTAAGCCGATTGTATTCAAAATCATTTCGGCGTAAAAATTATCGTTGTACTTATTCATATACCGAATGATTTTGGACAATTGCGGCGAATCATAAGTCTTATAGAGCTTGGCATCATCCGGTACCTTTGCGGACTGGACATCACTTTGAGGGTGGAAACTGACCCCTTTTTTCTTGAGCTGGTTCCGCAAAACATTTCCGGTATACAATTGAGGTTGCTCCACGGTTACTCTCACGTACCCGCTCCTTGAGGTTGCCGGCAAGTTTCCTGTTACACGAATGGTATTCGTTCCCCGTACACGGTGGAATTTCAGTGTATTTTCCGAACCTTCCTGACCGGTCAATGTTTTGTTGACCACGCGTACATAGTCTGTGTTCGGTGACAATTTTAAGCGAACCTTATCCCCTGGCTCTTTTCCGGGTCGATAGTCAAAACGTACGGTTCCCCTGTTAACAGACAAAGCGGTAATTTGCGGTTGATAGTATTTGCTCTCCCGGTCCCATCTCCATCCCGAACCGTAAATATCACCTGTAAAGGCAGTAGCATCTACGAGAATATCTCCTTGAATACGGCGGATACCTAGATTTTTAATATCCTCCGCCATTTCATCTATCGTCGGACCATTGAGTACGCCCAACGAAGCTTTTGTAGCCAGGGTTGGGTCCCCATAGCCTTTGATAATCACATCACCATGCAGAACACCGTCGCGAATGTATCCCGTTGTATAGATTTCCGTTTGGAACCGATAATCTTCTCCGAGCTTTGCTAACGCCGTGGCAGATGTCAGCAACTTCATACTGGAACCAGGAGTTATAAGTGACTGTGAATTCCGGGCATACAACACCGTTTCACTATCTACCGAGTATACCTTAGCTCCTTTAATAACGGTTTCAAAATCCTCATCATTTAAAATAGGGTCAAGTTCATCTGAAAGCGGATAAGTTTTTTGTTCTTCAGGCGCCTCTACCTCCGGTATGTTTGGATACTTCGCCAATGCAACAGCAATTTTATCTTGCAAATCCCGTGCATACCTCAACTTATAGGCACCGTTCATCATGATTGCAAAGGCAAATTGCTCGCCATTACTGCCTTTTACATAGCCGACCAATGAGGTAACCCCGCTCATGCTTCCAGTCTTTGCCTTAAGGTTGCCTTCTGCAGGTGTCCCTCTCATTCGATATTTCAACGTACCGTCTACACCGGCAACAGGCAAATACGATATAAAACGTTCACTCTCGGGGTGATTGTACATGGCCTTTAACAATTGTATGTAATGATGCGGGGCGATGTGGTCCAGGCGAGACAGGCCGGATCCATCTTTTTGGAGAAAACCTCCGTCCACACCAAGTTCATCGTGTACAAATTCCCCAATCACATCCAAGCCGGCTTGCGTTGTTCCTCTTCCACGTTCACGTGCTCCTAACTGTTTTGTTAACATTTCCGCAATGAAATTATTACTCTCTTTAACTAACTTCTTCAAAATCTTATCCAGCTCAGGTGAATAAACATTTGCTAATAGGTTAGCACCTTCGCTTACTTTTCCCTTAATAACCTGCGACTTGGGGACAAAAGAAATCCCATGCTTTTGAAGCAAGTCACGGAACACATGACCGGTGAAAAGTGTCGGGTTCACGATCGTGCGCGTTCTTTCATAGCTTCCTTTGTAATCCTGACCGATTGTTCCTGTTACGACAATTTCATTTTTTGCCCGCGTGCGATTGATGCTTAAATCTTCTGCCGCACCTTTTACGGTCTTTGCCCGATTTACCACATGAACATAACCGGGCGCCGGATTGACCGTAACTTTTGGTTTTTCACCCAGTTGGGCCGGTTTCACTTTGACATCCACCGTATTATGGTTTACCGATAAGGCGCCGAACTGTGCATTATATGCATACGGCTCATCATCCCACATCCAGCCGGCACCTAGATGCTTGCCGGAAAAATAACTTCCATCAACGACAAGATCACCTTGAATACGGCGTATGCCTTGGTCCGCCAAGGACTTGGCCAATTTGCCCAATTTTTTCACAGTCAAAACGGGATCCCCGTAACCTTTGAGAACGACATCTCCATGCATGACCCCGCCCGGCGTGAATTGACCGTCCAAATAAACCTTTGTTGGAAAACGCAGATCTTCATTCCATAAATCGATCACTGTGGAGGTAACCAATAGCTTTAACGTCGAAGCCGGAACAATGGTTTTCTTTCTTCTTAGCGAGGCCAATGTTTTGTTTCGATCAAGTGAATATACCTCATAACCGACAACCATGCCTTGTGCCGCCGGATTAGAGTCCAACTCTTCGACATAATGGCGCAAAAGATTTGCCAGGTTCTGACCCTGTTTCTCCGTTTCCTGAGCAAAGGCCGTTGGTGCTGCCGCCACAATCAAAAAAACTGCCAAAATCAAGTAAAAGACCCGGTGCCACAAACGATTTAATTTCATGTTTCTCCTCCCTCTTGCTAGATAGATTGTGATTATACCGGAGATGAAGATCCCCGATACAATCATTTTTGCATTTAGCTCTCGTTTGAAAATGGTGGGTACACATATCCCTTAAAGTCTAATGCTTAAGAACTTTTGCACGTGTCCAGTCAATATCCGAAAGCATTCGTTGAGTGATATGTTTTACGTAAGGTTTTTGTACATAGATTTTGCCATATTGATAGACCGGGATAAACCCAACGTCTTCCAACAAGACCTTTTCTGCCTTCTGCATGATTTCCCAGCGTTTTTTCGGTTTTTGTCCTAAATGTTTCGCCTTTTGAATCAACGCATCATATTTGGAGTTGGAATAGCCGCTTCGGTTGGCGGAATTACCAGTTACCCACATTCCTAAATAGGTCATGGGATCCTTATAGTCTGGAATCCAATATGACAAGGAAATATCGTATTGTTGGCCCTTCTCCAATTTCAAAAATTGCCCGCTCGGTTGTTTGTTAATATTGATGGTCAGCCCAGGAAGGTTCTTTTCAAGTTGGGAAGCTACAAAAGTACCAACTTTTTCGGTTGTAGAATTATTCCTTATCATTAATTCAAACGTGAGGGAATCCTTACCGATTTCTTCAAGACCTTTTTTCCACGCCGCCATCATTTCTTTATCCGACATCTTATTAATAGTTGGATATTTGACACGGAAGTCTTTTCCTTCCGGTCCTTTCGCAAAGTTCTTCGGAACAAAGTAAAATGCAGGTTCAGAACCATCTTTTAAAATGAATTTTGTCAATTTCTTGCGACTGAACGCATTATACAAAGCATCACGAATATGATTGTTGGTTAAAGCTTCCCTTTCCCGATTTAAACGCATAATTCCTATCGTGGCAGTCGCCTTAGTATGGAACCCTTCACTGTCC
>DASVCO010000078.1:0-5250 GCA_036381575.1 Caryophanales bacterium
TCAAGAAAAAATGCCTTGTTCACTTGCAAATCGCTATAATCGGGGCCGGCTTTGCTCCATTTTTTCCCTCCGTTTACCGTTCTGAGCACGTCCTGATTCGTTAGCTTCCAGCCTTTTTCCCTGCCAAACATTCGAATGATCTTCAATCTAGTATCAGACGAAGGCTGACCAGTCCGTATTGTTTTCCCCTGACCTGAGCTGTCCTCTTTGTCATCTTCTTTCTCCAAGGCATAACTGTCAGATCGGTTCGAATTACTGCTTCCACCACCATGAGCTCCCGATTCCCATTCAGCTTGTTTCCCGACGCCCCACGGAGTTTGTTGGCTCAGTGCATAGAAAATCCCGCCAAACAACAACAAAAAGCAAACGGCAACGCCCAGGCCATATTTGAACCAGAAAAAATTTCGCCGCCGCCACGGTTCATGAGAATGAGAGCGAACAGCCTGCCTGACGTTTTCCTTGGCAGCCTCCCCAAATTCCACATCTTTCAACACGGTTTCATCCATTCGTTCCCTCAGGTTATGAAGTTTATTTCTCATCCCGATCAGTTCCCTTCCCGTTTGCAAGCATCTTTTCAAGCAAAATCCGCGCGCGCCGAATCCTGGTTTTTACAGTGGCTTTCCGAATGCCGGTCAATCGGCTGATTTCGGCCACCGAGAAATCCTCGTAGTAGAAAAGGATAATGACCTCACGATATTTTATGGGCAAGGTGAGTACAGCATCCTCGATATGTTGGGCTGCATCCCGTTCAATCACAAAAAGTTCAGGAGAAGCAACCGTATTTTTCAGGATATCGGCGATACGGTCAGTTAAGGTCATATTCCGGGTATGCCAGCTTTTTAATTCGTCTTTGCACAAATTTACGGTCACGCGATAGATCCATGTTTTTAAAGCAGCCTTCCCGCGAAACTGATCAAGCTTTGTGAAACATTTAATAAACACTTCCTGGGCAATATCCTCGGCCTTCCCATAATCTTTCACGTATGTGTATGCGAGACGGGCTACTTTTCGGCCATATGTGTCCATCATTTCCTCAATCATTTCTTCTTTCGAAACAGGATCTTCATGTGCAGACAGGAAAGTCCCAGCCTCTTCATTATCCATTGTTCGTCACTCCATCCGCTGGTCTACTATTTTGACGACGCTGCCCCGAAAAAAGATTCATTTTCCGCCAAAAAACAGCTGTCAACTTACGACAGCCGTTTAACCGGTAATTTGATATTTGGTTTTGGTTTCTCTCGGCGCTTTCGGTGAGATGGGAAGTGTAATCTCAGCCGTGGTCCCCTCGTTTTCACCGCTTTTGAATTCAAGATGCCCGCCGTGCTCTTTAATAATCTTGGAACTGATCATCAAACCTAGGCCTGTACCCTGTTCTTTGGTTGTATAGAAGGGCTCTCCCAGCTTTGAGAGATTATCTTCCGGGATTCCGCAGCCCTGATCAATGACGAAAATCTTCACATGATCATCATCCGGATTGTCTGCCTCCATCTTAATTTCGCCACCTTCAGGCATGGCCTCGATTGCATTCTTAAGCAAATTGATCAACACTTGCTTTAACTGATTCTCCTCACAATAAATACAAGTGATCTCACATTGGTAATCCAGCGAGATTTCGATATTGCCCATAATGGCTTTCGTATTCAACAAAGTACATACATGCTCGAGCAATTCCCGTAAATTCTTCTCTTCAAAATGGACTGTCTGTGGTTTCGCTAATAACAACAACTCGGTTACAATCTGCTCAATCCGCTCAAGCTCTGACAGCATAACGTCTGTATAAGCTTTCTTCTCATTCAGGCTTGGCCGCAATAACTGCACGAATCCTTTCAATGAAGTAAGCGGATTGCGGATTTCATGCGCTATTCCGGCAGCCAGCTCTCCGACGATATTCAACTTCTCTGCCTTGCTTAACAACTCCTGTGCCTTGTTGTAGTCAGTAACATCGTTAGCGACCGTATACATTCCGACAACTTCTCCATCCACCACAATCGGGATAACCAGTGATTCAAGGTCAACTAGATGACCGTCTTTATGATGGATCTGAATTTGTCCTCTTTGGGTAACACCTTGCAATGATTTCCCTTGAAATTCTCTGATAATCTCCCATTTGCTTTCATCAATGAAATCATAACATGTTCGATTGACAACCTCATCAACATCATACCCGAGGATCTGCTTCACCGCAGGGTTCATACTTGTAATAACCCCGTCTCTATTAATCGAACAAACCAATGCGGAATTATGGTCAAACAAAGATTTGTAATGTTGCTGGCTTTCCTGTAACTTACTTTCTACAACTTTCCTTTGGGTGATATCATTTTGCAGGCAGATATAAAATAGAATATTTCCTTCGGAATCGAAAATGGGACTGATCGACAATTCGTTCCAAAAGGAAGTACCGTCTTTTCGATAATTCAGGATCTCAATCGTAAGCGGTTTTCGGCCTTCCAACGCCTGATTGCACTTTTCAATAGCTGAGGGATCAGTGTCCTCTCCTTGTAATATGCAGCAATGTCTACCAACCGCTTCCTCATAAGAATAACCGGTCAATTTCGTGAATTCCCGATTAACATAAGTGATCGGATGCCCGGGGCGATTGGGATCCAGAATCGATACGCTGAAATTCAAACGATCAACGACATCTTCCAACCGGAAATCTCCCAAAGACTCCCTGGCATCAGTCGAATGCTGATGGTTCCCTGGGAAATGTTTTATTGAAAGGTAGATAGCCGCCCCTGATAAAACAATGAAGAAAACCCCTTTAATAGGTTCAATCATTTCATATAACTTTGGATCGGCGAGAAGGAAATTAAGCCAAACATCGGTCCCAAGAACCCAGATGATTCCGACAAGACCGTATGTAGTTGCTATTTTCATTGGTTTTGTTTTCTCTTTGTGGTCACGCGGTTCCATTAAATCCTCCTGTCAGCCCCAATCTCAACCTGTTGTATATATATTCAATTCTCCAATTTTTGCTCATTTTCTATTGTACAACCCTGAAGCAGAATCTCAAGGAAAATCTTCACAAATTAGTCGCTTTTTAAATCCTGGTCATGATCTTTCAATAGTGTCATACAAATGAAAAATGCCGGTTTTACGGCAATTCTCCCAATGTTTTCATCCGCATTTTTTGTCGTCTCTTGTCCGAAAAAATTTATTGCCAAATGAGGGAAAAAAGTTTCATTGTCGCCAGACTATGAGAATTGTTTTATAATATGAGCAAAGGGGGGCGGTGCCGTGAAAAGAACCGCACAATCATTGATAGCCTTCGGATTTATAATAATGATCGCCGGTTGTTCCGATGATGTTCCCACGCCACAGGAACAATTCCGGGAATACTTAAGCGCTTGGCAGAAACAAGACTTTGCCGCCATGTACGCACATCTCTCAACGAAGGCGAAAAAGCAAATTTCGAAGAAAAAGTTTGTCAACCGCTATAAAGAGATTTACCAGGACTTTGACATTACGAATTTGGTTGTCAAGGCCGAATTCGATGAACCGAAAGAAGAGAAAAAGATTGATCCTGATGAAGACGGGAAAGTCCAGCTTCCGTTCACAGCGAAAATGGACACATTGGGCGGGCCCGTTAAATTCACGGAAAAGGCGACCATCGTCAAGGAAGCACGCACAAATAAAGATGAGGAAAAAACAAGCAATTGGTACGTCAACTGGACAACAAGAATGATTTTCCCCGAGCTCACCGGGCCAAAGATTGAAATACACGGAAGTACTTTGGAAGCCTACCGGGGAGAAATCGCAGATCGCAAAGGGCGCCCGCTTGCGGTGAATGTGGAATCTGTGGAAATCGGAATCTGGCCTGGAAAACTCCAGCCAGGCTCGAAAAAGAAGTTTTCCAAGATTACAGGTGTACCAATAGATGTGATTGAAGGTAAATTAGACGCGGGATGGGTTACGGAAAATTCTTTTGTCCCGATTACAATGGTTGCTATAAGCCAGACTGACAAACTCAATCGATTATCAGAGATTCCCGGTATCCGGCGCGGCCAGGGCCAGGGAGTTCAACGGGTATATCCATACGGCGAAGCCGCGGGCCATTTGACGGGCTACTTGGGAAAGATAAGCGGCGAAGAATTAGAGAAGTTGGAAGACGAAGGATACAACGAACACAGTTTGATCGGAAGAGCCGGGCTTGAAGCGATTTATGAAGATAAGTTGCGGGCGAAAGACGGCTATGTGATTTACACAACCGATTCGGAAAATAACAGGTTGAAGACCATAGCCAAGCGAAAACCGAAGAATGGTGAAACCATTCAGGTAACAATCAACGCTGAGCTTCAAAAGAAACTTTATGAACAGCTTGCAAAGAACAACGATGCCGGAACAGCTGCGGCCATTGATCCAAAAACCGGGGAAGTTCTGGCCTTGGTCAGCGCACCCGGTTATGACCCGGATAAGTTCCACCAAAATTACAATCAATTAAAATCAAATCCGAAAAATCCTTTACGGAACAGATTCTCTCAAGCTTATGTACCTGGTTCTTCCTTCAAACCAATTGTCGCATCGATTGGTCTGGAAACAGGTGCAATTGATCCTGACAAGGAACGCACCATAACCGGGCCGTGGCAATCGGACAAATCCTGGGGCAATTATCGCGTTACTCGTGTTGATCACATCACCTCCGTGAATCTACAGAAAGCGCTGGTATATTCGGACAATATTTATTTTGCCCAGACGGCCGTAAAGATCGGGCCGGAGCAATTCCTGAAACAGGTTAAGCAATTTGGTTTCGGGCAACAGATGCCGTCTTTTCCTTTTTCTATCGAGCCGGCACAGATAACAGAAAACGGCAAATTCAACAACCAAATCCAGCTCGCCAACAGCGGTTACGGTCAGGGGAAAGTCGTAACCAGCACTTTGCAATTGGCCATCGCTTATACACCATTTGTTAATGACGGTCAATTACTTAAGCCGGTACTTGATTTAAAGAAAGCCAAGAATCAAGGAGAAACCTGGCATCAAAATGTGATTTCTTCAAAAATCGCCAATCGAATCGTCAAGGATTTGATTAAGGTTGTAGAAAGCCCGCACGGAACGGGACATCAAGCCAGGATTAACGGCTTCACTATTGCCGGCAAAACCGGCACGGCTGAATTGAAAGAATCTCGGGAAGTGGAGAATGGCAAGGTGAACGGCTGGTTTATTGCCTTCGATACCAAAAATCCGCAAATCATGATCGCTATGATGATTGAAAATGTTCAGGAAAGCGTACGCGGGGCTATCCACGGAAGT
>DASVCO010000079.1:0-2373 GCA_036381575.1 Caryophanales bacterium
ATTATGTCGAAAGGGTTTTTCCGGACGGAAAAAATTAAACCGGACTTTTGAAGGCGGTATCAAATGTCAAAGGGGGGAGACGAGACTCTTGAGATGATGAAATGAAGGAAGGATCAATCATGAAACTTACTCGGAAATTGATAGGTCTGTCCCTTCTGATATTACTGATATTCGTTATGGTTGCGTGCAGTTTTATAGGGAGAAATGATTCTGACTTCCCGGAAACCGGCTTCGATGACCGAAACAAAGGAAAAATTGTTGTTGGAGGAAAGGATTTCACAGAACAATATTTGTTAACGAAAATCACCTCCATCTATTTAAAAGAAAACGGTTATGATGTCGAAGAAGTAGACGGCATGAAAAGCAGGGTTGCGCGTTCAGCATTGAAACAAGGCCACATTGATCTATATTGGGAATATACCGGTACAGCCTTGACAGTTTATATGAATCAACCTCCAGAACCGGATCCTGAAAAGGCCTATATGTTCGTAAAAGAAAGAGACCGAAAAAACGGGTTGGTTTGGCTCCATAAAACGGAATTTAATAATACCTACACGATCCTAATGCGCAAAGATCAAGCAAGGGAAATGGGGATTCAAACCATTTCTGAGCTTTCCGATTTTATTATTGAATCCGTTGGACATACCTTCAAATTTGCAACCAATGCAGAGTTTTATAGAAGAAGTGATGGGCTCAAGGGATTGGAAAAAAAGTACGGTTTTCATTTCTCGAAAGAAAGCCTCATTAAAATGAATACCGATTTGTTGTATGACGCGTTAAAAGAAAGGCAGGTCGATGCATCAGTCGGCTTTGCAACAGATGGCAGGATTAGAGGTTATAATTTGGTTTCCCTGAAAGATGACCAATCATACTTTCCAGCTTATAATGCCGCTCCTGTAGTGAGAAAAGAAACATTGCAGAAATATAAAAATCTGAATTCCTTATTGAATGACATCGCAGACCGCCTGGACACAAAAACCATTACGCGACTCAATTACGAAGTGGACATTCAACATAAAAGTGTGACAAAAGTGGCGCGCGAGTGGCTTCGCTCACAAGGCCTGGTGTCGGCAAAACATCCGGAATAACTTTCATTCTATTTATATTTTTCAAAGGGGAGGGATAGCGAATGAGTTGGTATCAGGAATGGGTTGAGTTTCTGCAAGTGTACTGGCCAAAAATTGTTGAGTTGACGATTGAACATGTCCAGGTTGTAGGGACCGCACTCATCATTGCGATCTTGATCGGCGTTCCGCTTGCAATCTATTTAACAACCAATGAATATTTGGCCGCTACAGTGCTGCAAATCGCATCGGTCATTATGACCATCCCCAGCATCGCGCTGTTTGGCATTATGATCCCGATTTTTTCAATTATAAATCAGGGAATTGGTTTTATTCCCGCGGTCGTCGCCTTGATTCTTTATTCGCAGCTTCCGATCATACGGAATACATATACCGCGATCAAAAATGTCGATTCTAATATGCGGGATGCAGCCGTTGGAATTGGCATGACGACAAGACAGCGCCTGTTCCGGGTCGAAATTCCCAATGCGATGCCGGTGATCATGGCGGGCATTCGGACGGCAGTTGTTTTGAACATTGGAATCGGAGCGATTGCGGCTTTTATTGGTGCAGGCGGTCTCGGAATTATGATTAATCAGGGAATCAGCCGTGGAAGTGAACATTTGATTATCGCGGGATCCGTCGGAGTTTCCGTTCTTGCTATCGCGGCCGACCTTATTTTACTTTCTATTCAGAAGATATTGACTCCACGTGGGGCTGCTGATTAATAAAAGTGAGGTGAGAAAATGATTACATACGAAAAGGTTACAAAAATGTATGAAGGCAACGTAAAGGCCGTCGATCAAGTGGACTTTACAGTGGATAACGGTGACACCGTTGTTCTTCTTGGGCCTTCCGGTTGTGGGAAAACAACGTTGCTTCGCATGGTGAACCGTTTGGAGACGATTACAGAAGGAGAAATCTTTGTTGGCGGGAAATCAATCGGGGAATTGAATCAAATTGAACTCCGGAGAAGTATCGGTTACGTCATCCAAAGTAACGGATTGTTCCCCAACATGACAATTGAGGACAATATTACGATCGTTCCTGATCTGCTTGGTTGGAGTAAAAAATCGAAACATGATCGTTATAACACGTTGATGGACATGATTGGCCTTCCGGCTGATAAATATCGCAAGCGTTACCCCCATGAATTGTCGGGAGGGCAGCAACAGCGTGTTGGCGTCGCACGCGCCCTGGCTGCTGACCCGCCGGTTATGCTCATGGATGAACCGTTCGGGGCGCTTGACCCGATCAGCCGTGAAAAGCTTCAGGAGGAGTTTCTGCAAATTCAAAGTGAAGTTCGCAA
>DASVCO010000080.1:0-2705 GCA_036381575.1 Caryophanales bacterium
TCTTCCTCATTTTGTCCGTCAGCCAGAATATTCGGGTGAAGGTTCCCATCTCCGGCATGCCCGAACACGACCAAATGGAGGTCATATTTTTCACGAATGCGCTCCAACTCTTGCATCATCGCAGGGATTTGTCCCCGGGGGACCGTGGCATCCTCTGAAAGTTTCGTGGGTGCAAGGTTTGCGACAGCAGGCAAAACCATTTTTCTTGCCTGCAAGATTTCATCTCGCTCCGCTTCGTCTTCCGCAACCTTCACAGTGGTGGCTTTATGTTCGTTACAGAGCTCCCGGCATTTTCGGATTTCATCCCCCACCGCCTTCTCATGGCCATCCACTTCAATGATCACCAGTGCTTTGGCATCTTTGGGTATTGTTCCGGGCCGATAGTCCTCCACGGCGCGAATACAGGCCTGATCCATAAGTTGCATGGAGGCAGGCAAAATACCAGACGATAAAATCTTCGTCACGGCCTGACCGGAGTCGAACAAATTGTCAAAAGTGGCCAGCATGGTTTTTCGTTCAGGAGGTTTCGGAATCAATCTCAAAGTCGCTTCCGTAACGATGCCAGGTGTACCCTCCGACCCTACGACCAACCGCGTCAAATCGTAGCCCGTGACGTTTTTTACAGTTTTTCCACCCGTGCGGAAGATTTCACCTGTCGGCGCCACCACTTCCAGGCCAATGACATATTCTTTGGTCGTCCCATATTTTAATCCCTTCGGACCTCCTGCATTTTCAAGCAAATTCCCGCCAATGGTCGAAATATCGGAGCTGCTTGGATCAGGTGGATAAAATAACCCTTTTTCTTCTGCCCTTTGGTGAATCTGATCAGTGATCACACCAGGCGACACGATCGCCAGCAAATTTTCACGATCTATGACAAGCTTCTGATTTAAACGGGACAAATCCAGTACCATCCCGCCTTTGACAGGCAGCGGGCCTCCACTTAACGAGGTGGCGGATCCTCGCGGATATACCGGAACACGGTATTGATTGGCCAGTTTCAAAAGCCGGCTGATTTCTTCCTCATCTTTCGGATGCACAACGACATCCGGGAGGTATTTTCCAAACGAAGAAGCATCGGACCCGTAATTATAGCGTAACTGTACATCGAAAACCAAACGATTTTCGGGAATGATTGCTTTCAGCTTTTCAACGACTTTTGAATCCATAATGTCCCTTCTTTAATTTCATTATTATTATGAAAATCATATCAGTTTTCTAACACTTTCGGCAAAATGTTGACGCTATACCCTTTCATCAAAAAAGACGCTTGCCGAAGCAAACGCCCTTTTCGGTATTATATTTATTTTTCTAACAGCCCTTGTTCAACAAGCCAGTTCTTCGCCACCTTCCGCACCTTTTTCCCTTTAATGTCGACCTGATAGGTTAAATTGATCATAATCCTGCTCGTTAACTTATTTGCAAGCGGCTCAGTAATTTCCTGGATTTTGGGATACTTTTTGAAAACATCCTCTCTCATTTCAACAGCCGCATAATAAGGGGGGAAGAATTGTTTGTTATCGTCCAGAACCAGCAGATTATATGCTTTAATACGCGGGTCCGTCGAAAAGCCCATAGCGACGTCAACCTGTCCTTGCTTTAGTGCCTTGTAAGTCAATCCTGTCTTCATTTTCACTACCTGGCCGGATCCAAATTCAAAATTATAGGCTTTTTCCAATCCTGGTAGTCCGTCAGGACGGTTTGTAAATTCTCCATCCGCCGCTAATTTCAATTCCCCGGGATGGTTCTTCACATACTTTGCCAGATCACCAAGCGATTGAATACCCAGTTTTTTCGCCTGTTCCTTCCGCATAAGCAGACAATACGTGTTGTTGACCTGGGACATATTTACCCAGATGATGTCATTGCGTTTTTTATCCAATTTCTTGACGGTTTGAAAAGCTTTATCAGGATCGAAGATCGGATCCTCACCCAAATAGCTTACAAGTCCAGTCCCAGTATACTCCCACATCATATCAATTTGTCCATTTGTCAAAGCCTTGCGGGCGATACTGGAGCCCATATTCAACTTTTTATCCACTTCAAAACCTTGTTCTTCCAAAAGCAAAGCTGTCATTTCAGTAAGCATGTATTGTTCAGTAAAACTTTTACCGCCGATTGTAATCTGTTTGTCCCCGCCTGATCCGGAACATGCCGACAACATCCCCATCATCAAAACCAATGCCAATAATCCAAACATATGCTTTATCATAAAAAGCCTCCTGTAATTTTATTAGGTTTCGACCGAACGTTTCGTTCCTTTTGGTACAACAAAAGATTCCAATAATCGAAGCAGATAGTCTACCAGCAAAGCCAATAAGGTAACGGGTACAGCACCTGACAACAAAAGTCCGTTATCAAAAGTGGTGATTCCCGTGAAAATCCATGCTCCTAATCCACCTGCTCCGATCATAAAAGCCAAGGCCGCTGCCCCAATGTTCAAAACAACGGCTGTACGGACCCCAGCCATTATGGAATACAATGCATTTGGCAATTCAATTCGAAATAAAATCTGGTGCGGCTTCATTCCCATTCCTTTTGCAGCGTCGATCAAGTGATGATCAACCGAATCGATCCCCGCCACGGTATTACGAAATATCGGTAAAAGGGAGTAAATAAACAAGGCAAAAGCCGCTGTTTTAAAACCAAGTCCGAGAATCCCCATCATTAAAGACAAAACCGCAAGGTTCGGTATGGTTTGGCCA
>DASVCO010000081.1:0-16770 GCA_036381575.1 Caryophanales bacterium
CTGATGCGGCTGCATCATCGGATTCGCATTCGGCCCGTATTGCGCGGGTGACATCTGATGCGGCGGCATCATCGGATTCTCGTTTGGATTAGAATGAGCACCGCTTACTTGCGGTCCCTCACCCGACTGCCAATTATCCGGAAGTCCGTGCAAGGGATAATGATGCGCCCAGCCTTCCGGCGGCATTGATTCTTCCTGAGAATCCACATTCGTCGGATTTGGGCGTGGCGGTTCGCCCGCGGACTGTTCATTCATTGACTGTCCGCCGGGAAGGTCCTGTTTTATTGACTTTTTCGGTGCCGGCTCCTTCGCTTCAGTCTTCTCGACCTTCTTTTCCACCGGTTTTTTGTTCATTTTCGGGACTTCTTTTTTATATTTCGGCATTTCTTTAGCCGCCTTTTTCTTTTTCACCGGTATTCCGCCCGTCGGCACCTTCACTTTCATTCCGGGTTTCAACGATTCGGGGCTGGTCAATTGTTTATTCATTTTCTTCAACGCTTCATGATCAACATTATGCTTTTTCGCAATCTTCCACAGGGTATCTCCCAATTGTACAACATGAATTTTCACATAAATTCTCCTTCCTGACTCAAACATTTCCGTACATTATATGTGAAATTGGGCGTTTTGCCACTATTTCAGAAAGGAAAACCTCAAGCTCGCGCCAGCATTCGCCTCGAAGCCTTTCTGGCCTCAACCGCCGTTTCCTCCTCATCACATTGAAAGCCTCCCATAAATCGGCCAGGCTCAGACAACTGCGTGAATATTTGATATCCGCTATAATAAAGAAAGATACCTCTTTTTATCGTGAAGAGAATCCTTCAGAAGACTTGCCAGAACGTAAGGGAAGTTCATATCACGTTAGGCCCTTGAAACCACCAAACGAAATTCACCAATGCGACTGTATGAAGTTTCCATAAAATAAGGGAGGAGATCTGAAATGAACGAGGATGAACAGAAAATATTGGGGGAAGATCGGCGTGAATTTATTCTTTCGAGGTTGAAAAAAAGCACCACGCCGCTGACCGGCAAACAATTGGCTGAGCAAACGAACGTCAGCCGCCAGGTCATTGTTCAGGATGTTTCCTTGCTTAAGGCTCGGAATGAGCCAATTATGGCCACTGCCCGAGGTTATCTCTACCTAAAGCAAAATGAAGAAAACCGCAAGATTCGAAAGGTCATTGCCGTATCCCATACCCCCGAGGAAACAGCCGATGAGCTTTACACGCTCGTGGACCTTGGGATCACTGTCCTGAATGTAACTGTCGAGCATCCGATTTACGGAGATCTTACAGGCTCACTCATGTTACAAAACCGGCGTGATGTTGATTTATTTCTGCAGCAACTGCAGAATACCCAGGCCTCTTTACTTTCGGTTTTGACGGAAGGCACTCACCTTCATACTCTTGAAGCAGATACCCAAGAACAATTGGATGAAGCTTGTAAAACACTAAAGAAAGCAGGGTACCTGCTTGGCCGATCCTAACTGTCAGACACCCGAGCCAATCAGGTCTACCCGCAATACTTCCGGTAATTTCCTCAAATTGTTTAAGAGATCATCAATATCCATCTTAATGGCGGACGTGTCCATGGACAAGGAGACGTTTGCCCGCCCTTGCAGCGGAATTGATTGGTGAATGGTCATCACGTTACACCCGGCCTTCGCTACTTCCGCCAATAAATTCGACAACGTGCCGGAATGATCTTCAAGATGGAAGAATAAAGTGATGATCTGTTCTTTGACCACCTTATGGAACGGAAATACACTGTCCCGGTATTTATAAAAGGCGCTGCGGCTTAAACCAACAGCCTGAACAGCGTCAAATACCGTCTTCGCCTTTCCACGTTCCAGCAGCGATTTTGCCTCCAGCACTTTTTCCATAGCCTCGGGCAGTACATCTTCCCGAACCAGGTAGAATTGTTCATTCTTCTTCATCCCGCTTTCCCCCTACGAATCGAGATATTCAAATTCGTAATCCATGATCCGGACCGTGTCCCCATCCTGAATATTCTTCTTCCGGAGTTCGCTTTCAATCCCCATACTCTTCATTTGCTTGGCAAAACGACGGGCACCTTCATCGCTCTGGAAATTTGTCATCTTAAACAGTCTTTCAATCCTTTTGCCGCTGATAACGAAAGCTCCGTCATCCGAACGCGAAATTTCAAAGCCAGGCTCTTCTTTTTCAAAGCGGTACGTAACTTCTCCTTCGTCATCATTATCATCTTCTTCATCAAGAATCGGAAACATCGGCGTCTTGTCCACAAGATCAGCAGCGACAAACAGTAATTCCCTTACACCCGCTTTCGTGGCAGCGGAAATCGGGAAAACCTTGATTTCTTCATCTATCTGCTGTTTGAACTTCTCGAGTTCCTCTTCCGCTCCAGGTAAGTCCATCTTATTGGCAGCTACGATTTGCGGACGTTCCGTGAGACGCAAATTATATTCGCGCAATTCCTCATTAATTTTCACGAAATCATCATACGGATCACGGCCTTCAGAGCCGGACATGTCGATAACATGGATGAGCACCCGCGTTCTTTCTATATGGCGGAGAAACTCGTGGCCCAGCCCCGCCCCTTGATGGGCTCCTTCAATCAAGCCCGGCAAATCAGCAATAACAAAGCTCCGTCCATCCTCAATATCGACCACACCAAGATTCGGCTGAATCGTCGTAAAATGATAGGAGGCGATCTTGGGCTTAGCCGCCGACACTACCGACAACAACGTCGATTTTCCCACGCTCGGAAAACCGACAAGCCCAACGTCGGCAAGGACCTTCAATTCAACCACGACACTTCTTTCCTCACCGGGCTCGCCATTCTCCGACAGCCGCGGCGCCGGATTCTTTGCAGTCGCGAAACGCGTATTCCCGCGTCCCCCGCGCCCGCCTTTCGCTATCACAGCACGCTCGCCTTTCTGGGTTAAATCGGCCAGTACCTCTTCCGTTTCGCCGTCTTTCACCACCGTACCCGGCGGAACCTTAACGACGAGGTCCTCCGCATTTTTTCCATGCTGATTTTTCGATCGTCCATTTTCTCCGCGCGACGCCTTGAAATGCCGCTGGTACCGAAAATCCATCAGCGTCCGCAGGCCTTCATCTACTTCAAAAACCACATCGGCGCCCTTACCGCCGTCTCCGCCGGCCGGACCGCCTTTCGGAACGTATTTTTCACGGCGAAACGCGGCAATCCCATTACCACCGTCTCCGCCCTTTACTTCAACTTTTACATAATCGACAAACATACCTTCACCTCAGCTAGGCTCCCTACCCGATCTTCAAAGTAAGGACGAATTCTTCTTCACTTACGTATTGTTCGATCACGGGAAACCATTTATGTAGAAAGGCCGCCTGCTCCCATTCTTCTGCATCTTTCAGGCGTCCGCTGAAATCGACATTGAGAAAACCAGCATCACCTTCAAGCTGAAAAATCACCAGCACAACATTTTCTGCCCTCATATCCACGTGTTGATCCAACCATTCAAACAGATCCGACAAAAAAGCGTAAAGATCCGGTTCAAAGTGTGATAATTCCCGTTCCCTTCCAGTGACTTCGAACTGCAGCCTGTAAGGATGCTGATTCCAGTTAAACGTCAACAACAATTCGGCCACATTCGGAATATGTAAATTCGTCAGCTTCGATTCATTGTGGGATTGGGCTGAAATCTCCTCAATAATTTCGTTCACTCTATCGATCCGATTCAATGACAAATTCGCCTTGATCAACTGAATATGATTAAGCCAATCGTGACGGGAATGCCTCAATAACTCCACCGGTTCCCATTGCTTTTTCATAGGATACTGCTCACCTCCGCAATCAACGTTATTATACCAAACAACACCAGCCACGGAAACAACAGCCTCCGTTAACCCTCAATTTCAGCGATCCAGATCCATTCTATACAACAATATACGAATGTGCGCTGAAAAACCATTAGCAGACAACCGGAGCAACAGGCATTATCTCTCTTTTTTATTTGTTTTTCCTTTTTTGATAATGTATTCTCTGTTTTTCATACTATAATATTGGCCAATGCCGAGGAGTAGAAAAATAAGAAAAGCCCCTATCCCAAAGGCTAACTTAAGATAACCTAACAGAAACAATGCGAAAACAATTGCCAACAATAACATCAGCAAATAAAACAAAAAACTTTTCATGGCGATGACCTCCCAGTGAACGGTACGTAACAGTACGTTAATTTTCAGAGCCGTCATTCTTGATTCGGCCTTCTCCTTTTTGGTTCCCATGCCACGATAGCTTGATGTGTTTACGAAAGGGGTCCTCTTTCAAATATGGATCTAACCTTTTGAGTATCATAATATTTATCTTTAACAATTTTATCATGGCTAGTAAATCAAAGTGGGAGCTGGGCCATTTCCTGGCATCAAAAACAAGCCCTTCCAACGATTCTCGCCGGAAGGGCTTGCTGAACTTATATTTACGCTTCTTTAGCCAATTCTTTCGCGTAGACGCTGACTTTCTTGCGGTTGCGTCCCATGCGTTCGAACCGAACAACGCCATCCACTTTGGCAAACAAAGTGTCGTCGCCGCCGATACCGACATTCTCGCCCGGGTAGATCTTGGTTCCGCGCTGGCGATACAAGATCGAGCCGCCCGTTACGAATTGGCCGTCCGCGCGCTTCGCGCCGAGACGCTTCGAAATCGAATCACGGCCGTTTTTCGTGCTTCCGGTACCTTTCTTCTGCGAGAAAAACTGCAAATCCATCTTAAGCATGCTGCTCACCTCTCATCTTTGAACTGAATATATTTTCCGTATTCCTGAACGATTGCCTGTATGGAAACGACCATTCCTTCAAAAAGAAGCTGGACTTTCCCGTCGGTTTCCTTATCCAAATTCGCGGGAACTCCGCAACGGAGAAAACCGCCGTCCTTTGCCGCCTGTTCAACATTAAGCTGAACACCGCATAACTTCTCAACGGCATTTTCCGTTCCAATCGAAACCGCCGAAACCCCGGCGCAAACCAGGTCATGGCCGTGCGGCCCGGCATCGGCGTGCCCGCTCAACGTAAAAGAAACGATCTTTCCCTGTTCACGTTCAATTTCAACCGTTACCATCTAAACAATTCCTTACGCGTTGATCTTGTCAACGGAAAGTTTCGTATAAGGCTGGCGATGGCCTTGTTTACGGCGATAACCCTTACGGCGCTTCATTTTGAAAACCGTAATTTTCTTACCGCGGCCGTGCTCATCAACCTTAGCCGTTACGGTTGCTCCGTCTACAAGCGGGCTGCCGACCTTTACATCGTCGCCCCCGACGAAAACGACCTTGTCAAACGTGACCGTATCCCCAGCGGCCGCATCGAGTTTCTCGACAAAAATAGTTTGTCCTTCCTCGACCTTCAACTGCTTGCCGCCCGTTTCAATGATTGCATACATATCGTGCACCTCCTCGGTTCTCAGACTCGCCATCACAGGCAGCATTAAGCTTTAATAACCTGCTCTGAGCGGTTGGAGCATCCGGGTGCTAACTGCACACTTTTACTCCAATACCTTATTGATAGTACCATATGAAAAGCCGCCTGTCAAAGCTCTCCGACAGGCCGGCCGATCTTTTTCTCTACGAAAAAAGCGTACAATAAATCTTTTTCCTCGTAAACCTTTTTGCGTGTATTGTTCCTCACAATCACGGTATGATATACCCCCCTGTGGAATCTTGCCAACACATCGTTTAATTTTTCCTCAGGATCAACAATAATAGGCTCTAATCTCAAACGGGGCTTCACTGAGTCATAATAACGCCCCATCAAAAACCGCATATACAAATAATAGCGCTGCTTCCACTCTTGGAAATGGGCGAAGCCAAGAAAAACGAGCACAGTCCACAAATTCAAATGAGCAGGATAATAAAAAGCGCTCCATAATCCGATTGCTGCAAGCAACAATGAAGAAAACACCAATGATTTCATAATTGCTTCTTTATAAGGATAGGCGAAAGAACAAAGTACCCGCAGCAGCCGTCCGCCGTCAAGAGGCCAAACCGGGATCAGGTTAAAAATAAGAATCGTGGTGTTGTGCATGACAAACAGATGATAAGTCTCCGCGTCCCACACCGAAAAATAATAAAGGAGAAAACCAATTGCCCACATGAGCATGTGCATGGCTGGACCTGCTAAAATAACAATGCACTCTTCGGCGAGCGAGCGATTCCCATGCTCATCCGTTTGGGCCACTCCCCCAAATGGAAGCAATTCAATCTTCTCTATCCGCCAATGAAAAAAATGGGCCGCCAGCCCATGACCCATTTCATGAATAAAAACAATCGCAAATAGCAGCAACACCTCATAAAAGTGTCCTGTCACGATCCCGGCACCTAAAACAAGCCAGAATAATGGATGGATCTTGATCTTATTCAAAATCAATCACCGTAAGCGGATTGATGAAAGAGTTTTCTTTTTTCAATGCGAAGAAAAAAGTCCCTGATTCTCCATCTCCAGAGGGAGTAACCGTCCCGATTTTCTGGCCTTTATCTACGTAGTCGTACATCCTTACACTGACCTCTTCAAGCTTCCCATACCAGGCCTCCCCGCCGTCAGGAAGTTGGACGATAACGGTTTTGCCCAATCCCTTGTCGGTTCCGACATAGGAAACAAAACCTTGTTTCACAGCCGCAACTGATGCCCCGCTCACGGTTTCCAACATAATGCCTTTCTGTCCGGTATCCGCAAATGTCTCCTTAACCGTTCCGCTCACAGGCATAGCATATTCCGGTTTCTTCGTTTTCCCTGCCTTCATTTCATTATTTTGGGGCTCGGCAGGAGTCGGAATCAACGCCAGTGGTTCGCCGAATTGTTCTTGATACCAGTCAGACACCATGGCAAACTGGAATTCATTGCGGAAAGTTTCCCTGACAAAACCTCGTGCCTGATCCAAAGCCGGTGCAGGGTTCTTGAAAAGGATCCCGACAACCAGAAACAAAACAACAGCGATCATTACCCGTAATACGATCCGTTCCTTTCGGATGAGCGGGTGCCCTTCCTCAGATTTTTCTTCCCCCAAATATTTAGGATAAGTTGAATCCCCGTCAGATTCATGAAAAATCGCGGGTTTTTCCTTTCTTGTATGATCTGGCAAACGCCGCTTTTTCCTTTCTTGATGACGCTTGCGAATTTCATCTGCACGATTGGCCACGGACGTTCCTCCTTACTTCCCGTTTGTACAAACCTATGCCTTGTCCTCAAAGGTTATGACAAGCTGGAAAAACAACAATGGCCTAACGAAAAAACCACCCGAGGTTTTTCAACCTCAAGTGGTTAGCGGATGCCTAGAAATTTCTTCATTCGTGAGAAAAACCCCTTATTCTCCTCCAAAGAAAGCAACGGAACTGATTCACCAAGAATTCTGCGACCGATATTGCGGTAAGCAATTGAAGCTTTCGTGTTCGGCTCAAGCGCAATCGGCTCTCCTTTGTTGGAAGCGGAAATCACTGCATCATCATCTATCACAATACCGAGCAGATCTATGGCAAGCACGTTGATGATTTCATCAACATCGAGCATATCGCCGTCCTTCACCAAATGATTTCGAATCCGATTCACTATTAATTTCGGCGGCTCGATGTGTTCTTCTTTCTCAAGCAACCCGATAATCCTGTCCGCATCGCGGACCGATGATCTTTCAGGTGTCGTAACTACAATCGATTGGCTCGCCCCGGCAACGGCATTCCGAAAGCCCTGTTCAATTCCGGCCGGACAATCAATCAAAACGTAATCGTAATCTTGTTTCAAAGCTTCAACGATCTTTTTCATTTGTACTGGCTGCACCGATGATTTATCTTTGGTTTGCGCTGCTGGCAACAAGTATAAACATTCAAACCGCTTATCTTTGATGAGCGCCTGCTCCAACCGGCAACGGCCCTCCGCGACATCGACAAGATCATAAATAATTCGATTATCCAATCCCATTAACATATCAAGATTCCGTAACCCGATATCGCTATCGACCAGACAGACTTTCTTTCCGGAAAGCGCCAACGATGTACCCAGGTTGGCCGTCGTCGTTGATTTGCCGACGCCCCCTTTCCCGGACGTAATCACAATTGCCTCTCCCACGCTGCATACCACCCTTTTTCAGAAATTAGAAGTTAAGATTCGAGGTGGGGGAAAAAATAAGAAGACGTTTCCACTCTCACCTTGCTCATTTCATTATGTCGTTACGCTTGATTTTCGCCTGTATAATGATTGAATACGGCCGACCGTAATCTCGCGGTTATCCCGGTCAATATACACGGTCTTCACATCTTCAATCCCGTTATGTAACAGGTCCGCGCCCCCGCAAAACATCTCCCCAATCCGTACTTGTGTCGGTTTCATGATGGACGCCACAATGACCGCCTCCTCATTTCCTTCACTGCCGGCATGGGCTGAGCCTTTCAAGGCGCCCATCACATAAATGTTTCCGGTGGCTTTGACAGAAGCACCCGAATTCACATCTCCAACAAGCAACAAGTCACCCGTAACTTCCAACAACTGCCCCGAACGGACTATCTGTGTGATCGACGTGACCCTCTTTTGCTTCGCGATTTCTTCGGCTTCCGCCTTTGTGATCACGTTAGACTCGAAATCTTCTACGATGAGGTTCTTCTTCTTCAGAATCAACTCGCGAATTTGTTGTTTCTGTTCTTCCGTCAGATAGCGATTGCCGGTCTTCAGTTTCACTGCCATTAAAGGTTCACCGGTAAACTTATCGGGCTCGGAAGACAATTTCTCTCTCAATTCAATAATCAAATCTTCAAATGAACAGGTATCGTCCAATATGAAGACGAGGCCGTCTTTCGTTCCCCTTATCGTAATATAGTACAATTTCTGTGACATGCCAGTGTTCACCTCAACGTAGTAATATTCAACAATCCCTGCGGATTTCCTGCCTGATTCAAAAGAATTCCCGGGACAGTTTAGTCGTGAATTTCATCCAATTCCCGTCGTTGGGCCATCTCTATAGCAGAGAAAAGCCTTCTCAACGGGAAATAGATAAGGATGATGAACACGCCGTTCAATACAAGCGACGGCAACAGCCGATCATACAAAAATTGATGCATCGGCGCCTCAGTGTACCCGACAATGGTATATAAGCCGTAGGCTTGAAATTCAAGTAAGACAACGCCCAGTAAGCCAAGGAAAAAGACCGAAAATAAATTAGGGCGAAAAATAGATGAAATAGAAGCCATCAAGTAAGCGGTAAAGGCCATTGAAAAAAAATACACTCCTACAAGATCCGAATATACTACATCGGAAAGAAGACCGAAAATCAATCCGTACGCAAGCGCTGTCGAACGGTTCAAGAAAAACGCAATAAATAAAATAAGAACCATCGCAAAACGGGGAATCAGCTGGAAGGAACCCCCGAACCAATGAGAGGAGAAAACCTGCATGACCGTCCCGTCAAAGACCAAAAAGAAAAACGTCAACAAGGGGAGCCAGACACGAATCACTGCCCTTCCCCCTTACCACTTGCATCATTTTCACTTTCTGAGTTATCCGCTGCAGATTGAGCTTTCCTTTCGACGACCATCACGTTATAAATATCATATAAATCTGCGGAGGGTTCCACATACGCAATTTTCGTCAATCCCTGCGGATCAGGTGAAACGGATTTAACCTTTCCGATAATCAAACCAGCCGGAAAAACCCCACCTAGCCCGGAGGTCACTACAGTCTGTCCTTTTTTCAATTTCTTATCATAAGGAATCAATTTAAACAAAAGTGCTTCTTTCTTCGGATCATAGCCTGCTATCATGCCGTAAACATCTTTGTTCCCTTGAATAACCGCGGAAATTAGATTGGTCCGGTCAAGGTCACTAATCAGCTGGACCGTTGAAGAAAACGGATTAACTGAGTCAATCTTGCCAATCATGCCCTCTGCTGTAATCACGGCATTATTCAATTTCACTCCGTCTTGGGAGCCCTTATTGATCGTTACTTGTTCATTCCAACGATCGGGGGACCGAGCGATAACGTGCGCCTGGGTTACAGAATAATCAGCCAGATCCGGCTCATCCAATTTGTGAAGAACCGATTGAAGCTCCTCATTTCTTTGGCGGAGCCGAGCTAATTCCTGACTCATTTCCCCCAATTTGCTGAGATGGGACTTGAGTTCTTCATTTTGCTCATAGACATTCTTGATATCTTCGATATTCTCAAAGAAACCCGCTGCAACATGAGCGGGCTTATACAGGACGGATTGAAACCAACCGACAGTGTCTTTAAGAAATTGTTCCGGCCAAAACGTTTCTTCACGGTCTTTCATCGAGTAACCAATCAGCGCGACCAGGATGATCAAACTGACAAGAAGCACGATCAGCCTTTTGTTTGAAAAAAACGGCGACATGCTTACACCTTCTAACCCTTCTTGTGCATTCATTATATCCTGTGCTCACAGAACACAGGAATTTCATTTCTTCCTGTAATTAGGACTTTCTGGACCGGGCAGTGATACCCGCTTTCGATTTGAACAGATGTAGATTCTCCAGGGCGCGGCCCGTACCGAGTGCTACGCTGTCCAATGCGTTTTCGGCAACAAGTACCGGCATCTTCGTTTCGTCACTGAGAACCCTGTCCAAATTACGAAGCAAGGCACCTCCGCCTGTCAATACAATACCACGGTCCATAATATCCGCAGCCAATTCGGGAGGCGTCTTCTCCAAGGTGACCTTTACAGCTTCAATAATATTATTCACAGTATCACTAAGGGCGTTGGAGACCTCCTCGGCAGTGATTTCGATAGTCTTCGGCAATCCTGACAAGAGATCGCGTCCGCGGATTTCCATGTTTTCCACATCTTCCGGCGAGCCTGCGGAGCCAATTTCCAGCTTTAATGCTTCTGCAGTCCGCTCCCCGATCATTAAATTGTATGTCTTCTTAATGTATTGGACAATCGAATCGTCCATCTCATCACCGCCAATACGAATTGACTGGCTCGTGACAATTCCTCCGAGTGAAATAATCGCTACTTCTGTTGTACCTCCGCCGATGTCAACCACCATGCTTCCGGTTGGTTCCCATACCGGCAGATCGGCCCCAATGGCTGCTGCAAACGGCTCTTCAATTGTGTATGCTTCACGGGCGCCTGCTTGTTTCGTAGCATCTTCGACAGCACGCTTTTCGACTGCAGTTATGCCTGACGGCACAGCTACCATCACATTTGCCTTACGGCCGAAGAAACCACGCGATCTCTGTGCCTGCCGAATGAAATATTTCATCATCGTTGCGGTCGTTTCGAAATCAGCGATTACTCCATCCTTCATTGGACGTACTGCAACAATATTCCCCGGTGTACGGCCGATCATATTCTTCGCCGAATTCCCGACTGCTTCGATCGTTCCCGCATCAGTCCGCGTGGCAACAACCGAAGGTTCCCGTACAATGACACCTTTTCCCTTTACATAGACCAGCGTATTTGCTGTCCCTAAATCTATGCCCAAATCTCTTGAAAATCCGCCAAACATCTATGTAATCTCCCTTCATCATTCAAAAACATTCTTAAGACCCTATCTTGTCCAAGTGTGCGGTGAAAAACCCACTCGTTAAATTATACTGTAAATCCAGGCAAATGAATAGTGTTAAACGTATCCTTTTTCCTTTAAACTGATAAATTTCTGATCCCCGATGACAATATGATCGAGCACTTCGATCCCGAGCATCTTTCCACATTCCACAAGACGTTGCGTAATCTCAATGTCTTCCCGGCTTGGACTTGGATCCCCGCTGGGATGATTATGAAAACAAATAATAGAGGCTGCCGACCTTCGGAACGCTTCTTTGAAAACCTCACGGGGGTGGACAATTGAGACGTTCAGGCTTCCAATGAATACCGTTTGCCTGTGCAGCACCTCATTTTTCGTGTTCAAATACAAGCAGACGAAATGTTCCTGTGACAGAAAACGCATTTCATCCATTACAAGCTTCGCCCCGGTTTCAGGTGAATGAACCGCCGTCCGTTCAGGCGATTGCATCTGGTTGACACGTTTGCCAAGCTCAAGGGAAGCCAGGATTTGCACAGCCTTCGTCGGCCCGATTCCCTTAATGTTTGTCAACTCCTCAACCGAAGCGCCATTCAACAGCCGCAGCCCCTGAAAGTGATGCAACAGCCGGCCGGCAAGCTGCAAAACCGACTCTTGCTTCGTTCCACTCCTTAAGACGACAGCGACCAGGTCTTGGTTCGACAGCACCGCCGCTCCTTGCTTTAACACACGCTCCCTTGGCCGTTCATCTTCGGGAACGTCACGGATCATCAGTGGTTGTTCCACTTTCTATGTCCTCCCTTAATTATTCTCCGTGACTGACCTGGTTGTAATCCCAAAGTTGCGCAAAGCCCGAACGGTCCTGGAAAGAGGCAGACCTACAACAGTGAAATAGTCGCCGTGAATTTCCTTGACCAACGTCGCACCGAGTCCTTGAATCCCATAACCCGCGGCCTTGTCAAAAGGTTCCCCGCTCGAAATATAGTCGTCGATTTCATCTTCAGTAAGACCCCAAAACCAGACATCCGTTGCATTATAAAAACGGCATGTTCTCTCCGCAGACACTAATGCCACACCCGTGTAGACTGTATGCTTCCGTCCTGACAACCGCCGGAGCATAGCTCTGGCGTCCTCTGCATCTTTCGGTTTACCAAGCATCATGCCGTCGAGGGACACAATGGTGTCGGCACCGAGAATCACGGCGTCAGCAAAACGGCACGCTACATGATTCGCCTTGCGTAGAGCAAGGGCTTGGACGGCTTCCGCCGGAGTTTGGTGGTCATCGATAGATTCGTTCACTGTACTCACAGAAATGTCGAAAGAAAGGGAAACCTGTGTGAGAAGCTGTTTTCTTCGAGGTGAACCTGAGGCCAATATGAGGCGTTTCATTTCATCACCCTTTGCGACGTCTTCAAGCATTGGCTCAGGTTCGGGATCGTTTGTTGGAAGAAACCCAAGCAACGCGATCCATCTGAGCCTTGAATTGTGCAACAAGGGCAGGTTTTTATCATACCAGATCCCTTTATTTAAGACAACGGCCAATCAAACAAAATCCGTTCCATGAACTGGCGAAACCGCTTCCCTGGCTTCGGTCATATGTATACCAGTCCTTATTGAAAGTTTTCGACACCGGGCGTTTTTTTATGACAATCCGCACGGAAAAAAGACAAACCGTTTGACGGCTTGTCTTCCTTCCTTATTCAATAATGGCTTGATACGCCAACACAGCCTCCAATAATGCCTGTTGCGCATTCCACAGGGCGGTGGAATCAGATTTCCCGCGATAATCTTTAAAGCCTGCCATCGCCGCCTCCAAGTCATTCAGCAGCAACCCGGTATCTTCCGTGACTTTGCTTTTCAACTTCTGGACCGCACCTTCCAATTGCGACCATTGACTGTCCGTGAAAACCGATTCCTCAGACGTCAATCCTCTTACCGAGCCCGTAATCAAACTCTGCAGGACCGGCTTTGCCGCCTCCAGAAAATCACCGGTTTCCTGATTCAATTGGGAGGTGCCCGTCCCGATCTGAAGCGTCTTCACCCAAACATCCTGCCCCTGTTGTTTGTATAACTTCCCGAGAACTTCGGTATTTCCTTCTTCGGTTCCGACCCCGATGAACATATACACTTTCTTATTTTCCTGATTTAATACAGCCGCAAAACCACTGTTCCGTAAATTGTCTACAGCACTTTTTCCATTGGCCATTGACGAGAAGGCCGCTCCTTGGACAACTTGCAGTGTAAGTCCTAAGTCCGTAAATGATTCGATATTGCTCGCTTCCGCCTTATCATTGGTTTCGGCCATTTGATTATTTTTCTGTTTAGCAGAAGCTTGTTCCGTTTCATGATCCGTAAACATCGTTAATACGATCATTCCCATTACCAGCCCGACAATAATCGCTGAAAACCCTGACAACCATTGCTTCTTGGGCAAATGGCGGGAAGTTTTTTTCTTGCGGAAAGCGGAGTTTCGGCCTTGCTTTTTCCGATGAAGCGGCAATTTCGGGGCCTGTCCCCCCGGCGATCGTTTTTTCTTTCTCCGTTCGTGTTGGGTTTTCCAATCCTTTTGGACCGTTTCTGTGATATTCGATTGTTGTTCCGGGAGCATCCAGTGAAAGTTCTGCTCTTCTCCAGCGGCGATTTCTTTTGTCAGTCCTTCTTGTTTGGCGGACTTGTCCTTCCCGTTAACGCGGATGGTGATCCGATTGTTGTTCTGGTTCATTGTCAGCACACCTCGTGTTAGAGATTGAAATGAGAGAAAGTCCCATGCAACCTTTTCTATTATCTACTCTATGAAACGACACGAGATTTAGAACCTTTCCGTCAAAAATGAAAATACCACCTTAATAGAGCATCGCCGAAAAAATAAGCTGTCAATGTGCCAAGAACGATAAATGGACCAAATGGAATCGGCTTTCCCCTTTCAATCTTCCCGACCAGAAGTGCCGCCCCTCCGATCAATCCCCCATAAGCTGTTGACAAAAAGAAGGCCGCCAACACACCTTTCCATCCTAATATCAGCCCGAGCACCAGAAAAAGTTTGATATCTCCCCCGCCCATATTTCCACGACTGACGACCGCGACCGCAAAAGGAATAATGAAACCAACAGCTCCCCCAATGAAAGGCTGCCACCAGGAATCAAAAGGGGCCACCCACAATCTTAAAAACAGAAACAATGGCGCAAATACCATCAGCACCTTGTCAGGGATAAGCATGTAATGAATATCACTCACAAAGATAATCACCAATAATGAAACCAGCGCCCCTGCCGCAAATAATTCACTTGACCAGCCAATGGCATAAAAGGATGTCGCAAACAAACCAGCTGTGGCGGCCTCAACAATCGGATATAACCGAGGGACTTTGGAATGACAATATTGGCATCTCCCTTTCGAGAGAAGATAGGAGAAAACAGGGATAAGATCGATAGCTGAAAGCCTGTGCCCGCAACTCATGCAATGAGATGGCGGATGAATAATAGATTGATGCTCCGGAACGCGTAATCCTACTACATTATAAAAAGAACCCAGGATTAGGCCCGCAATAAAAAAGAGACTTCCCAAAAATCTCACCCCTGCCAAAATGTTTTTAAAAGATGATGACATACATTTCTTCAGTGAAAAACAGCCATTTATCGACACAAGATTATCATTACAAAACATTACAATACTGATCTAAACATTTATGGAAAACAAGATGTAGGAAATTATTGAATATTCCAATGTGGAGGGCTTCAGGTATACTAAGAAAGATGACAATTTCATTTTCGAAGGCTGACGGGATACTTGAAACGGTTCCCGAATAACCTTTTATGTAGCTAAATTGCTGTAAAGGAGGAATTTGATTTGGTTCATTCACCGGCAGGCTTCTGGATTCGCCTTGGCGCTCTTTTTTTGGATGGAATTATCGTTGGCATTCCAATGATGATCATTGGAATGATTGCAGGTTGGGGAGACCATAATCAGACCCTTGTCTCTGATGCGATCAGTTTATTGTATTCGATTATTCTCCCTGTAATATGGAGCGGCTACACGCTCGGGAAAAGAATTTGCGGGATTCGGATAGTCAAGATGAACGGCAGCAAACCTGGTATAGGCACGATGCTTTTACGTGTCATTGTGGCTGGAATTGTGATAGCCGTTACACTGGGGATTGCTGTAATCGCCAGCGCCTTCATGGTAGGATTGCGGCAAGATAAACGCGCTATTCACGACTTTATCGCAGGCACATATGTCACCTATGAAAAACCGGAATAATTCTACATTAACGCGCCCCTTGCGGGCGCCTTTTTTCAGTTCTGCCAGCTTACGGCTTTCATAAAATATACCATACCGAAACAGCTTCGCACAATTCATCGAAGTTTGGCGAGAATAATAGAATTTTATTGGAATTGGTGGAACTCTTTGCTATACTGTCAAATGTCATTCTGAATTTTTGTGATAAAAAATAGGAAAGGAGGAGGTAGTATGTATCGGGAATCCCCGGAATTCAATGCAAATATGTTGGCTTTTGGAATCGCTGTATGGATCATCTTCATTGTAATTTACCTCGGCGTATATATTCTTCAAGCAACCGCTTTTTTCAAAATGTTCAAAAAGGCAGATGTAGAACCAGCTTGGTTGGCTTATATCCCCATCGCCCAAGTTTGGCCGTTCTTCTGGACTATCAAGAAGAGCGCCTGGAACATTTTGTGGTTCTTTCTCCCGGTGGCAGGGGGCATTGTAGGCGGCATCCTTTTGGCAGCTATGCAGGATAATGGAGGCCTGGCTATTTTCATTACAATTATAGTGCTCAGTTCCATTGTTCCGATGATTCTTGAAATCATTTGGACTGCCCGTTTGTTTAAGGCTTTTGCCCTTAACCCCGCCTGGGTCCTGCTGGTAATCGGATGTTTTATTCCGTTTATTAACTTTCTGACCACCATCGGGCTAATTGTCATCTTTTGCTACATGGGCTTCAGCAAAGAAGTTCAGTACCACCCAGACTTTGAATAAAGAGGGGCATGTTTTTAGAAAGTTAGAAAGGAGGAGTTCAAAGTCGGTGAAAACCGGCTTAGAGCTCCCTCTTGACTTTCCCTTATTGAACCTTTAAATAATACTCTGCCCATCTTCTTTTGGTTTAGAAATCCTCATTAGAAAAGAAACGTCAGGAAATCCACTGCCAAAATTCAGATCACCGATTAGAACAAACCGATGTTAGGGTTGGCCTTTCTTCCCTTCCTTGCTCTCGAGTTCCAAAGTCATTCGAGCAGCTTTCTTCAAAATAATCAACATATCTTTTTTCACCTTTTCAA
>DASVCO010000082.1:0-3090 GCA_036381575.1 Caryophanales bacterium
GGTTGATGATTCCACGTTCATAACCAATGCCCACCACTGAGGGAAACAACGCGCTTTGCCCTGAGGAAGACAGTGCCTTCACATAGCCGTATCCAAGATCTACTGCAACAACTTCCATATTGCCCTCCTTTCTACCACTCAAAAAATGGCTGGATTTTTCCGTACCTATACGAAATGTGACAGCTTGTCCTACCACTACCACCAGGGAGGTTTGTTACTTTTGCAGGCTTATTGTTTCTTAACTCACAAATCATGACGTGAATCGTACTCGTCGTGATTTCTAAATGCTTAATGTCACCATCCCCGTGTTCGCTACATACGTGGCAACAATGATTCCGATTCCCAACGAAACGGCATAAGGCACGGGTTCATTTCGGATTTCACAGTATTTCCGTTGTTGAACCACTCGCTTCCAGAACAAAAGGCCTATGATATGGAAGAAACCAATCACTGTAGCAAAAACAAAGGACATCAAAACGAAGGAAATCGTCGTCCATGCCCCAATCCCCGCAAACCATTTCACATCACCCATTCCAACTTGGCCCAACAAAGCCGGAATCAAAAAAAGCATGCCTCCCACCAATCCGCTCAAAAGAGAATGCAGGATATCACCCTGAATCCAATAATAAAGAATCCCTGAAAACAATAAATTGTACGTGAGCCAATCAGGGATGATCATCCAACGTAAATCCGTATAAATCGCAATGACAACAGATACGACAACAACCGACGTGGCCCATCCGGCAATAACGCACTCCCTCCTTTGATCATTGTTAACCCTGTTGCCTGATCAGCTTATGAGGTTACAGTAAATAAACGCTTTAAAAATGATGGTTTCCTGGCAGCATCATTCGGTAAATAGTCTTTCAAGATGGTCTCGGCCATTCGATCTATTTCCACAGCTGCGGAAGATTTGCCATTCAACATAAGCGGGGTCCCTTGAGACAAGGCATCCAAAACCTTTGGATCTTCGGCCACTTCCCCCGCTACGGGCCATCCAATATACCGTTTCACCTCTTCCAGTGTTCCCGGCCGATGTCCTTTTTTTGGTACCTTATTCATGATCAATTGCGCTTGTTGTAAGTTGAGATTGTGGCTTTCAAGTGATTGTTTGGCACGCATCATATCACGTACAGCAGGTGTATCGGGTGTCGTCACGAAAAATGGCAACGTCGCCATTGACATTGCCTGCAAAGAAGACTTCCTTAACGAATAGCCCATATCAACAACGACAATATCGAACAAATCAGAGGTACCCGTGAGAATACGCCGCGCCTGTTCTTCATCCAACATAAACTCCAGCTCTGGCCTTTCGGGTCCTGCCAAAATGGCTATGCCTGACGGTGGGTGGAAGGTAAAAAGGCTTTTCACATAATCGAGATGAACATTTTCCTCCTTTGGCCAATCTACTGTACTACCGCGCGGCGTAAGCTGTAAACTCGCGGCAACATCTCCAAAATCCACATCGAAATCGACTAAACAGACATTGAACGCTTTGGCTTCACCTAAATAGCGCTTTGAAATCTTACGCAATGCCACGGCCAAATTTAAGCTCATTGTCGTTTTTCCAACCCCGCCTTTCGGCGAATAAACTGAAATCATTAAACGAGGGCGCGGCGGTATCCCGTAATGATCAGTCATATCCAGTGACATTCTCTGAACACCTTGCTTGAGAGACCATCCCTGCGCCGGATTTTGCCCCTGGGACCAAGAGGGATCATAAGTGGAGCGATGGCCACGCTCCATTCCATACGGCGTACGCTCAAAGGAATCCCGCGGTTGACCCACAGGATTCTGAAAAGAGTGATCTTCCGGCGGCCACGACAAGGCTTGAGAAGATCCCTCAAACAATCGTGGCAATTCCTCCTGGATAGAAGACAAGGGCTTGACCAAAATAGCGGAAGCCCCTACCCCATAGGCTTCCTGTTCCAGGTTGTCATTTTGTTGCACCGTTGTGACGACCATTTTGATGCCATCCGCGATTTCCGTCACTTTCTGACAAAACCCTTGCCACCCGTTAACCTGCTCGTCAATCACAACAAGAAAAGGTGGGTTCTCCTGGATTTTTTGCAAAGCGTATGACGGGCTCGGAGTCAATAAAGCAATTTCAGTTCCTTCAACCTGTGCTAACGCCCGAGCTCCTGCCTGGGCGTCGGCTTCATTCGTTTCAATCACCATCACTTGTTTTTTCATCAATAGCTCCCTCCTTCACATAGGATAGTGCCTCCTGATAAGCCGCAAGATTGTTATAGCCTGTCAGCACATATTGCCGTTCTCCGTTTTCAAAATAAACCCATGTGGGCGTGCCTAAATACGTTTCAAAAAAACGCAATTGTTTTTGTTTGGCCCATCGTGACACATCTAAACTATAGAGCGGAATGTTTTTCATGTTTTTCGAGAGTTGCTGGAAAACAGGACCCGCTAATTGGCAAGCGATACTTCCCGGTTCGTAAAAAACAACCGCAAAGTCTTCATGTTGCTTTTGTTTTTTAACAAACATGTTTTGCGAAATGTCCATTTTTTGATACGCATTTGTTTCTTGGGATTGATACACATTGCGGAACACGAAAAACCCAACGGCACAAAGGATGGCCAATATCACAACGGCGATCCATTTTTTCAAAGACATCCCCTCCATTTTTTAAATTTACTGCGTCAAATGAATCTGCAAATCCAAATATCCGCCGATTTTGATGGTCTTTTTAACTTTTCGTGTTTGACCGTCATCAAAGCGGAAAACAAACGTAAACGTATAAGCCCCTTCTTTTAAATGAATGAAGTTCGGATTATCCAAAACCGCTTGCCACTTTCCGGCTTTTTGTTTTAACCGAACTACCGGTTTTCCGATTTTAAAAGGAGAAAGCACATTGACGCCTGTTGCATGAGAATCAGCCGTTGCTGTTAATAAGAAAGCTTCGCCAGGCAGAAAACGATCCTGATTTAAATCGGCCTTTCGCCTTCTTTTTTGCCAGGCCGATGTGTGGCGGACGGCTGCTTGATAGGAATGGATAACGTTAATTGTATGCCGGACATGATCTTTTCCACCAAAGGAATCTGCGACTTGAAGCGTCACCTCCCATCTACCGGCCT
>DASVCO010000083.1:0-2632 GCA_036381575.1 Caryophanales bacterium
ATTATGGGAATGATGGTGGCCTCTGGGTTGTCGGAACAACTTTCTTCCTGGTTTGTGCAAATTTCAACTGATGCCACATTACCATTCTTCACTTTCCTCAGCGCCGGAATCTTGAATATTTTCGTACCTTCTGGCGGGGGACAATGGGCTGTTCAAGGCCCGATCATGATTCCTGCCGCTATTGACCTCAATGTCTCGACAGCCAAGACCGCAATGGCCGTGGCCTGGGGCGACGCCTGGACAAACATGATTCAACCTTTTTGGGCGCTGCCGCTATTGGCGATTGCAGGACTCAAAATCAGGGACATTATGGGATTTTGTGTCATGGCTCTGTTCTTAAGTTTTATCGTCATTTCGATCGGCTTCTTGTTCTTTTAGAGAAGCAAAACAGGCCCTTGGGAGATCCCGAGGGCCTTTCTTCCGGTGTTTCTACCCTTATTATACCACATTTTTCTAATTATTTTGAGACTGTTTTTATGATTCAGTTAGCTATAAAATTCACATAGGGGGTGGATGCCATGATCAAAGGTTTCGCAGCTAAACAGGACAGCGTAGACTATTTATCTAATCAACAGGCAATAAAACGAACAACACCGTGGTTTTCAGTGTCACCAATCGCCCTTGGAACCCATCTTGGGGAGATGACAGAGGCCAACTCTCAGCTATACCGGGAAAGTATGGAGCACGCTCTGAACAATGGAATCAATTTCATCGATACAGCGATCAATTACCGGGGCATGAAATCGGAAAGAGATGTCGGTAAGACATTGAAAAAGCTGATCGAAAAAGAACAGTCCCTCAACCGTGAGGAAGTCGTCATTTCAACAAAAGCAGGCATTATCCCCGGCGATATTGACGCCGGCCTTATCCCGAAAGATTACTTGCAAAAAAGATTATTGGAAGGCGGTGTGATTCGAAAATCGGATTTAAACATCGTTGAACATCAACGCCACACACTGGCTCCGTCCTACTACAGCTTTGCAGTCGGGGAAAGCCGCAAACATTTGAACCTTGAAACGATCGACATCCATTACATTCACAACCCTGAACTTTCGATGATGGTACTGGGGCCGGAAGACTTCTATCAGCAACTTCAACAACTCTTTGTCTTATACGAAAAACTTGTGAAACACGGCCACATTCGTTTTTATGGGATGGCCACATGGGATGCCTTTCTGAATGATCCGGAAGAATCCGGCTATATAAGCCTTGATAAGGCATTTCGGATAGCGGAATCTATTGCGGGAAAAGACCACCATTTCCGTTTTGTGCAAATGCCATACAATCTCGTAAAGAACGAAGCAAATCAGAAAGCAAGCCAACCTGTTTCAGGTAAAATGCTAACGCCGATCAACGCCGCAGCCGAGCTCGGATTGTACGTCACAGTCAGTGCACCGCTCGCGCAGGGCAAGCATTTTAACAAAAAACGTGGCGCGAGAGACTTCTTGAACCATGCAGTCAACACAAAAGGCGTCCTATCTGCCATGGTAGGCACAAAACACGTCGAACATGTACGGGAGAACCTATCTTTCCTCCAAAATGGTTTGTTTGAAAGAATGGATCCAAAAACGAGATAATGCATCCGTTATACTTGGAATTGAGCGAGGCCGACCATTTAACATACGGACACTAAATTTCAATAAACGGCCTTCATTATCCGCTGCAATTCCTCAGTCATTTGCTTTCGAATTTCCCCGTGTTTTTCATCAGAATACTGGTATTGATCATCCGTCCACATTGTCCGCGGGTATTGCCATACCGGCATTGGCCGGCGTTCTTCCGGCTCCCTTTCGTATCTTGGAAAGACATGAGCATGCAGAAAGGGGTCCGAATTCCCGTAAATCGAGTAATTGATCCGTGAGCAAGAACAAACAGACTGAATGGCCTCACCCAACAGGCTCATATCCAGAAGATAATTACTTCGTTCCCTAACCTCAAGATCATTTAAATCAGCTGCCTGGCGAAGCGGTAACAAAAGACAATAGCCAGGCAAAAACTGCGTATCCCCGATTACAGCAAACCCGCCTCTCATTCTACTAAGAACCATCGGATTTTCCCCGCGGACAGCAGAACCAATCCGATCCTTTTTCCAGTCATTTTTCAATTTGAATTCCCCTCTCGAACAACCTTAAAGTCACTTTAAGGTTTATTTTATTAAATAAATCATCGTCCCTCCGGCAAAATCCTCGCCACATCCCGTGGCTCCCATTTCTTATGATGATGTTCTTTAACAAAAATCAGATCGGGATCTGCCTCGACTTCATCATAGGTGCCGTCCGGATAAACCCCAACAACAAGTGTAGCGTGGAATTGGCTGTAAAACACAATATCACCTACCTTAGGCTGAGCCGCTTTCTCAATCAAGAGCCCATTCCCTTTCGCAAAATCATACACATTTCGTACCCGGCGGAAGAAGTAGTTCGTCGCGGGCGTATTTATGCCATTTTCAGTGTTATAATGATCCGGATTTTCTCGATAATCTTCTGTGAGGAGCTGTTGAAAATAAAGGCCGGCATCAGCGTATGCGATCCTCGGAACATCAATACACACGATAAAGCCCATTCGACCTCCGATATTGTTAAATGCCCCTTTCAGCGGATCATATAATGTACCCACAAGGCTTTCAGCCTTT
>DASVCO010000084.1:0-4067 GCA_036381575.1 Caryophanales bacterium
AGGCTTCGAAGGGTATCCATATGCCACGTGCGCCTCGGTGAACGATGAGATTTGCCACGGTTTTCCGACTGAGAAGCCTTTGAAAGAAGGCGATATTGTCACGATTGACATGGTCGTGAACTTGCACGGCTGGATGGCGGATTCAGCATGGTCGTATAAGGTCGGCGAGGTTTCGGAGCAGGCTGATGATTTGCTTAAGACGACTAAGGAGTCGTTGTACGCCGGCATTGAGCAGGCGGTACCAGGAAATCGCATGGGCGATATCGGGCACGCGATTCAGTCGCTGGCTGAGCCGCGCGGGTTTTCCGTTGTGCGCCAGTTCATCGGCCACGGAATCGGGCCGACGATGCATGAAGATCCGCAGGTCCCGCATTTCGGCACAGCCGGAAAGGGCATGCGCCTGAAAGAAGGCATGGTGATCACGATTGAGCCGATGCTGAACACCGGCGCATTTGAGGCGAAAGTCGACAGCAACAATTGGACGGCACGTACGGTGGATGGCGGTTTGTCGGCGCAGTATGAGCATACCGTAGCCATTACAAAAGACGGTCCGTTGATTCTGACGGATCAGGATGATGTTTAAACAAACGTTTGATTAATTTTATTCAGCGGGAATTTCCGTTAAATAAAATGAAGCCTCCGGCGGGTTCGCCTTGGCGAATTTGATAGTCCGCTGAACCTCTCTATCCTCGGGGATAGGGAGGTTTTTTATTGCTTTTAGGGAAGGCCGGTAACTTGAAATGAAACGGTCACTAGAGCACGTATCAAAGGTGAAAGTGAATGTTTCGTCCTTTCCATCATTTACTTGGCACAGATTGCTTGTTTTGGCGAGTGAACCTTGCTACTATTAAACATGTTATTTTAGTTACATTTATTACAACTAATTTATAAATCTAACAATTGGAGAGGAGGGGCTATTTTGAAAAAGGTCGTTTTTTTTATTGTTTTCTTCCTTTTTCTGGTCCCGTCCATTAATGTATCGGCTCATGACAAGTCGCATACCAACAATATTATTTTTATGTACGGGGGGACTTCGGAAGAATATATGGAGATGCTCTCCCATACTCATGGACAGGCCGGGACGCTGTCGCCGCCGTATTTTTACCTTGATCAGCAAGGGAATTTAATAGATAATGTCGATCAGCAATTTGTAGAGAAGGCACATAGCAAGGGTTATAAGGTTACGCCATTTCTTGGGAATGGTTATATTTATGAACTCGGGGTTAAAGCTATGGAAAATCGCAGGGACCTTTCATCCCAGATTGCCCGGGCGGTTCTTGAACATGATTTGGATGGCGTCATCCTCGACATTGAAAATTTAACTGTAAAAGAAAGAGACGAACGGACGGAATTGCTGCAGTTAGTAGCTGGGAAATTACATCCGTACGGCAAAACAGTCGCGATATGTATCGGGGCTGCAACAATGAAGACCAGTGGATTCTATCAGGATTTTGATTTCAAAGCGATCGGCCAAATAGTCGATACTGTTTTTGTGATGACCTACGATCACAGTTACCCGGGGAGTGAACCCGGCTCTGTTGCACCGTATGATTGGGTTGAAGATGCTATCCAATATTTAACGACTTACATTCCGAATGAGAAACTCGTATTGGGTTTACCTTTTTACGGGCGTTATTGGACGGATGAGGTTAAGGGAAGCAGCATGTCGATTGAGGAAATCCGAAAATTGGTGTGGAAGAATAACGCGGAAATCCAGTGGAGCAACGAGGCCAAGTCCCTTTATACAAAATTCACAGACGAATCGACCGGGACTCCTTATGAGATTTGGTACGAAAATGCCGGAAGTTTGATGCTCCGAATTGACCTGGTTGACCAGTATAATTTGCAAGGCTGGGGCGCATGGTCCTTGGGCTGGGGTGATCCGGCGTTATGGGACAAGCTGGCTCAATCCGATCAGGTTGTCGAAAAAACGTTGGCCGAAAAAATCGTGGAGAGTGCTGAGAGTTTCATAGGCGATCCAGTGACCAGTGATCATTCTGCAGATTTTGTGGCGCAAGTGTTTAAGGCCGAAGGGGTCACTCTGCCGCGTGATGCTCAACTTCTCGGACAAATGGGGCAACCGATCGCGGATAAAACTAACCTGAAGCCCGGTGATATTGTGTTGTTCGGCGGGAGTGAAGATCATCTCGCGGATGCCGGTATCTATATCGGGGACGGGCAATTTGTGATTGCTTATAATGCCTATGGAAGCATTAAAACGATGGACATGAACGGTGATGTGGCCAGACAATATTATGTAGGCGCTGTCCGTGTCGAGAAGCCGATTGAAAGAATATTGGCTGAAAAGGTTGTAGATCAGGCCAAAAGCCGTGTAGGCGAACCTGTTACCAATAATTCGTCTGCTGCGTTTGTGGCCAATGTCTATGCAGAAGAAGGATTAGATTTGCCAGCGGATATTCAATCCCTCATTCGCAGTCAAGGGCAATGGATTCCTGAGGGCTATCGTCTACAGCCTGGTGATCTCGTCTTTTTTGGAAGCAGCCAGGATAACCCGCAAGACGTCGGCATTTATATTGGCAATGCACGGTTTGTGGTCTCATATAAGCCGGATGGCGAAATCAAGATCAAACACCTTTATGACAACTATCTTAAAGATTATTATCTGGGTGCGGTCCGGGTGACGCATGAGCGGATCGAAGAAATCCAGATTCAAAATGTCACAGAACGGGCGAAGGACCGTGCTGGTGATCCGGTAAAAGTTGACCATTCTGCTGCGTTTGTCGCTCAGATTTTTGGCAACGAAGACATTGAACTGTCGAAAAACGTACAATCCATGAGCAATCAGGGCCGGTGGTTTACTGACCAAAGCAAGCTTCAGCCGGGAGACATTGTCTTTTTCGGAGGCGGCCGAGATGATCTTGCGGATGCTGGCATCTATATTGGAGACGGCAAATTCGTGATTGCATATAAGGCTTATGATGATATTAAAATCATGAATCTAAGTGACAGGATTTCAAAGAAATTTTATGTAGGTGCGGTGCGGGTAAGTGAATGATGAAAGCAAAAGGGGAGACCATCACAGCGATGATCTCCTTTTTTATGATTTAGTTAAAAGAAGAGATGAATAATCAACTGTTGGGTTTCTTTTAACTTTTCCATGTATTTCTGGAGCTCGTCGGCAAAGATCACCTGCATCAGCACAACAAATGTGTTCATCGAGGCGTGTGCCACGATGGGGACCAGAATGCGCTTTGTTTTCGCGTAAAGAAACGCAAACACGAATCCCATTGCCGTGTAGGTAAGCAAGTGTGCAAGTTCAATATGAGCCAGTCCGAACAACAGTGAGCTGATGACTGCAGCTATCGCAAAGTCCCATTTTTTATAAAGGGCCCCGAAAATCACCTTCCGAAAGACGATTTCCTCCATAATCGGTCCGATAATGGCGACAACTACAATGAAAATCGGCATCCGCCTTGAGATTTCCGTGATCATCTGTGTATTCTCGGATCCACGTTGGACGCCGAGAGATTGTTCGATAAGGGCGGCAAATATTTGGGCGCCAAACGCAATGAAAACGCCAAGAAATGCCCATAGAATGGCTCCGTCCACTGTGGAGCGGTCTTTGGCCATGCGGCGGCTGGCTATGTCTGTTCTAAGCAAGATCAACATGACGATCAGTGCCGCGATAAAACTGATCAGGCTCCATATGACCGAAGCTTGCGTTCTTTGCATTTCTGACATGCCCGCGCCTACAAAAACAAAGCCGGCTGCAAGTCCCGAAAGCTGCATAATTACGTAAGTTGCAATGATCCACCAATAACGCTTAGGCAAATTGATAACTCCTTTTTTCTGTTTCTGCACTTCGACGTCTAATTTCTAACAACTAATTGTATCATATGTATTCACCAGAAGCATTTTAACAGAAAGTAAAAAAACATTGTTCGGGGCTTGCAAAAATAGATGGAATTAATTATTATTATAAATGTGTTAGCACTCAACCGCAGAGAGTGCTAATAATTCCGAAAAGAATCGATTTAAGGAGGGTGTTTCACTTGTTAAAACCGTTAGGTGATCGCATTATCATCGAACTCGTTGAAAAGGAAGAA
>DASVCO010000085.1:0-11357 GCA_036381575.1 Caryophanales bacterium
AATCCTGATCGACGAGTCTCACGCGACGCTCCCGCAGATAAACGGAATGTATAAAGGAGATCGGGCCAGGAAGGAAATGCTTGTTGATCACGGCTTTCGCTTGCCGTCTGCAAAGGATAACCGGCCGTTGATGTTCGAGGAGTTCGAAGATCACATCAACCAGATTATCTACATGTCGGCAACGCCGGGCCCGTATGAATTGGATCACTGTCCGGAAGTGGTCGAGCAAATTATCCGCCCGACTGGATTGCTTGATCCGACTATTGAGGTTCGCCCGATTGAAGGACAGATCGACGATTTACTGGATGAAATCCACAAAAGGGTTGAACGTAAAGAACGCGTGCTTGTGACAACCCTGACGAAGAAAATGGCGGAAAATCTGACCGATTATTTGAATGATACGGGCGTGAAAGTTCGTTATCTCCATTCGGAGATTAAAACACTTGAGCGGGTTGAGATCATTCGTGATCTTCGGTTGGGTGTGTTCGATGTGTTGGTCGGCATCAATTTGCTCAGGGAAGGCCTGGATATTCCGGAGGTTTCGCTTGTGGCCATTCTGGATGCTGATAAGGAAGGTTTCCTGCGCGCGGAAAGATCGCTTATTCAGACGATCGGCCGGGCAGCCAGAAATGAGAACGGATCGGTGATCATGTATGCGGACAATATGACGAAATCAATGAATACAGCGATTTCTGAAACGAACCGCCGTCGTGAAATTCAGCAGGAATTCAACCGGAAGCACGGAATTACGCCGACAACGATCAAAAAGGATGTCCGGGACGTGATTCAGGCGACGAAGGCCGCCGAAGATGCCGGAGAATACGATGCTGTTTCGAAGCCCGGAAAGATGACGAAGGCGGAACGCCGGAAGGTGATCGACCGAATGGAGAAGGAAATGAAGGAAGCGGCGAAGGATTTGAATTTCGAGCGTGCCGCGGAGCTTAGGGATATTGTGCTTGAGCTGAAAGCAGAAGGGCAGTGATGGTTCGATGGCAAATGAGAATTTATTGATCAAAGGCGCGCGGGTCCACAACCTGAAGAATATTGATGTGGAGATTCCCCGCGACCGGCTTGTTGTGTTGACCGGAATTTCCGGATCAGGGAAATCGTCGCTCGCTTTCGACACGATCTATGCCGAGGGGCAGCGGCGGTATGTTGAATCGCTTTCCGCTTATGCAAGGCAGTTTCTCGGGCAGATGGACAAACCTGATGTCGATTCGATTGAGGGACTGTCGCCGGCCATCTCTATTGACCAGAAAACGACGAGCCGCAATCCGCGATCGACAGTGGGGACCGTAACGGAAATCTATGATTACCTGCGTCTGTTGTTTGCCCGTGTGGGCCGGCCGATTTGCCCAAATCATGGGGTTGAGATTACCTCGCAGACGATTCAACAGATGGTTGACCGCATTCTTGAATATCCCGAACGGACGAAAATGCAAATTCTCGCGCCTGTTGTATCCGGACGCAAAGGCGAGCATGTGAAAGTGCTAGAGGATATTAAGAAACAAGGTTATGTCCGCATTCGTGTTGATGGCGAAATGCGCGAAGCGGCTGAAGACATACAGCTTGAGAAGAATAAAAAACATTCCGTTGAAGTGGTAGTGGACCGTATCGTGGTAAAGGAAGGCATTCGTTCGAGGTTGTCTGACTCATTGGAAACAGCGTTGAATCTTTCGGACGGACAAGTTCTTGTCGATATTGTCGATGGTGAAGAATTGCTGTTCAATCAACATCATGCCTGTCCGTACTGCGGCTTTTCGATCGGGGAGCTGGAACCGCGCCTGTTTTCCTTTAACAGCCCGTTTGGTGCATGTCCTTCCTGTGATGGCCTTGGCACGAAATTGGAAGTGGATCTTGAGCTTGTGATTCCCGACCGCGACCGCACCTTGCGGGACCATGCGATTGCCCCGTGGCAGCCGACCAGCTCGCAATTCTATCCGAAAATGTTGGAGGCTGTGTGTGAACATTACGGCATTGATATGGATGTGCCGGTATCCAGGCTGCCAAAGGCCCAGTTAGATAAAATTCTGTATGGTTCCGGCGGTGAGAAAATCTATTTCCGCTATGAAAATGATTTCGGCCGCCTCAGGGAGAATCATATTGCTTTTGAAGGCGTAGTATCGAATGTGCAACGGCGTTACCGGGAGACAAGCTCGGATTTTATCCGTGAGCAAATGGAAGGTTATATGGCGCAGAAACCATGTCCCACTTGTAACGGCCATAGGTTGAAGGAAGAGTCACTTTCGGTAAAGGTTGGGGGCAGCCATATAGGAGAGGTAACAGAGCTGTCCATCAGCAATGCACAGGAGTTCTTTGAAAACCTGAATTTAACCGATAAGGAAATGCAAATCGGGCGCTTGATTTTGAGAGAAATCGCCAATCGTCTCGGCTTTCTTGTCAATGTAGGTCTTGATTATCTAACGCTCAGCCGCGCGGCTGGAACTTTGTCAGGCGGAGAGGCCCAGCGTATTCGCCTTGCCACACAGGTTGGGTCGCGATTGATGGGGGTTTTATATATTTTGGATGAACCCTCCATCGGCTTGCACCAAAGGGACAACGACCGATTAATCGCCACGCTTGAGGATATGCGGAATCTAGGAAACACTTTGATTGTAGTCGAGCATGACGAGGATACTATGCTTGCGGCCGATTATATTATAGATATTGGCCCTGGTGCGGGCGCCCACGGCGGAAAGGTAACGGCTGCGGGGTCCCCACAGGAGATTATGGAGGATCCGAATTCCTTGACCGGACGATATTTGTCGGGGAAACAATTTATTCCGATCCCGGCTAAGAGAAGAAAGCCAGAAGGTCGCTATCTAGAAATAATGGGGGCAGAGGAAAATAACCTGCAAAACCTTAAAGCGAAAGTGCCGCTCGGCATGTTCACATGCGTGACAGGCGTATCGGGTTCCGGAAAGAGTACGCTTATTAATGAAGTATTGTTCAAATCGTTGGCGCAGAAGTTACACGGTCGCCGTGACAAACCAGGAGCCCATAAGAAAATTAAAGGGATCGATCATCTTGATCGGGTTATTGATATTGACCAATCACCAATCGGCCGAACGCCTCGTTCCAATCCGGCCACATACACCGGGGTGTTCGATTTCATCAGGGATGTGTTTGCACAGACGAATGAGGCGAAAATGCGCGGTTACAAGAAAGGGCGCTTTAGCTTCAACGTTAAAGGCGGACGTTGTGAGGCATGCCGGGGGGACGGAATTATTAAAATCGAGATGCACTTCCTGCCGGATGTATATGTACCATGCGAAGTTTGTGAAGGCAAACGATATAATCGGGAAACGCTGGATGTAACCTACAAAGGAAAGAACATTGCAGAGGTTCTGGAGATGACGGTTGAGAATGCTCTGGAATTCTTCAAAAATATTCCCCGGATTAAACGGCGGCTGCAAACGTTATATGACGTTGGTCTCGGGTACGTTAAATTGGGCCAGCCGGCTACGACATTGTCAGGAGGGGAAGCTCAGCGTGTAAAGCTTGCTTCTCAATTGTACCGCCGTTCCAAAGGACGGGCACTTTACATTCTTGATGAACCGACAACAGGGCTTCATGTTGATGACATCTCACGTTTACTTGATGTGTTGCAGCGTCTCGTTGACAATGGAGACAGTGTCGTGGTAATTGAACATGATTTGGATGTAATCAAGACCGCCGACCACATTATCGATCTCGGGCCGGAAGGCGGCGACGGGGGCGGAACGGTTGTAGCGGCCGGAACACCGGAGAAGATTGCGAAATCAGGCGGCTACACAGGCAAATATCTTGCTCCAATTCTTGAACGGGATCGAAGGCGGATGGAAGCGAGAATGGAAGAAAGGCAGACAGTGGCGAGATAATCAGCCATAATATGCACGGAGCGATTATTATATTAATTTCGCATCCGTCTCGCCGATCTTTGTGATAATATGATTTGTAACGGTGGCGGGAACGTTTCCCGCCCATGTGTTTGCAGAAGGGCATTTCATCCCTTTTAAGGGGGTATTTTATGACGAGATGGTTGATTCATATTATTGTCAACAGTATCGTGCTGATCGTTGTTGCAGGCTACATTGATTCCTTTCATCTGGCGGGGGTTTGGGCGGCAGTTGTGGCAAGTTTGCTTCTGGCGCTCATTAATACTTTTATCAAGCCGATTCTGGTCTTGTTGACCTTGCCTGTAACAGCTGTGACGCTCGGGTTGTTTCTCATCGTGATTAATGCAGCGATCCTGATGTTGACAGCCGGCCTTATGGGCGATGCCTTTACTATCGACAGTTTCGGGATTGCGTTGCTGGCGGCAGTCATTATTTCCTTATTAAATTTGCTGATAGAGCAAATGATCGTCAAGCCATTGTTAGAAAAGAAATAAGGAAGTTCATCAGGCCTGTTTTTTGCACATCCTTAACAATACACAGAATAATCATGGATGGAATGTGCAAAGGTCTAAAGCAGATGGAGGTGAAGCGGGTGGCAAAGGTTCAAACAGCTGATTTGATCAAACATTTTCAACTTGAACTTGTCGGTGGTGAGGAAGGTTTGCACAGACCGATCACGACGAGCGATATTTCTCGTCCGGGACTTGAAATGGCAGGTTTCTTTACCTATTATCCGGCTGAGAGGCTGCAGTTGATTGGCAGAACGGAATTATCCTTCTTTAACGGCCTGGACCCCAAAACACGGGGAGAAAGGATGGCAGCTCTTTGCCGGGATGAAACACCGGGAATCATTATTTCCAGAGATCTCGAGGTACCCGAGGAGCTCATTCGGGCCTCTGAGCAAACCGGCGTTCCGATAATGCGATCGTCATTGACCACAACGAGGCTGAGCAGTAAAATTACCAACTTCCTCGAAAGTCAATTGGCGCCGATGACAGCTATCCACGGAGTACTTGTAGATATCTACGGTGTCGGTGTGTTGATCGCGGGGGCAAGCGGTGTCGGAAAAAGTGAAACAGCCCTGGAACTGGTAAAGAGGGGGCATCGGCTCGTTGCTGATGATTCCGTTGAAATCCGTCAGGAAGGTGAAAACAATCTTGTTGGACATGCGCCGGAACTGATTCAACATTTATTGGAAATACGAGGGCTCGGAATCATTAATGTCATGACATTGTTCGGAGCGCGTGCAATTCGAAATTATAAAAAAGTGACGCTGGTGGTAAACCTTGAGTTGTGGGATGCGAACAAAATGTATGACCGCATCGGCCTTGAGGAACAAGCAATGAAAATCATTGATACGGAAATCCCTAAATTAACAATACCGGTTCGTCCGGGACGGAATCTGGCTGTCATTGTCGAGGTTGCGGCCATGAACTATCGATTGAAAAGAATGGGCATGAACGCAGCCAAGCAGTTTTCCGATCGCCTGACTGATGCCATTGAAGGTGACGTTGAAGAATTCTAGGTTATGAACGGAGGATATCATGGGATCATCAGTACAGCCGCCGATTGACCGTGTGGCCATTCAAATCGGCTCGATTCATATCTATTGGTATGGTGTGATTATAGCTTTTGGGGCGCTGTTGGGCCTGGTATTGGCTGTGCGCGAAAGCCGGAGGCGGGGATTGCCAAAGGATGCGATCGTTGACTTTCTGCTGTTTGCGGTACCGGTCGCGATTATCTTTGCACGGGCCTATTATGTGATTTTCAAATGGGAATACTATTCTCGGCATCTAAGTGAAATCGTCGCGATATGGCATGGTGGCATCGCAATACACGGAGCCTTGATCGGCGGCGGTTTGACCGCCATTATATTCTGCAAATTGCGAGACCTGTCTTTTTGGAAGTTTACTGATATTATTGCTCCGAGCGTAATCCTTGGACAGGCCATCGGAAGATGGGGGAATTTTGTTAACCAGGAAGCCCATGGGGCAATGGTTTCACGATCGTTTCTGGAAAATCTTTATCTTCCCGAGTGGATCATCAATCAGATGTTTATTGACGGCGCCTATTATGCACCTACGTTTCTGTATGAATCCGTTTGGGACTTTTTCGTATTTGTGATTTTGCTTATTTTGCGGCGAGCCAATTTGGTTCGGGGGGAAGTCTTCCTGAGCTATGTAATCCTTTATTCTGTCGGACGTTTCTATATTGAAGGTTTGCGTACGGATAGTTTGATGCTCATGCCGGGATTGCGTATGGCTCAGGCGATCTCTGTTGTTTTGATTATCCTGGCAATTCTTGTGTTGGTTTACCGCCGCCGGAAAGGATATCGCCGTTATCTTGACGACCCTGCTTAGGAAGGAAGTTTGTAATGAAAATCAATACGGTCTTGTTTGACCTTGACGGCACTTTAATCGATACGAACGAGCTGATTATCGCTTCGTTTTCACACACACTGGAGCATTATTTTCCTGGACAATATGCCCGCGAGGATATTGTCAGCTTTATCGGCGAACCGTTGACGGAAAGTTTTCAAAGGATTGATTCGCAACGTGTTGAGGAGATGGTGGAGGTTTATCGAAAGCATAATATTGAAAACCATGACAGGCTCGTTCGTGAATACGAAGGCGTGCATGATACGGTGAAATGCCTGCATCGGCAAGGTTACAAACTCGGGATCGTGACGACTAAAATGAAACGTACGGTTAGAATGGGGATGAGCTTGGCCGGCCTGAATCCTTTTTTCGATACAGTCGTAACGTTTGAGGATGTTGAGAGGGCGAAGCCTGATCCGGAGCCAATCAATCGTGCCCTTTCGTTGCTGGAGGCCAGGCCGGAACATACAATCATGGTAGGAGACAGTCCGTTCGATATTGAAGCGGGGAAAAATGCTGGAACTTATACAGCTGGTGTCTCATGGACAATCAAAGGAGCGGATTCGCTGCGCTGTGTCGGTCCGGATGTGATGCTGGATGCGATGCCAGACTTGCTTGATGTGCTTGGAGTGAAGGTCGGATGAGACGGACAAAACGCTATCCTGTTAGTGGAGCCAATTCGCTCTGGCATGTCTACAAAACGGTTCCTTTTATCAAGGTAGCCAAAAATTTCATTGTGATCCAGCTGGCTCGTTATACACCTTTTCTGGCCTGGAAGAATTGGATGTACCGGGCCTTTCTGCGCATGAAGGTCGGCGAGCAAACGTCTTTCGCCTTGATGACGATGCTGGATATTATGTATCCCGAGAAAATTTCAGTCGGCCGAAATACAGTGATCGGTTACAATACGACAATCCTTGCCCATGAATATTTGATTTCGGAGTATCGGTTAGGTGAGGTAGTAATTGGCGATGAAGTGATGATCGGGGCAAATTGTACGGTTCTGCCGGGGATAAAGATCGGAGATCGAGCGATAGTTTCTGCAGCTACCCTGGTTAATGCTGATGTGCCTGAAGGAGCATTTGTCGGAGGAAATCCGATGCGTGTGATTTATTCAAAAGAGGAGATGGAGCGAAGGAGGAAACGGAAAGATGGCTTCGAATGAGGAACGTTTTCATTGTTGCGCATCATGCCGGCATTTCGCGATTGAAAAGAGAGACGGGCGCCTCGTGCCTCATTGCTCTCGCCTCGGTTACGAAACGAATCCTAAATGGCAGTTCAACTGCTGGAATCCAAAAGACCGTGTCCGTCAGACGATGGCCAAGGAACGGAAAGACAACAGGAAGCAGGGGTAGGTCAATTCCAAATTGGCCGGCAGGAAAGCCCTCTTCAGGTTGTCTTTTTTTACTGTTCAAAAGTACATTGATTACGCCCTAACCCCCTCAAGTCGATAGATGATCGCTCCGCAATCCACAGTTGTTGGGAATAAACGGGCGGGATTGAACCAAAGATTTAACAGAAGCCAGGTTTTGTTTATAACAAGTAAAATCCGAAGCCCATAATGGCGTAAGCCGCGATCAACGCTGATCCTTCGAACCAGTTGGTGTCTCCATCATTCATAATCATGACGTTCAACAACACTGCCAAAACCATTGAGATCATTTCCGGAACGGTGAAAATTAATGGCATTTGCGTAGGAAACAACAAGGAAATCAGCATGAGAACCGGGGCAACGAACATGGCGACCTGCAAGGTTGCGCCGACAGCAATTTCGGTTGTGACATTCGCGCGTTTTTTATAAGCCATGATAATTGCTGTCACGTATTCGCCTGCGTTGCTGATGATGGCTACGATGACAATCCCAATGAAAATTTCACTCCATCCTAATTTGCCTGAGACTGTTTCGAATGTGCCGACAAGATTTTCACTTAAATAGGCGGCAGCCCCCGTCAAAACCAACAGTGTGATTAAAGACCGCCACAGTCCCCATTCGGGTTCTTCTTTTTCCGCTGTCTCTTGTTTCTCTTCATCCGAACGATATACCCCGCGATGCGTCACGAGTTTAAATAACAAGCCTGCAAGATAAAGCACAACCAATATGATAGAGGACCAGATGCTGAGAGCCAGGACGTCCCCTTCGCTCGAAATTTCGTAGGAAAACATCTTTGGAAACAGAAACGCGACGATGACGGCAAAAATCAGCAGGACGGAGTTATGCCTGGCGTTGTATGCATTGAATCGCAAGCGTTTATGCTTTAAACCGCCGATGAAAAAAGACAAGCCTGCGTTCAGCAACAGGTTTCCAATGACGGAACCTGACATAGAGGCCAGGACAATGGTGACAAATCCGGCTTTCAAGGAAAAAATCGCAATCAACAATTCTACGGCGTTTGCAAAAGTGGCATTAAGCAAGCCGCCTATGCGCTCTCCGGCGATAATCGATATATTCTCAGTGGCCTTGCTCATGAAAAAGGCCAGTGTGACAAGCGTTAAACTGTAAATTGCAAACATCAGAATCGCCGGCCAGTCGAAGATGGCGCCGGCCACCGACACGGGAAAACCGATAATCAAGGCGATTAAAAAGATTTTGTCGGTCATGGGTATCCATCCTTTGGAGCAGGAATTTTGCGTTCGTGCAATTAATTGCTGCTTTCGTGCAATTATTTTGGTTTTCGTGCAATTAAGTTCTGTTTTCGTGCAATTAAGTCCCGATTTCGTGCAATTCGTCTTTGTTTGTCCAAGTTTTTTCGTTACTAGCCAATATTATGCCGCCTGTTCGCGAAAAATATGAGTATCCTTCAGCACATCGTTGTTAGGGGCCGCCTGAATTCTATTACTCTGAACGTTTTGTGTTCAGGTTTCGGTTCCCTCGATGCTTTGTCCTGAAAGAGGGCCAAAGTTTAGAAAAATCATGAGGAAATGGGTGTTTTCTAATTGACGGTCGGGGCTAACCCGTGTAGACTGATTGATATATCTTTATTTTGTTATCGCATTAGCGAACTAAAGGACGGAGTGATCGAATGTCAAAGCCGTTCGGATTCGAGAAGCCGCTCGGTATGCGGGATACCTTGCCTTCGCTTTATGAAACGAAAGCCCGGTTAAGAAGGCAAATGGAACAAGATATTTATAGCTGGGGGTACCGTTTTGTCGAGACCCCGGCACTGGAATATTACGAGACGGTTGGAACAGCGACTTCAATAGAAGAAAGGCAGTTATTTAAACTGCTTGATCAAGAAGGGAAATCAGTGGTTTTGCGGCCCGATATGACAGCTCCCATTGCTAGAATTGCTGCATCAGCCTTGAAAGAAAATCCTTTTCCGTTGCGATTGGCTTATGATACAAGCGTTTTTCGGGCACAGCAGCGTGAGGGCGGCCAGCCGGCTGAATTTGAACAGGTTGGAGTGGAGTTGATAGGAGACGACTCAGTTAGCGCAGATGCAGAAGTGATCTCGCTCATGGTTTGTGTCTTGAAAAAGGCGGGTCTTCGGGACTTCAAGGTAGCCGTCGGGCATGTCGGCTATGTCAACAAACTGTTGGCCGAGATTGCCGGGAACGAAGAGAGGGCAGACGATTTGCGCCGGTTTTTGTTCGAGAAAAACTACGTCGGTTTTCGAAAGTATGCGGAAGATCTTGGATTATCTTCGATTGACCGCAGCCGGTTGGCTGCATTGCTTGAACTGCGCGGCGGGAATCAGAAAATTTCCGAGGCTTCAAAGCTGGTTGAAGGGCTGGAAGGGAAGAAAATGCTCGAGGATCTTGGGAGATTGGCCAATCTTCTTGAGGATTACGGTGTTGGAGCACATGTTCAGTTTGATTTCACTATGGTTAGCCACATGGACTACTATACTGGAATTGTCTTTGAAGGCGTGAATGGGAGTATTGGGTTCCCGTTAGCCAGCGGCGGAAGGTATGACGAGTTGCTGGGCAGGTTCGGCCTTCCGGCCCCTGCCACAGGCTTCGGTGTTTTTTTTGATCGTTTGGTTGAAGCAGTTGGTCCAAAAGCTGAAGAAGGAGCGCCATATTGTATTCTTTATACGCCTGAACGACGGAAGGAAGCCATGGCTGAAGCTTCGAAAAGACGTTCAAATGGGGAATCGGTTGTACTCCAGGAGTTGGTGGGTGTGCCCGACATTGACAGGTTTACGGAGCGATTCAGTAAAGTGTTATATTTCCTTGGGAAGGAGGCGGAGCGTTGAACGACAGCAGATTAACAGTGGCAATGCCAAAAGGGCGGATTTTTCAAGAGGCAGTCAAACTTTTGCGCCGGGCAGATTATGCTTTGCCTCCGGAATTTGAGGACTCGAGAAAGCTGATTATTGATATTGCCGAGGCGGGTTTGCGGTTTATCCTTGCCAAACCGATGGATGTTCCTACTTATGTGGAACACGGTGTAGCTGATCTCGGGATTGCCGGGAAAGATGTAATGCTCGAGGAAGAGCGGGACGTGTACGAGGTGCTTGATTTGCAGATTAGCGAATGCTATCTCGCGGTAGCTGGTTTGCCGGGAACTGTGGCACGTGATGTGGCACCGAAGGTGGCATCGAAATATCCGAACGTGGCCGCCAATTATTTCCGCGAGCAAGGCGAGCAAGTAGAAATTATAAAATTGAACGGTTCGATCGAGTTGGCTCCGCTGATCGGGCTGGCGGATCGAATCGTGGATATCGTATCGACCGGAAGGACACTGAAGGAAAACGGGCTTGTGGAGCTGGCGCAAATTGAGACCGTGACGTCAAGGCTGATCGTGAATCCGGTGAGTTACCGGATGAAGGATGCCGAGATTGACCTGATGGTGAAGCGCCTGGCGAAGGTTGTTGAAGAGGAGGCTGTCGCGAACAATGAAGGTGGTTAAGGTGAGCGAAGACGGAGGATTGCAGCTGCGACGCAGCGTGGAGAGCGGAAGCGAGGAACAGCGCGACGTGGTTACCGGGATCCTGAACGAAGTGAGGGATCGCGGGGACGCGGCGCTGCGGGAGCTGACGGCGAAGCTGGATGGAGCCGAGCCGGAGGCGATGAAGGTGACGGAGGCGGAAGTGGAAGCGGCGTACCGGGAAGTGGATGATCGACTGGTGGAGATCATCCGCGAGGCGGCGGGGAGCAT
>DASVCO010000086.1:0-4939 GCA_036381575.1 Caryophanales bacterium
AATCTTATTCATTATTCACAGCGTTTCTGAAAGATGATGAGGGTTCGTATCTGATCAACCGCCTCGTATTGACCTTCGCCGCCATTGCTTTGTCAGCTCTTGCAATTTTGCTGTTAAACCGCCGTGATCGATGGATTGTACAGGGGGATCCCGAATAATACGATGTGGAAGGAGGAACAGTTGTGGTTACAGACGAACAATTATTGGCAGCGGTCAGCCGTGGGGATCAAACTGCCTTTGAAGCGTTTATTCATCGATGGCACGGCCCGTTGCTGGGATATCTTGAACGAATGCTTCAAGATAGCGGGAGAGCCGAAGATCTGGTGCAGGAAACCTTCATCCGCCTCATCCATCAATTGAAACAGAAACGCACCCCCGGGAATGCACGGGCATGGTTATACAAAGTAGCTTCGAATTTATGCCGGGACTACTGGAGAAGTGCCAGTTACCGTTCTGAAAAAAATATCCTGGCCGATGTCCCTGAGAAAGCTGATACTAAAACCTCTATTGTGGAAATATATGAGCGCCAGGAAACCCGCACTGAAATCATGAAACACTTGAATGAATTGACGGATATCCAAAGGGAAATTGTCATTCTTCGTTTTTATCAGGAACTGAAATTGAAAGAAATTGCCGAGGTTTTGGATCTTCCGGCCGGCACTGTAAAATCACGGCTGTTCCATGCGTTAAAAAGCTTGAAACACAGGCTGGGAGCAGAGGAAAGCGAGGGAAAAACCGATGAACGACAACATCAACGATCGTGAACTGGAACGTTTGGAGGATGAATTGCGTTCACCTCTTTCCGCTTATATGACAAAATCGCCTTCCCACGAGGAAACAAATGCTCTCGTAGGAATACTGCAACCTGAATTGAATCGGGTTAAAGGCACATTCAGGCCGTCTGTTTTCAAACAGTGCCTGGTCCAATTCCGCCATTTCCATTGGCTTTTCTGGATCGTCAGCATTGCTGTTTTTCTCATGTTGTCACTTATGTCGCCGGGCCTGATGGACAATGAAATTCCATTATATTCTGTGCTTATCCCAATTTACGTGCTGGCCGGAATCGGATACAATTATCGTTCCTGGAACAAAGAAATGCGTATGGTTGAAATGGCTACGCCTTTCCCGCCTGCCCTTTTGCTGCTGATCCGCATGATGGATGTATTGGCGATTAATGTATTATTCGGCATTCTCGGGTCAGGATATCTTTTCACCGAGGTCAACACACTGTCATTTCTGTTTGTTCTTGAATGGCTCGCTCCTTCACTTCTGGTGTTCGGGCTCCTCGCCTATATTATGTTGTGGAAAGGTGTAAGGTTCGGATTTACCGCCGCGCTTGTAATCTGGCTGGGTTCAGTGGTTGGGCAGACTTTTGTACAAACATTGAATTCGGAGAGGCTTGAATCAATACTATTGGCATTAGTCAGCTCTGTAGGCTTTGGCTTTCTAATCGCGGCTTACCGCAAAGCAGTGAAACAATACCGCTTCCAAATGTAATATTGGGTTTACATTGCACGAAATTGTGGTATCATGAAATTAGAAAAGCGATACAATATATAGACCGCAGGTGTTGGTGCACCTGCGGTAGGCAATAGACCGAACCCCGTCAAGGGGGCGGCTCTATGGTCAGCGTTTAGGCCTCCCTAGTTGCCTGTCAAGCTCAAGGGAGGTCTATTAACGTCTTCCCGACGCAATAAACGCGACCAGCATTCCAAATGCGAACAATAAAGACAGCACTTGAAAATTGGTCATGGGCCTCACCCCCTTTGCCTGTGTTACGTCACCAGACATACAAGCGGTTAACAAGGATGAGCCACCTCCCCTGAGAAGCTGATCTACTGCATGTCCTTACTATACCACAAAACACTTGTTCGTAAAAGGAATCATGAAAAAATGATTACAATGACCCATGTTGAAAAGCAATTAGGTGATTTTCGGTTAGCGGTTGACGATCTAGTCTTATACGACGGTGTCACAATCGTTATTGGCAAAAACGGAGCGGGGAAATCAACATTTTTACAGTTAGCCGCAACGGCACAGTTCCCTGACCAAGGTGAGATCTCTTATAATCGCAAAACTGTAAAAGAGGATCTTCCGATCATCCGAATGGATATCGGCTTTTTGCCGTCCGGCATTGAACTGTATGAGGAAATGACGCCTAAGAAATTCCTCCTATATATGTGTACTTTGAAAGGGATCCGAGAAGGGCGGGAAGAAATCTCTGCATTGCTCGACAGCTTTGGACTGCTTGCTTTTCAAAATAAAAAAATCGCGAAATTGTCAGAAGGCCAAAAACAACGTGTCGCTATCGCACAAACCTTTCTGGGACTGCCCCGATTCGTTTTACTGGACGAACCCCTTACCTGCCTCGACATTGCCGAGCGGAAAAAAGTCATGGCCTATATATCAAATTATGCAAATAACCGAACAGTCCTTACGACCACTCACGAACTCAATGATTGGGAAGGAATCTGCGAGGGGATCTTGTGGATCGAGAATGGGGAAGTCCATTTTCATGGAAGTCCTGAACAGTGGACCTCTTCTCTTCCTTTATCAGTCTGGAAAGGGATTGTCCCGGTCGATTATCTCTTATCTGTTCAAGATGGAAAACTGATTCACAGCCGAATCAGCAGGGATCGTGCGCACGTACGAATCATCGCAAACCAAAACCCCGATCCTGCGGTTTTTACGGAAACCAAACCGACTATTGAAGATGCCTATTTTATTCGAAAAGCCGATCAGTTTTCCTCCTCAAAATAAGGGTTGATATGTATGAATACTTCCTCAACATCCGGATATTGTTTCTGGATGTCTTTTTTGATCTCACGAGCAATATCGTGGCCTTCCTTAATCGTAAAATCATAATCAATCGACAGCCTCAAATCCAACAATACATAATGCCCATGATCACGTGCCCGAATTTGGTCAATCCGTTTCACTTCAGGAAATTCTTCAACAATTGACAGGTACTTTTGAAGCTTTTCCGATTCCACATTCCGCTCCATCAAGACATTCACAGAGGAACGAATCAGCTTTGCGGCGATTTTGAAAATCAATATGGCCACAATAATACTGGCCATGGCATCCGCATATAACAAGTATGGTAAATGATAATAATTTCCGACGATCGCAAATAATACACCGACTGACGCTGCCAGAGAAGCTACAATATCTCCTTTGTGGTCGTAAGCAATGGCGATAATCGCTTTACTATTGTAATGCTTGCCTTTCTTAATCGAATAACGATATAACAATTCCTTTGCCACATAGGAAAACAAAGCGGTGAACAAAGCGATCAAGCCAGGGGCTCTGGGTTCCCCGACAAAAGCGAAAACCGCTTCAACGACGATATAGACAGACACGAAGAATAAAATCAGCCCTACGATAGCCTCACTGATTACCTCCGCTTTTCCATGGCCAAATGGGTGATCCTCATCCGGAGGCTTATTGGCAATACCGACTACAGCCAGAACAGCGATTGAGGCGACTACATCCGCCCCAGAATGAATTCCATCGGCAAATACAGCCTCACTGCCTCCTAAAAAGCCGACAAGAATCTTCCCGATCGCCAACACGATATTACTGATCAAAGCGATCCACGCCACTTTCTTCCCGATACGGGTCCTTTCTTCTTGTAATTCCATTGTTTTATTGACCCCCCGTTATAATGTTGCCCAAGGGCAAAAAAAGATCCCACTCACTTTTCGTGAACGGGATGCCCGTCTTGCTTATATATTTGTAGAAGACATAAAAGTTCATAAAAACGGCTCCTTCTTGTTAAGCGTTACCACTTTAACATAAACGGCTTCGAAAAACAATAAAATTTTCGCAAGGAACAAACAAAACGCACCTCGCGGATCATAAGGGGCGTTTCGTTATTTCATCAGTTTTTCCTCCATGAGGGTCTGGCAAGAATTGCGCTCCACCAGATAATGAGGGATGGTAATGCGTTTCGGCAGTGTATTAGGATTATCGATTTTATCAATAAGCGCATCTACTGCTTCGTAACCAAGCTTGAAAATGTTGATACATACTGACGTTAAGGAAGGAGTTGAAATTTCCGCCAACATTAAGTCATTAAAGCTGACGATGGAAATATCCTCAGGCACCCTGATTCCCATTTCACTTAATGTATTTAGTATGCCGAGCGCCATCAGATCGTCCGTTACCACCAGCCCGCTCGGCGGTGAATCCAACAACATCAATTCTTTGATTGCCTCGCTCCCGCCTTCTTTCAGAAATTCTTCATGGACGATATAATCATCACGGTAAGGTAATCCTGCTTTTCTAATCGCCTTCTCATAACCAGACAGGCGGTCAACTGTGACAACAAGATCCAAACTTCCTCCAACAAAGCCAATTCGCTTGTGTTTCAATCCTATTAAAAATTCCGTTGCTTCTTTAGCCGCCTTGAAATTATCATTGTCGATATGGGTAATCCGCTCCATATCGCGAAACGGCTTCCCGATAACGGTGAACGGAAGTGAATTTTCCTGAAGAAAGGCCATGATCTCATCATCAATTCGGGAATATAAGAGGACAATGCCATCTACACGTCCCCCCTGAATCATCCCGGAAACTCCGTCGAAAATTTCCTGTTCGCTGTTGCCCGTCGTAAGATACAAGCCATATTTTTCTTCATGCGCTTTTGTACTGATACCTCGAATAACTTCCGGAAAAAAAGGATTTTGCAGCGCCTTGTCACCTGAGCTAGGCATAACGACTCCAATTGTTTGCGTACTACGATTAACAAGGCTTCGGGCATTATAATTGGGGTGATAGCCAAGTTCCTTCATGGCATCCCTTACCCGCCGCTTTGTAGCCTGGCTGATCCGCGGATGGTCAGCAATAACCCGAGAAACTGTGGAAGGCGCGACCTGCGCCAATTTGGCGACATCTCTAATTGTAACCGGCATTCCTTGTCCCCCTATCTATTAGA
>DASVCO010000087.1:0-6555 GCA_036381575.1 Caryophanales bacterium
CAGGCCCAACGATTCAAAAATCGTAACTGCGGAATCCGACTCTCTACCTTCTTTTCTTCCTGTCAACAATTCTCCAATTTCACCTTTGATATGAGCCTCCTCAATAACCCCTTCCGCCAACGGAATCAGGTAATCCCCGGATTCATGGACAGCCGATTCCAGTCGATCCACATAGAAATCGGACTTTCCAACCAAATCCGAAGCCAATTCCCTGTCTTTCGGTTGACAGGCGCCCACGGCATTCACATGTGTACCAGGCTGAACCCATTCTCCTTTCAACACCGGTTCCTTTGTGGATGTAACAGTACATATGATATCCGAATCTGCCGCAACTTCACGCACAGAATCATAGATTTCAACAGGAATCCGGAATTTCAGTTCCATTTCCGCTTTAAACGATTCGGCATGCTCCCGGTTCCGGCTCCACACTTTCACCTGTTCAATCGGCCTGACCTTCAATATCGCCTCCAAATGAGTTCTCGCTTGCTCACCAGACCCAATCATCCCCAAAACCCGGGAATCTTTTTTCGCCAAATAATCGGTGGCGGCCGCGCTTGCTGCCGCCGTTCGGATACCCGTAATTTTCGTTGCGTCTATTGTCGCTCTCAGCTTCCCATTATCCGCGTCGAAAAGCAGGATAACCCCTTGATGGGAAGGCAAACCGTTCTTGTGATTCCCGTCATAAACTGTGATCACCTTTGTGCCAACAACCTTTTTATTTTTCAAAATCCCCGGCATCATGCCTAGCAGTTTCCCCTGTTTCACAGGCATGACCGATCTTAATTCCTGAACCGCTTCACCCTTTGAAAGCTCCGCCAACACAGTTTTCATAACCTCGATACAAGATGCCATTGACAATAGACTATCAACTTCATCCTGAGTGATTACCAGCATGGAAAGCCTCCTGTCCGCCATTCGTTTCATTGTTCTGAATTTTAATCGTACGGTACCGCCAATTGAAAATAAATTCTTGTCAATGACATTATACCATTGGTAGAACATTGAAAAAGCCTTTGGCGGAAAACAGCAAAAAAAGACAGTGCCTGCACACTGCCCGCTAACCCAAAGACCGTATAAACCATCTAACAGCATGATTAAAGGGGGAATACCTTTTTATCGGAACCTGATGGGAACAATTCGCGATAAAAACAGAGGTGGCCTGTTTAACCCGGGACAAATATTGCTCAATATAGGGATGCATATGGTGAGCGCGAGAACCGTTAATGAGCAACAATGGCACCGATAACTCTGACAGCTGTTCCGTACAATTGTACCGCAAACTTTCTCTGTAAAATTCATATGCCGTACGCTCGTCGGCCTTCAAACAATGACGGAAAAGCTCGCGGCGATCCTCATCCGTAATATGATGGGAAAAGGAAAGGACATTACTCAAAAACCGCTGCTTTCCGGCTTTCACAAGAGCCATCCCGGCGAGAAATTCACTTTTCAACACAAAGGTATTGACCTGCGGAAACCCTCCGGACAAAATCAACGCCTTCGTCCTTTCCGGATAGACCAGCGCAAACTCCTGGGCAACCGAACCTCCGCTTGAATAACCACAAACGACGGCACGATTTATCTCCAGTTCATCCAATAACAAACGCAAATCGTCGGCCAACTTCGAAATGGTTAACGGCTCTGAAGCAATACCGCTTTGCCCGTGCCCACGGACATCATATAAAATAACACGAAAATGCTCAGCCAACTGACGCTGATAACGAAATACTTCATGATCCATATGCGGTGGATGGATAAAAACCACCGGGACCCCCGAGCCTGACGACTCCGAGTACATAGGGACGAGCGAAGACACTTGAAGCAATCCCATGGCAACCTCCTGTAACTATGAATTCGTAAAAAACGGATAAACCCATTTCGTAAACACCTGGAAACCCAAATAAATGCCAATGATTCCCGCAATCCCCGGCAAGGCGGGCGGAGCCGGAATCGGGAGTTTCAACAAGGCGAAGACAAACCCGACTATAAACCCTGTTAATAAAGCCAATACCACGATTTTCATAAAAACATTCCTCCTGCGTTAGTATGTGTGAAAATAACGTTGAAATACAAAAACCCTCCGTCCACGCACGAAGGGCTTGAAAAACAGCGGATTACATTTGTTCAGGCGCTGAGACGCCAATGAGGGCGAGGCCGTTTTTCAAAGTAGTCTGGACTGCCTTCATAAGCTGAAAGCGGGCCAGGCTTTTCTCCTTGTCATCAGCATCCAGGACACGCTCCGAATTATAAAAACGATGCAACACTGCTGCCAAATCATACACGTAATTTGTCATTCGTTGAACAGCAAGCTTATCGGCTGCGTCTGCGACGGCTTCCGGAAATTCTCCGAGTTTCTTCAACAAATCAAACTCTTTCTCCGAAGAAATTTGGCTCAGGTCAGCATCCGTTGCCGTATCCAGGCCCATTTCCGCACCCTTTTGTAAAATGGTACAGATTCTGGCGTGGGCATATTGAACGTAGTAAACAGGATTTTCGTTAGACTGGGAAACCGCCAGATCCATGTCAAAATCCAGATGCGTATCCGAACTCCGCATTGCGAAGAAATACCGCATTGCGTCCACACCGATTTCTTCCATCAGTTCCCTTAAGGTAACGGCTTTCCCTGTCCGCTTGCTCATCCGTACCCGTTCCCCATTCTGAAACAGGTTCACGTTTTGATAAATGTGGATATTCAACTGCTCCCGGTCATATCCCAATGCCTCGACAGCAGCCTTCATACGGGATATATAACCATGGTGATCCGGACCCAGCAAATCAATCAACTTGTCAAATCCACGCTGGAATTTATTCAGATGATAAGCGATATCCGGCATCAGGTAAGTATATTTTCCGTCGCTTTTCACCAGGACACGATCCTTGTCATCCCCATACTTCGTCGACTCAAACCAGGTGGCACCGTCTTTCTCATACGTCTCGCCCCGTTCCTTCAACAGGTCAAGCGTTTTTTCAATGGCGCCGGAATCATGAAGGCTTTGCTCCGAGAACCAATTGTCGAATTCCACCCGATAGTCGTATAAATCCTTTTTTATTTGTTCCGTAACGCGATTTAAGCCATACTGCCGGAAGAATTGATATCTCTCCTTCTCGTCAGCATCGAGGTAACGATCCCCGTACTTATCTGCCAACTCTTCGCCAAGTTGAACAATGTCCTTGCCCTGATAACCATCTTCAGGCAACTCGCGATCATGGCCGAGCGCCTGAAAATAACGGGCTTCAAGCGACAGCGCGAGATTATGAATTTGATTTCCGGCATCATTGTTGTAATATTCACGGCTGACCTCATAACCGGCCATTTCCATCAAGTTGCAAAGCGTATCACCTACCGCTCCTCCGCGTGCATGCCCGAGGTGCAGATTGCCTGTCGGATTGACAGAAACATATTCAACCAACACCTTCCGGCCCTCACCTTTGTCAGACGAACCATACTCCGAACCGGCCTTCAAAATCGACGGAACCAATTTCGTCAGGTAACGATTATCCATAAAAAGATTCATAAAACCGGGACCGGCAATCTCGATTTTCTCGACGGACACCTTGTCCTTGTCAAAATTCGCGGCGATATCCTCCGCAATCTGCCGCGGGGCTTTCTTCGCGATTCGCGCCAGCTGCATTGCCATGTTCGTCGCATAATCACCGTGTGCCTTTTCCTTCGGTATCTCCAACACCACTTCCGGGATTTGCTCCTTTTCGGCAAGACCAGCCTTCACAACAGCCGCCGCAATTTCCTCTTTGATTTCCGCTTTCATCTCTTCCACAATGCTCACTGCCCGTCATCCTCCCTAATTATTTACACTATATCGAATTCGCTTCCACGCTCGCTCCTTTTACATATTGGGCGTACTCAGTATGCACAACGCCAGATAGACTGTGCACCACACCCGCCTACCGTGCGGCCTCCTTAATTGCAAACGTCAAGGTGACCCGTCCCAGGTCATTCCCTTGTAATTTCAACTGATACGCCAATTCGATATTTCCTGTTCCTTCACGCGGCCGCCAATCGTAATCCACCCGCTTCGTGACCGTCTCCATGTTCATCGTTCCGAACTGCGTGTCGTAGAAACCTTCGGTCGTCTGCCCTTCAAGAAAACGCTGGTGCATGCCGACCGCTCCATTTCGGATGATGGTCACTTCTTCTTCGCTGATTTTTATGACATTCCGGACGCTCCCGGTATCTTCAATTTCCTCTTTGTAGCGTATATATGTCGTATTCTCTTTTGTAAGTATTGTTCCGTTCACCTGGTTGCTTGTCGTTTCCTTGCCGGCCTCATTATTCACTTCCGTCACAAGATCGATCACAACCGGAATTTTGTTGGACATCACGGTCCACTCCTTGTTTTCAAATAACTTTCTTACCTTATCAGAATTATATGGTGTCGGCAAGAAGAAAAGTGACGTCTCCCTACTCGATTATATATTAGTGAGCACAAGCCAAGTTTTCTTCTTTATTCTACGGGATTCAGCGGCTTCGCTTCAAGTTATGATATGGAAAAACCTCTCCACAGCGGAGAGGCGGTTATTTTCCAATTAGATTTAAATGGGTATGGGGGCGGGACAATGCAAGTCCCTTTCTTCTCAGCTGATCAATCAGCTTCGGTAACACCTTCACAGTTTGCGGAAGCTCATGCAACAGCACAATATCGCCGGCCTCGGTGTGCTCCCGAACATTTTCCACTATCTGCTTCTCATTTGTTTCATGTTGCCAGTCCCAGCTTGCCACCTTCCACAACACCACTTCCAAACCTAATTCCTCCGCGATTTTCATCGTATCTTCATTATATAGGCCGTACGGTGGGCGAAATCTTGTAATTCCCCGGCCCATCAGCTTCTCCAGCCGTTCTTTCGACTTCCTGATTTCCTCAAGCTGTTCCTCATATGACAAATCTGGCAACTTCGGATGGGAATGGGCATGGCTGCCGATCAAATGGCCTTCGTCAAGCACTCGCCCCAACGATCCTTCATCCTGATCCAACAAGTCCGATTGCCAGAAAAATAGCGCCTGAACATCCTCAGCCTGCAAGATCGACAAAATCTCAGAAAGGTACTCGGTTGGCCCGTCATCAAACGTCAACAACACTTCCGGTTTCACATTACGGACGATAACCCGATCGTCCTGCCAGTCATATAGGACTGACGTGCGTCCTCATACTCAGTTGTATTTTTGGCTCATCATTAACCACTCCTTTTTCTGAAGGTATGATGTTTCCGTTCTTGAAAATGTTGTAATTTGTAACAAAAATCTTCAAAGTTACCTTGTTACCGTACAATCGGCCCTTCTAATGTTCGTTAACCAACCAGAACCAATACCCCTGTCACCGTCAAAATACTAACAAGGGTTGTTACCAACGTTATGCTGGAAACCATCCGTGGTTCGCTGTCAAACTGCACGGCAAACATGGTCGTTGTCGCCGCACAAGGCATTGCGCACAACACGATCAACACCTTTTCCAACAATGGATCCATTGGCATCACAAGCGTTATTGCCCAGGCAATAAGCGGTGAAACCAGCAGACGTACAACCGTTCCATAGGTGATTTTACCCCATTGAAAGCCCTGCATACTAATTTCCGCAAGCTGCATGCCCAACACCAACATCACGGCAGGAATCGCGGCATCTGCCAACAAGTCAATAATTGGGAACAAATTCCCAGGAACCGGAACATTGGCGGCTTTAACGATTAAACCAACCAATAAAGCGTAAGTTGCCGGCATCTTGAACACGGAACGCAGGGCTGTCTTAACCCCGGATTTCCCACGTGCAGCATAATAAACGCCGAAGAAATTCATGATGATTGCCTGCAAAACAAAAAACATAATCGCGTAGGCGAAACCCGCTTGTCCAAAGGCAAACAACACAACCGGTGATCCATAATTACCGGAATTCATGAACGCCGTTGACAGAATCAATCCACTTTCCGTTGATTGCGGGTATTTCTTGATTTTCGCAGTCAATTTGACAATGGTAATCAAAGCAAACAAAAGAATGAGAGCAAAAATAAGAACCTCCAGATATTGGAGATCAAGTTCTTTCTCATAGATCGTACGAAAAACAAGACACGGAACAAAAACATACAGAGCAGCCGTTGAAATCGATTGAATGTTAAGCTTCTTCCATTTCTGCAAGGCGTATCCTGAAAGAAACACCAACAAAACCGGCAAAACCACTTCAAAAAATAAACCCACACGCAACAACCTCAATCTATATTCAAACTACCTTGATTATAGTTGGTTATCGCTTATGGGTCACTTGATAAGTTTTAAAATATAAAGCACCGCTATGGCCTTACTGTATTTCCCCTTCCTATCCCCAGGGAGAGGAAAAAGACCAAAAGAAGAATGAATGAAGCAAGGAGAGCTCTTTCAAAATATTGTATTGGAAGCCCATGTTAATCGAGTAGGAGGCTAATCATTATTTGATTAGCCGACCTCTCACACCACCGTACGTACGGTTCCGTATACGGCGGTTCAACCTTTTAAGTATCGCAACTCATAAAGTTGGGACATATCCTTTAGTCCCCACTTTGTGAGTTTTTCTTTTGT
>DASVCO010000088.1:0-11567 GCA_036381575.1 Caryophanales bacterium
ATCGCATTGTCAATCAAATTCGTCAAAACTTGCTCAACCCGGTCCGGATCGAACGAAATCTCTTCTTCATTATCTGGAACCATCAGGCTTAGCTTAACGTTTTGCTCTCTAGCAATTCCTTGAAATTTTCGGATGATACGATTGAAATACTCTCGAACCTCAACGGTCGCCTTCGACAATTGAATATGACCGGCCTCCATGCGTGCCAGGTCCAACAATTCATTGACGAGCCGGCCCATTCGTAACGATTCTTCGTAGATGATACGTGCAATCTCTTTCTTTTCATCTTCTGTTGCTGCAATATCATCAACGATGGCTTCACTGTAGCCTCTCAACATTGAAACAGGAGTCCTCAATTCGTGAGAGACGTTAGCGATGAAATCTTTTCGTAATTTATCGAGCCTGCGTTCCTCGGTCATATCACGCAATACAGCGACAGCGCCTCTTACAAAAGATTGATTGTATAAAGGAGTGATGACAATTACCCAGCTTCGCCCTTGAACATCGACCTCCGTCATTTGTTCCTTTTCAAGCGAAACGACCCGCCCGAATAGCTCGTCAACTTCATTCGGAAGCTCTTGTTTCTGCTGCATTCCCTGTTCGTAATACCATGCCTGCAGAAAACGTTGCGCCGGGGGATTGGTCACCAGAATTTCGCCGCGACGGTCAAAGGTAATGACACCATCTGCCATACTGCTGAGGACACCTGACAGTTGTTCCTTTTCCTGGTTCAGAGCCGTAAGATTTCCTTTCAGCTGCCGGCCCATACGATTGAAGGCAACAGCCAATTCCCCGATTTCATCATGCGTGACCATTGGAACCTTAACGTCAAATCTTCCTTTTGCCACTTGAAGAGCCGCCTCACGCATTTTACGAAGCGGGGCAGTAATCCGGGTTGAAAGGAAAAAGGCAAAGATAGTTGTCAGGATAATGGCGATACCGGCACTAATATAAATCAGATTCTTAGCCTGGTCCGTCGTATGTTCGATGACATCAAGTGACTGATAAAGAAACACGGCGCCCTGATGTCCGTCCAACTCCATAGGCACACCGACAATTAAAATGTCCTTGCTGAGTCCTATTTTGTTCTCAACGGTCGGAAAATCCCCTAATTTTGTCACAGTTGTTTGTTTTTCAAAGACCCCCGATAACTTCGGATCGTTCACAAAAACCGAGACCTTCAATTTCGGAAGTCCTTGTTGGCCTGGAGAATACCAATATTGGTCAGGACCCTTGACAATAACGGCTCTGGTTGCATGTGCCGTCATAATCGCCCAAGCAGTGTTCCGAGCCACATCCCGATTTTCATTATGTTCCATAATTCCGGAAACCTGGTTGGCCAACGCGGTTAATTTATGTCTTGCTTGATCCTGATAATAGTTCTCGAAGAACTGGGACAACAATACCGTCAAAATAAACAAAACGACTGACACAAGCAATAAAATTGTAATCCAGAGTTTACCAACAACACTACGCCACAACCAGGTCATTAATCGTTCACAACCTCAAATTTATACCCGACTCCCCATACAGTCACAATCATATTGGCCGCTTCTGGTGATATATTGTTTAACTTTTCTCTTAAACGTTTCACGTGGGTATCGACAGTGCGCAAATCACCAAAAAAGTCGTAGTTCCAAACATCTTTCAATAATTGTTCACGGGAAAACACCTTATCCGGGGCTTTCGCAAGAAAATAGATCAATTCGTATTCTTTCGGCGTCAGATTGACCTCCTTATCATCCGCTTTTACCCGGTGAGCATCGTGATCAATCGTTAAATGGGGGAACATTAACACATTTTTGGTTGTGGTTTCTGTTTCAAGAAATTTAGTTGTAGAGGAACGACGCAGCAACGCCTTGACTCGCAACACGACTTCCCTTGGACTAAACGGTTTGACAACATAGTCATCAGCTCCGACCTCGAAACCCTGCACCCGGTCTGCCTCTTCTTCTTTCGCCGTTAACATAATCACCGGTGTCGCTTTCTTTTCGCGTAACCGGCGGCAAACCTCTTCCCCGTCAATCCCCGGAAGCATTAGATCAAGAAGAATCAAGTCGTAATCCTTGTCAATGGCCATGGCTAAGGCTGTTTCACCGTCTTCCGCTTCCTGCACCGTGTAATGTTCACGTTCAAGATACATGCGAAGCAAGCGGCGAATCCGTTCTTCATCATCTACTACGAGAATTTTCGAATCGTTATTCAAGATGAATCCCTCCCTTTCGAGATCTTAGACAACAGGAAATTGGCATTTCGAAAAGTCGTCTCATCATTTCTTAAGTCCGGTATCCATCTTCCAACTTCCGGAATTAAGCATAAGAATGCAAACCTGCGATAACGAGATTGACAAACACGAGGTTGAACATAATGATAACGAATCCAATCACGCACAACCACGCTGAATTGATGCCGTGCCAACCTCTCGACAAGCGTAAATGTAAATAGGCCACATAGAATAAAAAGGTGATGAGTGCCCAAACTTCCTTCGGATCCCAGCCCCAGAAACGTGTCCAGGCTTGTTGGGCCCATATCGCCGCAAATACCAAACCGCCGAGGGCGAAGACTGGTAGACCTATAGCCACCGCCCGATAGCTGATTTCATCTGCAAGATTGGGCTTGACGTCTTTCAGAAGCGGCTTGACTACAGCCGCGAGCCGTCTCCTGAGGATTAAACGCAGCAAACCGTACAATATAAGACCGCCAAACAACGACCAAATGGTGGTGTTCAACTTTCGCGGAGCGTTTGCTCCGTTCATCCATGAAGGCGCCGGGAACAACGGGCCGAAAGCCCCTTCCGTTATCATTTCTCCTTCGTAAGGCCCCGCGATGGCAGGCATCTCATAGGTTAAAGTGGCCTGTTTCCCTTTCTCATTTATCCATTCAAAGGCCACCTCATAATTCGCGGTACGGAAGCCCCAGGAAATAATGACAAAGGCGATTGTCGCCAATATCGAATACATCACAAATTCAAGCCAGAAGGTATGCTTGCTTGATTTGGACTGGTCAACGACACGAATTAGGTAAATTAATCCCGCACCGAAACTAACAGCCAGGATGGCCTCCCCTGTTGCTGCCGTTGTGACATGAATATACAGCCAATAACTTTGGAGAGCAGGGATTAACGGTGCCAACTCAGAAGGAAATACGCTGGCATATGCAATCACAATAACCGCTACAGGTATAGTGAACAAGCCAAGCACATTTCTTTTGTAAATGGAATAAATGATCAGGAACGCAAATACCATCATCATTCCGAAAAACGTCGTGAATTCGAAAAGATTGCTGACCGGAACATGTTTCTCTGCAATCCATCTTGTTATAAAATACCCTGCATTAAACAGAAAACCGATTAGAGCCAGTGTGAATCCCAAGCGTCCCCATCGTTTTGAATGAGTTTCTTCGTCTCGTTTACTCCATTTTTTCCCGGTTAGGGAAATGGCAAATACAATGGTATCAACCACGTAAATAATAAACGCTATTAATAAAAGGTTACTGCTCAGTTGTCCCATCGTCATTTGTATCCTCCTTTCTTTGTTTTCCTTTTTCCAGAGGGTCGTCAGGTTCTGTTAATTCAGCCGTTGCGGTTATCTTTTCAATATCTTTTTTCAACCCGAACCAGTTTTTGTTCGTTGAACCCGCCAACCAGATCTCGCCATCTTTGCGTTTCAACCAAATTCGGCGATATTGCCAGTATAATCCCTGAACCACACCAACCATGAACAATATGCCGCCAATAATAATAATCCACAGTGTCTTATCCTTATGAACGTTCAGTGCGCTCAAATCTTTCGTTTCGACACCTGCAAAACTCAATTTATATTCATTATCGCCTTTAATGTCGATATTTTTACGTATGGCGATGAAACTCGTTTCACCCTTCGGTGTTTCCGGTGTAATCATTTTGAATATAAATGCCGGGTTATTGGGGATCGGCAATTTCGTGGCCGGTTCTCCCTCATCATTGAAATAAAAATCGGGGAAATAGGATAAAAGCTTCACTTTGTAACCGTTACCCAAATTGTAAACCTGTTTCGGGTCTATCAAATTGACGGTAAATTCCCCAAATGACTTGCCCGTCGATTTCTTATTCAATGTAAAACTCATTTTTGTAAAAGCGTTTAGCTGAAAATCAACCTGATAGACGCCATAATCCCCGAATGTAAGTGGATGGTTGACTTGAATTTTGGCCTTCTTGACCTTTTCCAGCTCAGGTTCGGAACCAAGAATGCCGTTATCAACACGCTGATAAAGGGTAACATTCGTTTGATAATTCTTCGGCAAAACGCCTCCGGCTTCCTCCATGATCGCTTTACCAAAACGTTCATTGTCCTTATCATACAACTTCAGGATGAAATCATGGTTTTTGATGTAATATTCATGGTCGGTACCGGGGATAAATCTTGTTTCCCCTTCCTTCACCCAGAAGTTTTCATCAATATACATACCTGGAAAGAATCTAAGCATCGCTCCGATCATGATGATAATCAAACCGACATGATTGACGTACGCCCCCCAGCGGGAGAACCGCCCTTTTTCTGCAAAGATATTTCCGTCCTGCTCACGAATTTTATAATGCTTTTGCCTCAAAGCTGCTTTCGCTTTGTTCATCCTATCGTCCAGGCTTTCAACAGCTGTGGTGCTGTATAATCGCTGCCTCTTCATAAAAATATCGTGGCGGGTAACGCTCTGATTCTTCAAAGCGCGCCGCAACGGAATGCCGCGATCAATACTGGCAATAATAATCGACAGGCCAAGCAAAGCAATTAAAATAATAAACCACCATGAACCGTACAAATCATTAAAACCGAGAAGATAATAAAGCTTGCCTGGCCACCCGTACTGAGCCTCGTAAAATTGAGCCGGATCCGCATTTGGCGGTATGTACATTTGCTGCGGGAAAATAGTCCCAATGGCGGAAGCAATAAACGTCAGGACAATAAGAGTTACCCCGATTTTGACCGACGAGAAAAAATTCCATATCTTATCGATTTCAGTTCGTGTATAAGTTTGTGAACGACGTGCGCTCCCTTCGTAGCGCATTGTCAGGAATTCCCTGGATTTTGTCCTTTCTTCCTCCAGCGGTTTTCCGCATGATTCACATAATATCGTTCCATACGGATTTTCATGGCCGCATTCACATACGATTTTTTCCATATGAACACCCCAATTTATACCTACTTTCACTATAACCGCCCAAACGCGCTCGTAAATAGGCAGCTTATGACGTTTATGTGACAGCTGGGCAGGCTGTCACAATCTATAATCACTGAACGGCCAGGGCGTGTAACCTTTTCACCTCATGCGAAGTAAGCTCCCGCCACTCCCCGGAATTTAATCCTTTTAACGTCAGGAAGCCGTAACGTTCTCTTTTTAATTTCTGTACCGGACAGCCGACAGTCTCCAACATGCGCCGCACCTGGCGTTTCCGCCCTTCATGGATTGTGATTTCCACGACCGACGCATTCTTCTTTCGGTCGGCAGAAAGCAGCTTCACCCTTGCCGGTGCGGTCTTTCCATCTTCCAGTTCCACTCCCCGTTCTAACATTTTCTGCCGGGGTTTGGTTAGAGCGCCTTCAATCTTGGCAACGTAAGTTTTTTCAATCTCATAACGCGGATGCATTAACTTATTCGCGAAATCACCGTCGTTCGTCAGCAACAGCAGCCCTGACGTATCATAATCAAGACGGCCGATTGGAAAGATTCGCTCTTGGACTTCTTCGAAGAAGTCGGTTACCACCTTTCTTCCTCTGTCATCACTTACAGCTGAAATCACGCCTGACGGCTTGTATAACAAGAAATAAATGGGCTCTTCCTTGTCTATCGGGACTCCGTTCACTTTGATTTCATCATTATTCGACACCTTGGTTCCAAGTTCGGTCACGGTCTTCCCGTTGACTTCCACTTTCCCCAGACGGATGAGTTCTTCCGCCTTTCGTCTTGAGGTTACGCCCGCATGGGCGATCACCTTTTGTAATCGTTCCATCATTTCACCTCAATCATCATCATACTCCTTGTCCCTTTAACTCTCAAGAAAACGGGCACGTATAGAAAAACGTCGGTTTAAGGCAACCGACGATAACGCAATCAATATTAGGTTATCCAAAGAATTATCCGAACACAAGAGAAACAATAACAAATGCCGCAATAATGCCGACTAGATCAGCTAATAGCCCAACCTTTAAAGCGTCCCCCATTTTACGAATACCAACCGCTCCGAAGTAAACAGTCAGTACGTACAACGTAGTATCAGTACTGCCTTGCATGGTAGAAGCAAGACGGCCAATGAAAGAATCCGGGCCATATTCCTTGATTAAATCCGTTGTCATCCCGAGCGCACCCGTACCTGAAATGGGGCGCAACAGAGCAAGTGGGACCACTTCTGCCGGAAAGCCTACTGCTTCCAGGGCCGGTTCCAATAAACCAATAAAAAAGGCCATTGCCCCGGAGGCGCGAAACACTTGGATCGCGACAAGCATCCCGACCAAATACGGGATAATCTGTACCGCGGTTTTAAACCCTTCTTTACCGCCCTCCACGAACGTTTCGTAGGTCGGTATCTTTTTCATGGTGCCGTAAACAAGAACAAAACCGATCAGCACAGGAATCAGCCAGATAGACACTGTTGTGATCAAAGCCATACTATTTCCCCCTGTTTTGCCTGCGGTAATAGAAGAAACGATCTATTAATATCGCCGCGATCGTCGAACAGGCCGTTGCAGCGATAGTTGTCCCGACAATTTCCGTCGGCGCAGCCGATTCATACTCCATTCGAATTGCGATAACAGTGGTCGGAACAATAGTCAGGCTCGAGGTATTGATCGCCAGCAAGGTAATCATGGAACGACTGGCGGAATCCTGCCCCCCGTTAAGTTCCTTCAGTTCTTCCATAGCTTTGATCCCCATAGGTGTTGCCGCATTGCCAAGCCCGAAAAAGTTAGCGATCATGTTTGATAAAATATACCCCATTGCCGGATGATCAGCCGGAACCTCGGGAAACAACCGCCTGACAAGCGGGCGAAATTGATTGGCAAGCCTATCCAACAACCCCGCAGATTGAGCAATTTTCATCAATCCGAGCCAAAAAACAAGAATGCTGATTAAACCAAAACTGACGACAACTCCTTGCTTGGCTCCTTCGAAAATGGCTTCATTGACGGCTTTCATCCTGCCAGTCACTGCAGCAAAGATGATGCTGATGACCAGCATCGCCATCCAGATAATATTAACCATTTACCCGCACTCCGGCCGTGATAAGGAAAATCTCCTTTAACCAGCTCCAGAAACCTTTCTTTTCATCCGGCTCACCCTTGTAATAAAGGGGCAATTCAGCTATCGTGTCATTATTTAACTGAACGAACATCTTCCCTACGGGAGAGGGGGCCTCTGTTTTCCAACGGCCTTTCTTAGGCGGCTTATACAGATTGATGGTCTTTGAAATATTATCCCTTTCTTCGTCTGTAAGAGGATATTTCAATGATCTTCTCGCCAATACCTTCCCTTTGTAAAATTCGTTTTCAAGCCCTGGGATTACACCTTCCTCGACAAGCGATACCAAATCATAATGCCGGAAACCCCAATTAAAAAGGTTCATATGGTCTTCCCAGTCGTTTCGATCATTTAGCGTTACGACGATCAAACTCATACCGTCTTTCTTCGCAGTTGATACAAGCGTTCTTTTCGCAATAGTCGTATAGCCGGTTTTCCCTCCTGTTGAATAGGGATAGCGGGTCAACAGCTTATTTTTGTTTTTCCATACGAGTACACCGCTGCCGTCGGGATCATCCACCCTATAAATTTTGGTTCCCCAAATTTTTCGGAATGTCGGATTTTTCATTGCGTATTTTGTTAATAAAGCCATGTCGTACGCGGTAGAGTACATGTTTTTGTGGTCATCGAGTCCATGGGGGTTAGCGAACATCGTATCCGTCATGCCGATTTGTTCCGCTTTCTCCTTCATCAGCTGAACAAATCCTTCAACACTTCCACCGACAAATTCTGCAATCGCTACAGCCGCATCATTCCCTGAACGGAGCATCAATCCGTACACCAGATCTTTCAAACGGATCTTGTCGCCCGGCTTCAAATATAAAGATGAGCCTTCCGTGTAGGCAGCCCTCTTGCTGATGGTCACCTTTTGTTTAAGTTTACCGGATTCAATCGCCACAATCGCTGTCATGATTTTCGTAATACTGGCAATTCGCTGTTTTTCATGGGCATCCTTCGCAAACAGGACCCGGCCTGACTCCGCTTCCATCAAAACCGCATTATTTGCCGATACGTTCAGGGATGTGGTTTCAGAGGCGGCGAAATTATGAGATAATAGGAAAAATATGATCGTAAAGCTCAAAAATAATGAAAATGGTTTTTTCAACATGCAATCCCGTCCCCTTATCGGTTTTGTACAAGTTTATGCCTGTTGACAACTGATATGAACACGGAAACTGAATTTGAAGGGGAAATTTCGTTAAACGGAGGAGCGAAGCCGTGAAGTCTTTCATTCTTTTAATATGGAAATTGGCCGATCCTATCTATTATGCCTGCACCCGCCTCCGGCGTACCGAAAACAGCCTTTTCAGGGTTCGCCTGACCCGCTATAAAGGCAGGCCCATTGTCTTGTCTGACGGATGCGAAATCGCGAAAAACGATTTGCTTGTGAAAATCCATATTCATAATGTTCGGATCTTCAAGGATTTACGCCATGTGAAAAACGATTTGAAAAAAACCCGTCTTCTTTACCGTGAAATCGAACGATCGCTGCCGTCTCTTGCCGTCTATATTAAGGCCCACCGTAAACGTGATGAAATCAAAGGCATTATTGGCATCACCATGATTAACCGTGGCTATAAGCGACTGGGCTTTGAAGGGTCAGGAATCTCCAATCACTTTTACAAATGGATCAAACGGATGATTTTCGTCCCGATTTATTTAGTGTTCGCGCCGTCGCCTTCCTTAAGACAATTAAAGAAACAAAAACCGAACTATCTCTTTATGTCTAAAGACACCTTGTTGGAAAAATACGTAGATGAACCGAAAAGGAAGCCAAAGCTTCCTCCAGTCTCGATATAGGAATTGAAAAACCCGTCACCCCATGCTTACACTTTCATTACGAAAATGTCTCATAGGGTGCCGGGTTTTTGTTCTTTTTGAAGGTCTCTCCAGGTATAATAGACTTTAAATGTCGGGCTATCCCAGCCTTAAGGTTTTACTAACGAAATGGACGACTTCAATTCATAGCTGCCCACGGATTGCAGGGACTCAAATATGTTCCGAATCTCATCAAAATCAAGATTTTGAAAAAAAGCCATAAACGGCTCGGCTTCATTCACGTAGACTCGTTTACGCTGCTGATAGGAAGGATTTTGAATCAAGGCAGCTAAGCCCGCAACATCCTTGACTGTCACTTCACGGTCCTCAACTGTAAACAAAGCCTCTTTCAGAAAAGGAATACATTCAGCCAGGCGAGCTTCAAAGAAACGAAGATACAGCAGATGAAAAGTTCTCTCCCGGCCCTCCGCTTCAAATGTAACGACCGAACGATTAAAAGCATCTTCCGGTGAAGTCGGCGAAGATTTCTCCAACTCTACACCTTCACACTTTTTTATAAGCATGAGACCCCTCCCAAACGATGAATCGTACCTGGTTCATCAGACTATATCTGATTTCATTCTATCACATATCGAACGATGGAGCTCCTTATTTTTCAAACAATTCGATTTCCTCTTCGCTCGGCTGTTCTTGAAGCTCTTCCGGAAAGGGTGGAAGCTCCTGCAGCGAATGAAGCCCGAAATATTGGAGAAATTCATCGGTTGTCCCATAAAGAATAGCCCGTCCTGTCCCTTCAGCACGGCCCACTTCTTTCACAAGCGCGTGAGAAGCCAGTCTCTGAAGGGCCCTTTCCGATTTGACCCCGCGGATATCTTCAATTTCGGCACGCGTAATCGGCTGTTTATAAGCGACAATAGCCAGGGTCTCCATTGCCGCCTGGGAGAGATTCGATTTTCCCGGAGACTCAATCAAACGTTGGATGTATGGAGCGAGCTCCGGCTTGGTCATGAACTTGTAGACTCCTGCCACTTCTACTAATTCGAATCCACTTGCTTCTCCCGAATAATTCATTTTCATTTGCTCCATCAATTCGGTTACGGTCTTCCCGTCCATTTCAAGAACGTCTGCGATTTGCTTGGTTTCAAGACCGTCGTCTCCAACCAGAAACAACAGCCCTTCAATCACGGCTGTTTTATTCACGCCGCTTCCCCTCCGTTTTATAAATCATAATATCCGCGAAATTTCCTTCCTGCCGGCATGAAATCATCCCTTTTTTCATCAATTCCAGCACTGCCAGGAAGGTTGTGACTGTCTGCTCACGGTCGGATCCGTCATAGAACTCATAGAACGTTTTCTTTCCATAAGCTTGATCCAGTACCGCCATCACTTCATTCATGCGGTCCTTAATCGAAATCTCCTGACGCTCGATTTTCGTCGTTTTCGGCACTTCCAACTGCTTTCGTCTCGCCAACTTTTGCAAAGCTGAGACCATGTCGTACACTGAAATATCCTCGCTTAACGGCTTCACCTCAGGTTCCCCGAGCGGCACAGGAGGTTTGGCATAAACAAGCTGCCATTTGGCTTCGCGTTGCTTCAGTTGTTCTGAGACGAGTTTATATTTTCGATATTCAACGAGGCGGCGAATTAATTCTTCACGCGGATCTCCTTCGAATTCTTCATAATCATCCTCTATGTATTCCTCTTCCTCAGTCGGAAGCAGCATCTTACTCTTCATTTCAAGCAACGTCGCAGCCATCAATAAATATTCCCCTGCCACATCCAGCTGCAATTCCTGCATGGCATGGATGAACGCCATGTATTGATCGGTGATTTGTAAAACGGAAATCTCGTAAATGTCGATTTCCAAACGATTGACAAGATGAAGCAGAAGGTCGAGCGGCCCTTCAAATGCATCCAATTTCACGTTATATTCCACCAATCATCCCGCCCGTCAGAATTAGAAATGTAACTCAAATATTACTGATAAGCCACTATATCAATCTAGGATCCGTAAACTGTCGAATATTATAGCATATGTGCCGATTTGTTAAAATAGGATAGAGAGGAGGAAAAGGCATGTATCCGCAAGCATATGTTGATTATTTGGTCTATTTCCATGGAGTGCGTGACTATTTCGAATGCCATGAAATTCTCGAAGAGGAATGGAAAAAAGCGGGGATCGGCGAAAGGAAGCCTCATTGGCAAGGGCTGATCCAAATTGCCGTAGCCCTTTATCACTGGCGGCGCGAAAATTTCTCAGGTGCCAGGAAATCCTTAGAAAATGCGATACGCAATTTGAAAAATGAAAGAAAGGCATTGAGCAATCTCGCCCTTGACGGCGATCAGATGACAGCGCTATTAAACCGTCTTTATCATAAAATACAGAAAAAGAAAGCATATGAAAGTGTGAACTTGCCAATCATGGATAAATCCTTGATTGAAGCATGCGAACGGCTTTGTAAAGAAAAAGGTTGTACAATGGGCAATTCGAGCGATTTATCGGATTGGCAAATCTTGCACAA
>DASVCO010000089.1:0-3015 GCA_036381575.1 Caryophanales bacterium
CCATTTATAATGTTCCGCCCCGGCTTCATAGGCCCCTTGCGATTTCATCCATCTTTCATTCCGCTTTGCAATGACGAGCTCTGTTATCCTTTGTACAATAAGAAACGCAAGCAAAATCCAGAACGCCATTCTACCGCCTCCCAGCTAGCCTGTCCATTCCAACAACAGCAATTCAGAACTGAAGCCAGGTCCAAGAGCTGCCGCCAGCCCGTAATCCCCTTCCGAAATTCGTTGCTTCATATGCTCCTTCAATACGAAAAGAACCGTCGGGGAGGACATGTTACCAAAGTTCTCAAGCATTTTACGGGACAGGTCGGTCATGCCCGCTGGCAAAGAAAGTGACTTCTCATAAGCTTCAAGCACCTTTCGGCCGCCAGGATGAGCAATAAAGTGGGAAATATCCCGGCTCCCTAATTCATAACCGGTCAGGAATTCCTCAACATTCGGCTTCAGCCAGTTTTCAACTATGCCCGGGATGCTCTTGGAGAACACAACATACAATCCTTCATCCTTAATATCCCATCCCATTACATCTTCCGAATCCGGCATTAAAGTTGATTGCGTTCCCCTGATTTGCGGGCGAGACTCGAGGTTTGAACGGTTCAACAAAGGGGATTCATCCCCTGAGAGCAATGCACACGCCGCTCCATCCGCAAACAGCGACGTCCCGATGAGATTACTCTTCGAAAGATCACCGGGCTGGAACGTCAAGCTGCACAATTCTTCGCTAAGAACCAATACATTCGCCTTGGGATGAGCCAAGCAGTATTCATGGGCACGTGAAAGGCCCGCCGCACCCCCAGCACACCCGAGCCCCCAAATCGGCACCCTCTTTGTATGTGGTGAAAACGGCAGTACATTCATGATTTTCGCTTCTATACTAGGGGTTGAAAAGCCGGTTGTCGACACATAGAAAATCGCATCGATGTCCTCATAATCAATTTCTTTTTTCCAAAACCACAAATCCATCAAACACTCTTGGATGGCTTCGATGCCAAGTTCTACGGATATCCTTATGTAAAGATCATTCTTCTCCTGCAAGGAATGCTTCGAATGAAACCATTCAAGCGGCACGGCCAAATAACGCGACTCAATTTGGCCATTATGGAACACTTTCAAAAGCCTGTCGATGTCCGGATAGGATTCACGAAAGAAACCTCCGACAAATGCCATTACCTCGTCCTGCGTGACCCGATGCAGCGGTAAACTCGTTCCTACAGATAAAATTTGGGTCATGGGGCCCGCACCTCCCTTAACCTTAGTATTCCCTGTTCTCCCAAGTCCTACGCCTATTTATTCTCCTAACGGCAGAAAACAAGGTATAGGAGGATGCTATTGCTTGCCCGGTTTAGGAACAAGCGGGTAAAAGACTATACCCACTACGAATAAGCCCAGCCCGAAGAAAAACGTCTGTAAATCGGAAGTCCCCGCCTTGATCACCCAGAGCGAATAAATCGTCGCGAGTCCGGCAACCACTCCGTCGAAAACCCGCGCTTTAGGCTGGCCGCTATACGTTTCGTTCGTGAAAACCAATTTCAATTGATAAAGGGCCGAAACCAAATAGGGAGCCAGATACGTTAAGGTCGCGATCAAAATTACAAAAGTGAACGCTTGCGCCATAGACTGCGAAATCGTCGAAAACAGAAAGACCTGGGCCAACCCGTTTGACAGGGTTAAGGCAAAAACAGGCGCCCCTTTTTTATTTTCACTCATGAATTTCTTTGGGAAAATGCCTTGTTTGGCAGCTTGATAAGGAACCTCCGCACTCAGCAACACCCAACCGATGGTGGTCCCGGTCAAAGATATTAAGGCCAATATCGCCATAATGTAAGCACCGGAATCTCCAACCGAAACAGCCAGCGCATCAACAAGCGGTTTTTGCGAAGAGAGCAGCTGATCCCTTGTCAATGTACCAAGCACCAAGACAGTAATCCCCATATAAATTACAAGAGTCAATAACAGGCCAAAGCCGGTCGCTTTTTTAATATCGCTTTTTTTGCGGGCTCTTGACGAAAATACAACCGCCGATTCAATGCCTACAAACGCCCATAACGTGGCAACCGCAGCATGATTTATCTGGCCAAGCAAGCCAACACCTTGTCCCCCGTCACCGGGAACCGGCGCTGCGAATGGAACCATATTACTGGCTTGAAAAACGAACAAGGAAATAATGATGAAAAAAATAAACCCCGCCACCTTGGAGGCCGTCGCAATTAAATTCACCTTTCCCGCGCCTTCAATGCCACGCAAAATCAAATAATGAACGGCCCAGAGCAAAGCCGTACAAACGAAAAAGGTAATGACATTACCGACCCTCAAGGTGAAACCTCCGATTTGCCACAACGGGGCGCCGCTGGTCATAATCGGAAAGAATGTGGAAAGATAACTGGCGAACGTTGTGATGATCGCCACGTTGCCAGACCAATTGGAAATCCAGTAACCCCAGGAAACCAGATATCCGACCAAAATGGATCGATTCGATCCTTGCCGCGGAAGAGCCTTCGCATAAATTTGCGGCCCTCCGGACAATCCGGGCTTGCGTAGTGACAAATTCCCAAACACAAGTGCCAACATCAACACTCCGAGACCTGTCAAAATCCACGCCGACAAAATCCCGGCAGGACTGGCCACCTCCGCAAGGGTCCGCGGCAACAACAGAATTCCCGAACCGACCATATTGCCGACCACGAAAGCGGTCAGCACCCAAAAACCCAACTGATTCTTCTCCATCTATGATCTCCCTCCTCTTGCTAATAAAGGCATTCGTTTCGATTAGTATTTGTAAAAGGGTCAAACCTTATGAAGGAACGAAAAAAGCATACCGAGGGAAAAACCTGAATTAACACCATTCGGCCACCCTTTTTGGCAGGACATCTTTTCCTGCAGGACTAATATTAACAATCGAGTAGGAGGCTAATCATTATTTGATTAGCCGACCTCTCACACCACCGTACGTACGGTTCCGTATACGGCGGTTCAACCTTTTAAGTATCGCAACTCATAAAATTGGGACAT
>DASVCO010000090.1:0-9465 GCA_036381575.1 Caryophanales bacterium
TGCATTTGGTGATCTGAATTTTGCTCGAAGCCCAAGACCCCTGAGCCCAAAAGAAAACCGGCTACAAACAAACCCAACAACATTTTTTTAAACATGGGAGAGAGCACGCTCCTTTTTCATTTTATAGAGTTCACTTGGAAAAAAGTTAGTCGCCAATTGAACCGTCACCAGGTGTCATTTGAATCGTGGGACCACTCGCTGTTTGCATTTGGTGATCAGAATTTTGATTGAAGCCTAAGAACCCTGAGCCCAAAAGAAAGCCGGTCACAAACAAACCCAACAACATTTTTTTAAACATGGGAGAGAGTACGCTCCTTTTTCATTTGATAGAGTTACTTGGAAAAAAGTTAATCGTCAATCGAACCATGTCCGGGTGTCATTTGAATCGTGGGACCACTCGCTGTTTGCATGTGGTGATCTGAATTTTGATCGAAGCCCAAGAACCCTGAGCCCAAAAGAAAACTGGCCACAAACAAACCCAACAACATTTTTTTAAACATGGGAGAGAGCACGCTCCTTTTTCATTTTATTTTTGCCCACAACAGCAAGACTGTAGTATTCACAGGCTGCCTTATAATAGTTTGCTCCCTGGAGATAGGAGGCCAGTTCCTCACTATATTCAATAACATATTCCCACAGTTCTTGATTTCGAAAATAGGTAATCCCTTCAATATAAATTTTTTCGAAGTGATCGGGATTCACAAATTTTGCTTCCAAAAGCTTACAGTGATTGTAGTAATCTTCGTTATCCAGTCCGATTGACAGAACTTTCCCTTGTCCAAGACGGTCTCGGGCAACTTCAAGTTGATCGTTACGAAAAAGATTCTTTGCCAGTAAAAAAAGATTTTGAGACTTAAGATAGTCATCTTCGTTCTCAATTTGTTTCTTAACCTTTGTTAAGTAACTAATAGCCGTCTTTGAATCGTTCTGATCTGTGTATAAAAGGCCAAAGTTATGGAAAATTCTCATTTTCAGAAGCTCATTGTCTGCTTTTGCCGCGAAAATCAGAGCCTCGTGATAGTGGCGTTCAGCTTCTTTGTATTGTTCAAAATCGTGATTGTTTAAGGCCAATAGGTTTTCACAACTGGCGACTCTTCTATAATGTGCCTGGTCTTTAAAGATTTTGAGTGCTTTGTGGGTATATTCCATTGAAAGGGTGATGTCATATGTGCGATGGTAGGCAGATGCAAGTTTGTAGTAGAGTTCGGCTATTTCAATCATCGTGATTTGGGTGACAAGCGGTTTGGCTTTCAAATAGTTGTCTATTGCTGCCTGATATTCCTTACGGTCATAGTGATAAATTCCCCGAAAGAAATAATAGAAGTAATTAAGCCAATGGTTATCGCCGTCCCTCTCAGTCGGATCCAATTCGGCAAAAGCCGCCGCTGACAAATCGTAATCTTTGTGCAGCAAATGGTATCTGACCAAAAGCAATTCGTAAAGCTTGTTTAACTCGGGATCGGTAAACCGCACCTGTTCTTCGACAATTTTTTTCAGGCGTTCAACTTCCTCCTTCTCTTCATATTTCATTGCCCAATACCATTGGTCCAGCCTTTCCTTTTGTACTTCAACTTCCATTGAGAACCCCCTATTCATCATTTTTTGCTATTGCCAAAACGGCAATACAGTATATAGTAAATTTCTTGGTTTTTCGTCATTGTCCTGCAAAATTTATGAAAAAATGAAAAATGATGCATTGGTCCTGGTTTCCAGATGGGTCTAAATACCTATTTATGAATTTTTTGAGGTTCTCTCGATTGGAGCATACAAAAAAACAGGCTCCCGAAGAAGCCCTGTTGAAAGAAAGAAAAAAATCGAATATGTTAGTCTTGGTTTATTATTTAGATACGTAAGGATTTCCACGAATCCAAAAGCGGTATGGATAATCGCGGGCTTCCCCGGTATTCTCAATCCCAATGCGAGGACCTTCAGCAATTTCGTCAAAGGGGACAGGTTTGTCCGGAGGAAGAATATGCAAAGGGGGCCTGGATAAATCATGGCCGTACAGGTCAATGGGAATGTTGAGGGCTTTAACGAGTTTTCCCGGCCCGTTGGTAAGCTGTTTTCTATTTCGGTGTTGGCTTAATTCCCGATTCATGCTCATTTTCTCAATTCCACATACAGGTTCCAAAGCCCGAAGGAGAATAGCTTCGGGTTTTCCGGCTGGTCCGCTGACGACATTCAGGCAAACATGAATGCCGTAGATCATATACAGATAGGCGTGTCCGGGTTGGCCAAACATCACTTCTGTACGTTTTGTCCGACGGCCGCCAAAGGAGTGGGCGGCACGGTCCTCAGGCCCAAGATAGGCCTCAACCTCGACAATTTTACCGGACAAGGTCCCGTCATTTGTTTCATGGACAAGTGTAGCTCCCAGTAATTGTTTAGACAGCTCAAGTGTTGGTTTTCTGAAAAAACCTTGATTCATCGCGCGCCATTCATTCCTTAACCCGAGCGAGCAGAAGACCATCACCGATAGGCAATAACAATGATTCTAGATTCGGATGGCGAGCGACTTTGTCGTTGAATTCTCTTATTGTGACCGTCAACTTATCGTGATCCTCAAAATCATAAACCCGGCCACGCCACAATGTATTATCTGCCAGGATTACAGCTCCCGGATTAGCCAACTCAATTGCCCGGTCCAAATAAACTCCGTAATTTTTCTTATCAGCGTCGATTAGAAAGAGGTCGAATTTCTTCCCTTCGGTTGCCAGTTTTTCAAAACTGTCAAGGGCTTCCCCCGTATAGTAAGTTACGCGTCCTTCGAAACCGGCCTTTGCCAGGTTGTTGCCTGCCAACTGGGCATATTCGGGATTTAATTCAAGTGATACCAAATGCCCGTTATCGGGGAGGCCGCGCATGATATGGATCCCGCTGTATCCGCCAAGCGCTCCAACTTCCAATGCTTCTTTTGCTCCGGAGATTTTTGCAATTAGGGTGATCATCTTGCCGTTTTCCGGGGGAACCGAAATGTTCGGCATACCTTTTTCCTTAATGCTGGTCAAGACACTTTGCAAGAAGTCGTCATCTTCTTCGGTAAATCGTGAACGAATATACTCTTCCTGGTTCATTGGCTTCACCTTTCTTCCACTTTTGTTGCTGATTATACCTGAAGAGGCAGGATATTGCACCCAGACGGCGTGTTAAAGGTCAATGGTATAAAATTGGCCTAAGAGAAGAAAAAAGTGTGAAATTTAAATGATACCGGCACGAATCGCTTTCGCTGCTGCTTCTGTACGATTTCTCGCCTCCATCTTTTGCATCACGGCCGAAATATAGTCCCTCACGGTGTACTCACTTAATTGCATCTGTTCAGCAGCTTCCATTGTGGAGGCCCCTTCTGCCATTAACTTTAATACTTCCACCTCACGGGGGGAGAGGTGGAAAGAGGCTCTTTCTTTAGAATGTTCCGGCTTGCTGCCGCCGAATTTCGCAAGAATTTCTCCGGCACTTTGTCCAAACTTCATTAAGGCCGTGAACGTTTCCCGCGAAACTTTAAAGCTTTTTCCGGGACCCTGGTCGAGGATGGCAGCCCCGATCAATCGGCCTTCAGATGGCACGTAAATAGGGGCGACCACAACGGTTTCCAGTTGGAATTGGTGGACATATTGGGATGGAAATCCTTTTGTTGCCTCGGAAATGAAAATGGGTTGTAGGTTCTTCAGGTTTTCTCGAATCGGTTGTAAATTTCTCAAGTTTTTCTCAATGAGCGGAATGTTGTCAATGGGTTCATTAATGTTTCGGATCGCTTCGTTATTGAAATGGTAGCCAGACAGCCCGAAGCCGCTGCGATCATCAGTCGAGTAAGCAAACAGGGCGCAGCGTTCAAACGGCAAATAGTTTACGAAACCGAATGTGATGTTTCGGATCGCTTCGTTTAAATTCCGAGAACGCATGATCCATTCATTGAACAGAATAACTGCGTCCTTCCATTGTTGCTTTTGTCTCGAGTAGCGCAGGATGCTTTCACCTGTTGAAAAGATTTGCAATGTGAAGGCGATGAATGGCAGCGTGTGTGAAACTTCGGCTTCGTTTGTACAGATAAATAATATTTCATTTTTCCAGGGGAGGGTGGAAATTCTTCGTTCTTTGTGAGATTGGGACGGGATTTGACTGAGCAATGTTTCGGACAGAAGAAAAATGGATTCGGCCTGTAGGGTCTTGTTTTGGCAGGATAGCGGCCGTGTAGTTCTTCCTGCAATCTCACTGATCTTGTATCCCTCTTTCGTCGGTTTAGCTTTCGCAACCCATTCAATCGGCAATTGTTGTGAAGAAGCGAGCTGATCGAGAAATAAATCCAGATCAAGGTATTCGTGGAACGGATAAGTGAGGATCTGTTCACTTATTTGTGAAAACAGGAATTGGACGGATTGGTGATTGGAGTAGGAATCAACGGCATCCGATTTAATCGCTTTGTGAACGGCATTTTCCAATAAAGTAATGACGAAAATAACATGATTCGGATGGAAGGGCTTTTCAAATCTATGAATACCCTCCTGTATTTCATTGAGCAATGTCTCTGCATCACTGCATTTTTCGGAAAATAGATATTCGGAAAAAAAGGAAATGGCTATATCCAGTTCGGCAGCCTTTTTCTCCGTATGTTCGCGAAGATGGGAGGCAACTGAATGCCATTCGGATTGAACGGCTTCCCGGTGCCGTAAGACAATATTGATTCCTTTCTGCAGAATGCCTTTCATATTTGGATCCAATGAAAGAATCATATTTCCCTCCATATCCGTGCCATGGAATGATTCAAAAGATACTGTATGTAAGATAAGGGGTTTAACCTGTTTGCACATTTAGAGTTATCAAAAGTTTCGGATCGGTATGCGACTTTTATAGGGGTTAGGTCTGAATTTTCCTACACCTGTCGGGATTGAATCAGTTGCTTTTTATTTATAAAGTCTTATAGTATGTGGGGATGATCTAACCTCAGGAGTGGAATATCTATGCAGAAAACCCATCACGGACAAGTTGAAATCGTCAAAATCCCGGTCAATCCTCTCTTTCCTTTAATGTCCGTGTACTTGTACTTTGTCGACGGTCTTCTTATCGACACGGGGCCGAGTTCCCGCCGGGGGAAGTTGATTCCTGTTTTTCGGTCCTGGGACATCCGCCAGGTTGCCGTCACTCACTATCATGAAGACCATTCCGGGATGGCCTCCTGGCTTAACCGCCATTTTCCGGCTGATATTTTTGTTCACGGGGAAAGCATTAGCGTCGCGGATCGAACAGCCCGGATCCCGTGGTATCGTGAGCTTTTCTCCGGAAAAAGGCTCGGTTTCAGCGCGAAGCCTTTTCCAACCGTTATTAAAACGCCGCAATTCCGGTTTTATCCGATTGAAACGCCGGGCCATACGTCAGATCATATTTGCTTGTATGAACCTGATCAAGGTTGGTTGTTCTCCGGTGATTTGTATATTACCCCATATCCGAAGGTGTTTCTGAAAGAAGAATCAATTTCCGATTATATTGAGACATTGAGGAAACTGGACCGTCTGGCCTATCATACAGTTTTCTGCGGGCATGAAGGGGTTATTCGCAACGGGAAGAATAGAATGAATCAAAAGCTCGAGTATCTGGTTAAGGTTAGGGATGAAGTGTTCCGTATGCATCGTGCCGGTTTTGACGATCGGACAATTACGAAGAAATTATTCCCTGAGAAGGTGAAACTGGAGTACTGGTCGTTTGGCAGTTTCTCACGGCTTAATCTGGTACGTTCCTGTTATCGAAGTGAATAAAGTAAGGTGATTAGGGCCGGAGACGGCCCGACTTTTTTCGGGATGGATTTGTGGGTTTTGAAGTTTTATAATATTTATAATAGAACTCCTTTGCAGGTATTCGGAGACGGCAGAATAGCATGTTGGATTATCTGAAAAAAGGAAACATTTCGGGGGATTGTTGTGATGAATAAGTCTTACAGTATGGATAAAGTATTCGCAAATATTGAAAAACGATTGCAAGCCCACCCCGAACCGATCGAAGGAATGGAAGCGGTGTATCAATTTGATTTGGCGGGGGAAGAGCTTGAGACTTATCAGCTCCATCTTTCTGAAGGAAAAGCGTGGATCGGTCAAGAGGAATCTTCTTCTGTAGATTGCTGCATCAAGATGAAACAGAAAGATTTCATGGATATGTTATTAGGACGTCTGAACGGAACGTCCGCCTTCATGACCGGGAGGCTAAAGGTTCAGGGAAGCATGGGGCTTGCGATGAAATTGCAAAATGTTCTGGGGCATTATGAGGCGTAGGGGATGGAGGAACGGGTCAAAGAATGGAAAGATTTCATCATGATTTCGGCATAGAATGTTATATAAAAAAACAGATTGTTTCGGGGAGGATCTTCCATGAAGCCGAAAAATTTGATTGAAATGCTGAGCAATACTGTGCACCGTTATCCGGACAAAGCAGCGTTAATGTGGAAAAGCGAGGGAAGCTACAGGAGCCTGTCTTATCAGGAACTGTGGGGAAAAATCCGCAACATGGCATCAGGATTGGCACGCCTTGGGGTTAAACAGGGTGACAAAGTGGCCATTTTGTCGGAAAACAATCCGATGTGGGCAATTACGGATTTCGCAATCGGCAGTTTGGGGGCGGTAAGCGCGCCGATCTATCCGACCCTGCCTGCGGATCAGGTGACCTATATTCTCAAGAACGCTGACGTTCAGGTAGCGGTTGTTGAGGATCAAGAACAGTTGGAGAAAATCAAGAAAGGGGATTCTGATGTCCAACATGTTATCGTCATGAATCCGGGACCCGGATTTTCGTCAACTGAAGGAATTTGGTCCTTTTTCGATCTTGATAAAGACGGGGAACGGCATTCGCTTGAGGGCTGGGAAGAGGAATGGAAGAGAATTGACCGTGATCACCTTGCAACCATCATTCATACCTCCGGTACTACCGGTCCACCAAAAGGTGTGATGCTCAGCCATGGAAATTTCCTGGCTAATATGGAAGCGGTTCAATTCTGGGTTATTGAATTGCTGCCTGAGGATGTTTCCCTTTCTTATCTGCCATTATCCCATGTGTTTGAGCGAATGGCGGGACATTTCATGCCGTTATCAGTCGGGGCGACAATCGCTTACGCGGAAAGCATTGACAAGATTCAGGAGAATGTAAAAGAAGTGAAGCCGACCATTATGACAAGTGTGCCTCGCTTGTTTGAAAAGGTATATGCCAAGGTCAATGAACAAATAGAGAACGGCTCACCGATCAAACGGAAAATATTCAATTGGGCACTTGACGTCGGTAAGGAGCGATATGACTATTATCTGACAAGCAAGGTGAACGACTTGCTGCTGCATGAATCAATGCCTGGTAAATTACGCCGCCGATGGGCAAGGGCTGACCGCATGGTTTACCAGAAGATCAAGGAGCAGCTAGGCGGCAGAATGAGAGGAATGGTTTCGGGCGGAGGTGCCCTGAATCCGGAGATTGCCCGGTTCTTCTGGGCACTTGATCTGCCGATATTGGAAGGATACGGACTGACGGAAACCTCTCCGGTAATTTCGACCAACCCGATGGTCAGAGCCAAAGCCGGAACGGTCGGGAAACCGCTGCCGAATCTTGAAGTGCGAATTGCTCCGGATGGCGAGGTTCTCGTCAAAGGGCCAAGTGTGATGCAAGGTTATTATAAAAATAGCGAAGCCACGGCAAAAGACATTGTCGATGGCTGGTTCTACACGGGAGATATTGGGGAATTTGATGAGGAAGGGTACCTAAAGATTATTGATCGAAAAAAACGCTTGTTGATCCTGTCAACCGGGAAAAATGTTGCTCCGCAGCCAATCGAAAATGCTATAAATGAGAGCCGCTTTGTTGATCAGTCGGCAATTATCGGGGACAAACGGAAATATGTTATTGCTTTTATCTCCCCGGATTTCGAGAATTTACTTCCCTGGGCACATAAACAAGGAATAACTTCTGAATCAAGGGAAGAAGTATGCCGGCATCCTGATGTATTAAATCTTCTGCAGGAAGAGGTTGAGAGATTAACCCAATCTTTCCCCGCTTATGAGCAACCCAAGAAGGTGGTTGTTGTAGGGGAAGAATGGACGGTTGAAGGCGGAGAATTAACGCCAACGTTAAAGGTGAAAATGAAAAAAATCCAGGAGAAATATAGTCGGGTAATCGAAGAGATCTATGCACAGGCTGAAACGGCAGCCGGGCTTGATAACGGTGAAAGGAGGGCATGAAAAGGCCTATCACCCAAATGGTGATGGAGGCTAGATCATGCCGTTTCGAATTGCTTTAACAACCGCTTCCGTCCGGTTTCTCGCCTTCATTTTTTGCATGATGGCGGAGATGTAGTCGCGAACTGTGTATTCGCTTAAGTTAAGTGAATCAGCGGCTTCACTGGTTGAGGCCCCCTCAGCCATCAACTTCAATACATCAATTTCACGTGGAGACAAACGAGGTGATGAGGCTCCACCTGAAGGGGCAGGATGGTCGCCGCCGTATTTCGCCAAAATTTCTCCTGCGCTTTGCCCGAACTTCATTAAGGCGGTAAACGTTCCTCGTGAAATTTCGAACCGTTTGCCCGGACCCTGGTCCAAAATAGCGGCTCCGATCAATTTACTTCCCGAAGGGACAAATATCGGAGCTATAACAACAGACTCAAGCTGAAATTGGCGAACATATTGATCGGGTAACCCCTGTGCTGCTTCAGAAATATAAATGGGCTGAAGATTTTTCAGGTTCTCCCCGAGGGGTTGTAATCTTTGTAAGTTTTTCTGAATGAGCGGAATATTCCGAATATCCTCTTTGATACTTTGAATCGCGTCATTATTGAGTTGATGGCCGAATAAGCCGAAACCGCTTTGGTCAGCAGTAGAATAGGCAAATAACGCACAACGCTCGAACGGCAAGTAGTTAACAAAACCGGACGTTACGTTTTCAATGGCTTCATTTAATGATTGGGATCGCATGATCCATTCATTGAACAAGATGACCGCATCTTTCCATTGTTGATCCTGTCTGGTGAATTCTAGAGCACTTTCACTGTTCCGGAAAATTTGCAAGGCAAAGGTGACAAACGGAAGAATGTGAGAGGTTCCCGTTTGATTCGTGCATAACAGCAACGTGCCGTCATCGGACGGGACGGGATATATCCTTCGATCCGGGCCGGGTTCTTCCGGCATCCTGTTGAGCAAAGATTCAGACAGGGAAAACAAGGTATCCGCTTGTAAATCCTTCTTCTCCGGCAGCCAATGACGTTTGGATTTGCTGAATATCTTCTTTACCCGGACGCCGCGTCCATGATCTTCTAATTTGGCGATCCATTCAATGGGCAGTTGTTGAGAAGAAACTAACTGTTCCAGGAAAGTGTCCATGTTAAGCTGCTCATTAAAAGGGTGGGCCAACATATGCTCGCTTATTGTAGAAAACAGATATTGAACAGCTTGATGTTGCCGGTATGAATCGCCGATACCGGATTGGATGGCTTCATGGGCCGCGTTT
>DASVCO010000091.1:0-3208 GCA_036381575.1 Caryophanales bacterium
AGTGGTAATGAGAGCCACCCGACTTTCCTCAATGGGTTTTTTTAATGGAGTCCAGGGAACATCGCCACTCCATTCCCTCCCCAATTTCACACTGATTCGATCAATAAGTTTAGGGTATTTCTCCGTCAATTTACCCATCAATTTCGATTGGGTAAGCGTGAATATCACCTTTCTACCAAAGCCAACCTTGGAAGATGAATGAATATTGGCCATAAAAGATACCTCCTTTTCAATTTCAACCTTTGAGTACTTTTCAAGCTGTTTTGGCCTTCTCACATATGACGAAATAAGAGGGGGATTTGTGACACGGCTATGAGCTTAATAACCATCATGCTTATGTTTCGATCCAAAAAATCTTCCGATGAATTTCATGATTATTCCCGCAAAGTTTAGATGTGAACTTAGAATTCTCATTAATTGAAATAGGGCTATACCACACAATATATACATAAATATAAGCAAAACATAATTCATTATATCCATGAAAACACCTCTTCTTGCGAATCTAAAGAGCTCCTTCCCCCCTTGCACTTCAAGGCCAATATCGAGAAAAAGATCTTTAGCTCAAGATCATTTACAATTACACCCACATGATCTAGCCATGAATCTTCTTATCTAATACTCCTATGTCCTGTTATTTTGCAATATCTTGAACCGTGGATAAATTTGTTTGTTATTCTAATTCGTTAAAAATCAAAAATATCCTTCCTCAACAAACTTGCCCGATTGCAGGAAATCAAATACTCCGCCTTAAAATTCAACAATCAACGTAAAAAAGCCCCTGGAAATAGCAATGGAGCTCCTGTGTTTGATAATGATTTATCAGGGCATGAGGCTATCGGCTTTGGGTCCCTTGTGAATTCATTTTGGCCTAGTTCCTTCCCCCGGAGCGGCATACCCCAAGTATAAGAAGATCCTGTTTTTCAAATTTTCATTTCCCCACGATTCTAAATTGATCCTACCCATTCATCTCATCCATACCCTTCAAGATTTTCGTATGGGGCAAAATCGGTTCAGTGGTGTAAATTTCGACGACAGAAGTTTGTTTTGAAACGAGAGCTTGTTGAATTGCGGGTTGAAGTTCTTCAGACTTCTCCACCCGGTATCCTTCTGCTCCCATGGACTTTGCAAGGGCAACATAGTCCGGGTTGGGTACCGCTGATCCCATTTTATTTAGCCCCTCGACCATCATCCGGCTTGTTTCCATAAAATAAGATCCGTTATTCAAAATGATCAACGTTATCGGCAGTTTGTAGGTAACAGCTGTAATAAGGTCAATAATCGAATGAGCGGCGCCTCCGTCACCTGCAATACTGATGACCTGTTTTTCCGGGTGTTCCAACTGGGCGGCAATCCCTGCCGGCAGGCTAAAACCGAGTGTACGCCATGTTCCCGAAACCAACAGTTCCTGGTTTTGATATTGAAAAATCCGTTCCAGCCACAGTGTATGATTGCCCGTATCCACTGCCATAATTGCGTCAGGGTTCACCCATTTATTGAGTTCCGCTATAGCTTTGGCGGTTGTAAGCGAGTCTGCCTGTTCGTCAATTTCAGATTGAATCGTCGAGTTCCAGGACATTTTCTTTTGTTCGATTTCATCCACATAGGCCTGATTTTGTTTAGGTTGCACCTGGGCAATTAAACCCGGCAGCAAGCTCTGGATCTCTCCGACCAGGGAATCAACAGTTGGATAGCCGTGCCCGATATTTTCGGATAAAGCATCAAGTTGGATGATCGGAATGGAAAAAGGAACATAATCCGTCGGCCACCATGTTGCGCCAAGAATGATACAAAGATCAGCCTCTTGTAAAAGTTCCCCGGATATGTCCGTCCCTGCCTGGCCAAGACCTCCGACAAAAAGAGGGTGATCGTTCGGAACGAAACTTTTGGCCGGCATTGTCGTCATAATCGGGGCTTGAATTTTTTCAGCAAGCTGAAGCACTTCGGCCCTGGCTTGCTTGATTCCTCGCCCGGCCAAAATCATCGGCCGTTTGGCTTGATCAATTTGAGCCGCAACCCGTTGGCATTCTTCAAGCGAAGGTGCTCGGGCAGGTTTTGACGGCGGTAATGGATAAAATCCTCCCTCCACGGGGAGCAGCCAAATGTCCTTCGGCACTGACAAGTGAGCAACGCCACCCTTGCCTAAAGCTGTTTTCATGGCGATATTTAATAATTTGGGGAAGGAATGACTGTCCGATACTAAAGCCGTATACAAGGCAAGCGGGCTGATCAATTTTTGTTGGTCAATATCTTGAACATCGCCGGTCCCCAATTGCGTTCTTTGCACTTGACCCGTGATGGCAAGGACCGGAGCTTTATCTCGCCACGCATCAGCCAGCCCATTGAGTAAAACTGTGATCCCGGGGCCGCAGGTAGCCGTACAAACAGCTAGTTTCCCCGTTAATTTGGCTTCAGCGGATGCCATCAGTGCGGCATCCATCTCATGGCGGCATGCTATGTATTGAATCTGGTTTTGATTAGCCAATTCGTCCAGAAAAAATAAATTGGCGTCACCAATCACCCCATAAACTCGTTGACAACCCCAATTGGTTAATTGCTGAACAAGATGTTGCACGACATTGCGATTCCCGTTATCCGTATTTTCCATGCTTTTTTCATTCCTTTTCCATTCAGGATGACTTTTCACCTCTCCTTTTATGTTTTGTTGAAAATGGCCTTTTATGCAACGTTTGAACGGACGGTTCCAACACCTGCATAAAATAAAAAGCACCGCCTCTCTTACAGACGATGCTCAACCCAAAAAGGTTATTTCTCTTTAAGTCGTTCACTTCCCTCCAAATACACTCAAAGCCTCTCGCACTTTATGGGCAAATGGAATAGGCCGATCAACGGATTCAAAATGTATATACATCAAGCGCGGGTCTTCAAACAACCAATGATTATGAATCGCAGTCACAATAATCCCGTGCTCCCTGAGCCTGGTAATGAAAGGATTAATTTCTTCCTGAAGAATGACAGTCTCCCCGCTGCAAAGGGCAAATCCATCCCTTGTCATGGACTCGAATGCAAACATTTTTGTAAGCACCAGAAAGGACCGGGCTTTCCTTCCAAGAACAACCGCGTTAATCTCTGTGCGCAGTCCCATTACTGTACAAATTCCGTTTTCCACCGTGTGTATCGTTCCGCCGAGAAGGTCATTGAACTTGTCGCACAAGCCGGTCACATCAAATTCATGTGTATGGACCTT
>DASVCO010000092.1:0-9333 GCA_036381575.1 Caryophanales bacterium
TGATAACTGTCGCCGGCAAAAGCTTGCAAACTCCGTTTCCAGGATTCCATAGGTTCGTAAGCATCCGAATTCCACATGTAATCCGCAACTGTATACAACGAGATTTTGGAAGCTTCCGCCTCATTCATCGGATTGGCCGTAATCCCCAATACACCGTGCTCGGTCAAGTTGGAATCCCGGTTCACAAGCGGGCCGAGAAATAGGCGATTCCGAGCGTAGTCGTTAACAGGATAGTTATCCCAAATCAGCAAATCATGTTCATAGATGTTGGAGGCTTTTTCAGCCTGAGACGCAGTAATTTCATGGGAAACAACCGCCGGTCCTGTCCAATCTACAATGACCTTCGGACTGACCAATTCCGCAAACAAGCTGATATAATCAGAATCACTGGTTCCCGCATAATCAGTTGGAACAGTAACAAGCCGCGCCGTGCCTTCATGTGTTTCGATAAAAGCATCCTGGAAACGATTTAACAAATAAGCTTGTGCTGCAGCCGCAGGACTTGATTCATCCCCAAACCTTTCTTTATCCTGGCCGCAACGCAAATTCCGAGAAATATCATCGAGGAAAATCGCAAATGACCGAATGCCGATATCGTACATCTTTTGCATTTTATCCATCAGCAATTGAAAATCCTCGTCACCGGAATAACAAATACTTTTCCCCGGCGAAAGCCCGAAAACGAAATCAACATGGTTTTTCCGGGACTTTGCCACCAGTTCCCTGATTTGGTTCAATCGTTTTTCCGGATAAGGCTCGCGCCACTTATCGCGGTGGTACGGATCGTCTTTTGGCGCATAAACATAGGTGTTCATCTTGTTTTCCCCGTAAAATTCGATCTGGCTCATCCGGTCCTGGTGAGACCATGGCGGCCCGTAGAAGCCTTCGATTGTTCCTCGGATCGCCATTTGCGGCCAATCCCGTATTTCCACAGACGGAATCCAGTCACGCCCGGGATGAGGAAGAATCATTTGCTCAAAGGTTTGTGCCGCGTAAAAGGTTCCAGAGGTATCTTTTCCAGCCAGAACAATCATTTTATGGCCGTTTCCATGCCCAGAAGCCAGCACGTATCCTTCTTTGCGCAAATCTTGGGGGCCGGTAACCCCAAGTGATTGAAGAGCATCCATTGAGGTTGGATTTTCAGACGGCCCGCCTATCCAAATGGTCACCGGCGTTTCCGGTTTGCCCTCGCTCGCTTTACGAGTGACGATTCGTCTGACGTCAGCAGCATGCAAAGCATGCTTAACTTCTCGAACGGCATCGGAATCAGTTTTTTGTCCAACGACCAATCCAACTACTGGCGTCAAGGGGAATCCTTCACCGGTAACCTTCAATTGTTGTGGGGTTGGAGAAATGGTCAGTTCAGCATCATGGCGATCTTCAGCTTTGGCGACATGCCCAATTGAAGTAAGAGAAGCAGACATTAACAGTACGAAACCAAGGAATAACCGTAACATTTTTTCACGGTGTTGTTTTCGACTCATTCGTTCTCCTCTCCTTATTAAGAGGGAAGGCAAGTACCTTCCCTGAAATTTGTCAAAGGTGGAGCCTCGAGATAAAATTACTCTCCCTGTATCACATCAACCACAATACGGTGAGAAAAAGCTGGCGTCTCATACGTAATATCCGATTGCTTCAAGTGCAATTCAGCGGCAAACTCATTATCTTGAACCGAATAAGTGATTTGCGAAACAACCGGGCTGTTCGACAGCTTCACTGTTCCCCCTTCCGGGTTTAATTCCCCGCTGATTTTCGCATAAGGCACGCTTACAGTAAGGACATCCCCATCTTTGTTAACCTTGTAATCAAGCGTTTTATTCAGATCAAAGACGATTCTTGTAAAATCACTATGGACACCGTACCGAATATTGTTCACGTAATTCGGAGATACAGTCGCGGTTCTTTCAGCTGTTAAACCGTTATAGGAAGCTATCAGACTACCTTCCCCAACGGTTGTCGCCGTGAATACACCGTCCTCTACTTCCCCAATACCTCCAGTTACTTGCCATTCGACGTCCTCGGCAGTAATCTGCAGATCATTCCCATCCGAATCGACACCACTGACAGTCAATTCTACAGATTGCCCCGGCGCAGCTTGGATCTCATAAGGCTGGATACCAAGCACCCCTTCATTTTTATAAGGCTGGGCCTTTGCTGGAAATGGGTTATAGAGCAAATATTGGTTTCGTACATTTTGAACCCACTGTTGGAGATCTTCCTGCCATCTGTTCTGGATTGCATCAACCGAATCACCGTTATTGATAGCCTCTCGGACCCAGCTGTTCCCCATCAGTAGATCAAAGTGACCCGAACGGAATGAAAATTCATCCGGATACATATCATGAATGGTTTTCACAACAGCTAGCCCCGTAAGAACCGAATTGAATGAGCTGCGATCCATTACATGAACCTGAACACCGTGGACAAGCTCACCTGCATGTTTGGAAAAGCTCGGTGTAAAATGAGCAGCGCGAAATTGCACACCAGGCAGATTAAGAGCATTCAATGCGTCGGTCAGATCCTCAGCATCAATCCACGGAGCGCCAATCAACTCGAACGGACGAGTCGTGCCTCGACCCTCTGAAACATTCGTACCTTCGATCAAAGCCATACCCGGGTACACAAGAGCCGTTTTCGCGGTAGGCATATTCGGTGAAGGCATTACAAATTGCAACGGTGTCTCATCATAATACATCGTCCTTTTCCAACCTTGCATTTTTACAACCGTTAAGTCGGCGCCAATACTGAATTCGTGGTTGAACAATATCGCCAATTCACCCATTGTCATGCCCGTTCTCATTGGCATTGGAAATTTGCCGATAAAAGAAGAATACTCAGGGTCGAGCACCGGCCCTTCAACTTTTACACCGCCAATCGGATTCGGGCGATCCAGCACGATAAATGGAATATCATTTTCCGCCGCAGCCTGCATGGCGTTCGCCATGGTCGAAATATACGTGTAGAACCGCGTGCCAACGCCCTGAATATCAAAAAGCAAAACATCCACATTTTCCAGCATTTCAGGGGTCGGCTTTCTCGTCGGGCCGTACAAGCTATACACAGGCAACCCGGTTTCCTCATCAGTATAGAACGGCACATAATCACCAGCTTGGTGCCCTCCACGAACACCATGCTCCGGCCCATAAAGAGCAACCAGATTGACATCCGGATGGTTGTATAAAAGATCCACATCGCTGACCATATTCTGATTGACTCCGGTCGGATTCGTGATCAGCCCGACATTTTTCCCTTTGATCAACTCGATTCGATCATTCAATAAGACTTCAATGCCGAGCTGAAATTTCTTGAGGGATTTCTGATTATGGCCGTTACCCTGACTCGCCATTGCGGCAGGCAAAGCCGAAAGCATTAAAATAACCGCCAACACTGCAATCCAGATTCTTTTCACCGTTCTCCCTCCGTTCAATTAGTAATCTCGTTTTTGCCAGCCATCGTTTTCAAATTCAAGGATTCTTTGATAACCATTGGCCTGGGAAATGCTAATATCATGGATGTACCAACCTCTTCCGTTAATGATGGAATCCGTGTCATAACGGAACCGGACATACTTCGTGCCGGCGGGCAGAGCTAATGTTTCAGTCATCCAATCCCCGCTTGATCCCGTATAACGACCGATCTCTGTCCAATGGGCACCGTCCTGTGATACTTCAACGTAACCCAAATCATAGCCGTTTTCTGTACGGAACCAGGTGTCAAAAGAGAGTTCTGCTTCATCCGCTAAATCAACCTTTGCGGTTAATATTCGGTTCACGTGGCTGCCGTAACCGGAAAACCATGCGTTGTCCTTTCCGGGTATTGCGACAGGAATCGCATCCGCCGTCCATCTCGCCACCTTGCGGCGAATCGGGTTGGTCGACGGTGCTTCACGTGTCGGATGCACATTGTTTGTCAACAATATCGCAATGGCCTGATTGCCTGGGCTGATTACCATTGAGGTTCCCGTGAAACCGGTATGCCCCATTGTTAAAGGGCCAGCCAAAGCATCCATGTACCAGCCCTGGGCCAACTCCCAGCCCAATCCATGAGCATCACCTGGAAAATCCGGGAGCTGATTGGTTTCGATCATGGCTACGGTTTCGGGCTCAAGGATTCGAGCCCCTTTATATTTCCCATCGTTTAAAATCATTTGTGCAAATATTGCCAGATCATGGGCCGTTGAGAATAAACCGGCATGACCCGAGACACCATCCATTAACCAAGCGTTTTCATCATGCACCTCTCCCCAGACAAGACCTCTCCCAGTCCAGGGCTGGTACTCTGTGGCCGCGACCCGATCCTTTAACCGTTCCGGTGGATTGAACATTGTATCATCCATATGAAGAGGACCGGTAATGTTTTCCTCAATGTACTGGTCAAGCCGTTTTCCTGAAATTCTTTCCACCAGGGCCCCAAGCGTAATAAAATTCAAATCACTGTAGACATAATGGGTACCCGGTTCATATTTGAGTGAATAAGAAAATACGATTTGATACGCTTCTTCGCGATTATTGGCCATCTGATACAAGGGCAGCCAGGGCCGAAATCCGGAAGTATGAGTCAACAATTGGCGAACAGTGACTGTAGACTTGCCGTTTTGCGCGAATTCGGGAATGTATTGAGCCACCGGAGCATCAAGATCCAGTTTTCCTTCCTCATACAATTGCATGATGGCCGTTGCAGTGAACACTTTGGTCAAAGAGGCGAGATCAAATATGGTATCCTCTTGCATCCTGATTGGATTATCTACTTTCGTATAGCTGGTATCGGCGTAAAGGTACGCGTATCCGTAGGCGTCATGCTTGACGACCCTCCCGCGTCGGGCCACTAATACAACAGCACCCGGCATGATTTTATTGGCGATTCCCTGTTGAACGGCATCATCAATTTTGCTTAGTGACCTCTGAACCATTCCTGCACTTCTTGCTGAGCCGGGGTTTAACACTGGGGAAGACGGTCCCGGACTGCCCCACGAAAAACGAGAATGCGAAGGACGTCTACTGTTAGGCACCATTGACTTGCTGACATGTTGCTCAATGGTCGGCTGTTGGGAACGATTTTCAGATGCAAAACCAATTCCCGTCCCCATGAAAACAAGCGTGCCGCACAAAATAAAACTGAACATTACAGCGAATAATCTTTTCCCCACGGAGAGTTCCTCCTTTGTAAAGAGCCCCCTCCAAAAAAGGGAGCTCACAAGATTAATAGCTTAAGCCGAAACCGTATTCCCGCTGCCCGGGAATCGCGACTGGAAGCTTACCGCTTGGATTCACTTCACCGGCAAGTACCCTTGCCAGCGCCTTAACTGATACGTCCTGGTTGCCATAAGTCAATACATTCGCGTCGACTTCAGGGAAGACTGCAAGATCATATGGGTTTCTCATCGAAGCTACGGCAACAGGTTTGCCGGTATCCACCAAAGCTTTTACAAATCTTTGCTGAGCCGCATTCGTATTGGCCGTGTAGGCCGTAACCAGAACAACGTCAGCATCTTCCGCTTTCTCCACAGCAGTTGCGGCTTGTCCACTCGTTGGACTGCTATTCGTCGCATACGCGCTGGCATCTATTCCCTTACTGTCAAGGAGATCACTCAACATATCCGGTTTTCCCGCAGACGGTCCGGTTACAAGGACTTTCTGACCTTCTTCAAGAGGTAGCAGCTCGTTCGCGTTCTTTACCATAGTGATGCTTTTGTTTGTTATCTCCGCTGCTAATTGATGGTGTTCCGGGGAATAAATCTGCTCTACTGCATCAGGATCGGTATAAGGATCTTCGAACAAGCCTCGTTTCATTTTAGCCCTTAAAATTCGATAGACAGACTCGTTCAACCGTTTCTTTGAAATTTCACCGCTTTTTACAGCGTCAAGGACTGCATTGTAAGCTCGCGGGAAATTCGGCGGATTAAGTAAAATATCAGCACCTGCTTTTAAGGCAATGACGGATGGCACTGAATCGGGAGGTAAAATATTCAGAGCTCCCATGCCAAGGGCATCAGTAATGATGATGCCGTCAAAGCCAAGTTTTTCACGAAGCAGCCCCGTCAAAATCGGTTTCGATAGCGTAGCCGGTAATCCGGAATCATCCAGGGCCGGAACAACAATATGTGCTGTCATAATCGCACCAATTCCGGCGTCAATTGCTTCACGAAATGGTTTTAAGTCTACATTCCATAACGTTTCCCAATCATGATTGATAATCGGCAATCCGGAATGCGAATCAACGTCTGTGTCGCCATGTCCCGGGAAATGTTTCGCGGTGGCGATGATATTCTGGCTTTGGTACCCTTTCACCTGGGCCACGCCAAGCTTCGAAACAAGATCAGGATTCGAGCTGAAAGAACGGACGCCAATGACCGGATTTTCCGGATTGACATTGACATCAAGAACCGGCGCAAGATTCATGTTGAGCCCGAGATTTTGCAACTCCATCCCCATAATTCCGGCTGCTTTCCTCGCGTATTCAGCGGACCGTGTAGCACCTAACGCCATATTCCCTGGAAATTCAGCTGCCGGTTTTCGAACTCGGGCAACAATTCCACCTTCCTGGTCCGTGGAGATCAACAGCGGAATCGCCATTCTTTGATTCATTGCGATCTCCTGAATTCCATTTGACAAAGCATTCACTTGTTCGGGGTCAAAAGGCGTCGGGATATTTCCGTTCCAGTTATAATAAATTACTCCGCCGATATGATATTTGTTAATGACTTCGGCAAAGTTCTTTCCGCCTCGATTGCCCGCCAGGTTCGTTTCTTCATAACGGGGGTCCCGTGGTGTACTCCCGTAAACCTGAACCATAAATAGTTGCCCGACCTTCTCTCTAAGTGTCATATGTCGAATTTTGCTTATAATCCAGCCCCTCTTTGCCTCGCCGTCTTTCCAGCCGAGCTTGGTTGGGTCATCCCAACCATTAGCGTAAACAGAGGAAAAAGGTGCGCTCAAAAACAGCAGCAACGCCACAGACAAAAACAGGACCCATTGTCGTTTTTTCAATGTTAATTCCTCCTCTTATTGTGGTTGCCCAGCACGACAGATGTTCATTTAGCGCACAGAAGATCAACCAAATTTTATGGCTCCAATTTGTTTGAATATTCCGACCCATTTAGAGATACGATGCCAGGGCTTGTACACTAAAAGGTTTCACCTCCTCCTCTCGTTGAAAGGGCTTTCATTTCTTCTTGAATCTAGCTTATTCGACATCATTCTGGTTGTCCATGCCGCTTAAGTCCCAATTGTTGTTTAAATAGGTTGAAAATTCAACCTAATGTCTCAAGACTATTTTCCTGTTTTGTACCTGCCATTCTCTAACCACGGGCAAAACAATAAGCATGCAAACTGGTAATGAATGCATGCTTCAATCCTGTACCCTATATATTTCGTCGCCAATACATTACTTTCCAAACTTGCCCGCCCGATAATCTGCATAGGCTTGCCTGATTTCTTCTTCTGTGTTCATCACGAAAGGACCGCCAGCCACAACCGGTTCCCCAATGGGTTCGCCGGCTACGAGTATCGCTCGCAACGGTGCTTCAGCGCGAATCCGTATTTCACTTTCAAGCTCTGCTTCGCCGTTCGAAGCCCCCAGCCATAACACCTGATTTCGTTCACCATAAGTTTCATCTTTACCGAAACGGCCACTCCCTTCAAGTATATAAAGAAAACCGTTATAATTACCGGGAAGATCCTGGCTTACAGATGAACCAGCTTCCAACTCCAGTTCCACGTAAGTGACAGGTACATTGTTGAGTGTATCAGCCGTTACATCAGAGGATGAACCTGAAAACACTCGGATTACCGCTCCATCTTCCCGTCTGACAGGTGCATTCACGGAACGAAGATCCTGATAACGAGGCTCTGTCATTTTTCTTGCACTGGGCAGATTAACCCAGAGTTGTAAGCTATGCACTGTTTCTTCCGGCAATGGATCTTCCGAGTGAACAATGCCTTTACCGGCTGTCATCCACTGCACATCTCCGGCTTCCAAGACCCCAGAGCCGCCATGGTTATCCTCATGCTTCAGTTTCCCGTCTATCACAAAAGTCACTGTTTCCATACCTCGATGCGGATGGAAAGGGAAGGTCCCTTGTTGAAACCAGTCCTCTGCCATTAGTAAAAAAGGATCAAATGCTGCCCAATTCCCCGGAGGAAGTACCATTCCTGCTGTATGTCCGTTCCCTTTGCGTTCAGGTTTAACGTCCCAAACCCGTTGAATATCCCGTTGTCCTCTTTCCTGATAATTCATTGTATTACCCCCAAATGCTTGGTCTTTGCTGGCGCCCCCCGAAAATCAGAAAAGCCGATATGCCGTAAAAACATACCGACTCCTCCAACATGGTCATTTACTTGTTACGCCTGCTCAGACGCCTCGATTTCAATAAATATCTTAACCTCATCTCCGATGAGCACCCCACCGGTCTCCAATGCAGCATTCCAGGTTAACCCATACTCACTGCGGTTAATCGTACCTTCACCGCTGAAGCCAACTACCTGATTACCGCTCATCGGATCCTTGGACTGTCCTTCAAAGGTTAAATCGAAAGTTGCAGGATTAGTTGTACCCCGGATAGTTAAATCTCCAGTGACGTCATATTCCCCGTCACCTTTCTTGGTGATATTTGTGGACTGAAACGTCATTTCGGGATATTCCTCAACATTGAAGAAATCATCCGATTTCAGGTGGCCGTCACGGTCCTTATTACGAGTATCAACACTTGATACATCAACTGTAAATTGAATGTTTGCATCAGTCAAATCCGCGGGATCCGCCTCAACGGAAGCCCCAAAGTCGTGAAACGTTCCTTTCACCTTCGAAATCATCATATGTTTGACCGAAAAATCAAGACTGCTGTGCGCCGAATCTACTTTCCAATTGGTTTTTGCCATTCTAATCCCTCCACATTTTTGTTACTTACAAAATGTAAGTTTTAAACCTTATGGAAGTAACATTAATATAGTTGCTTACTTTTGTCAAGATATATGGTATAATAAAAGCAACAGGGGGTAATGACGATGGAAGACTTGAAAATGTGCCCTAAATTTGAATCGGCCTTCGAAATTCTCGGAAAGCGCTGGACCGGGTTAATCATTCACGCCATGCTTTCGGGATGCCACAGGTTTGGTGCACTTTCGGATATGATTCCGCAGTTGAGTGACAGGATGCTTGTACAACGGTTGAAAGAACTGGAAGGCTCCGGCATTGTAAAACGAAATGTCTACCCCGAAACACCTGTCCGGATTGAATATGAACTAACCGAAAAAGGCCGGGAACTGGAAGCTGTAATGAAACAAGTACAGAAATGGGCAGACAGATGGATTAACGGGGAAACTTAAAAGATAAAAT
>DASVCO010000093.1:0-17968 GCA_036381575.1 Caryophanales bacterium
TCCGTCCCTCTTTCGCCCGCAGACGGTTTATTCGTGTCACGGCCGGCTCTATACTGGCGTTGATCGCAGGCCCATTGCTTTATAAGTGGCTTACGGGTGTCATAGATGTCGGTGCCGGCGGAAAAGGCGGTGAAGGTGCCAGGTCCAAATTTAAAACCGATGGCAATCATATGCTTCCGCATCCAGAACCTTTGAAAGGTACCTTTCCCCTGGAGAAAGGCGGTGGAGAAGGAGTTTTCAGGCCTTATACAGTAACGGAGTATCCCGCTTTTTCATCCGATTCGTGGAAGTTTGAGGTCTCTGGGCTTGTTAAGAAGCCGATGACTTTCGACTGGAAGGGGTTTTTGAAGCTGCCTAGAAAGGTGGAAGTGAGGGATTTCCACTGTGTTACGGGTTGGTCGGTTTACCATGTAACATGGGAAGGGGTTCTTCTGGCGGATTTGTTAAAAAAGGCTGGTGTCCAAAGCCAGGCCAAATATGTGAAATTCTATTCCGGAGACGGCGTCTATACAGACAGCCTGACTATGAAGCAGGCACATATGGATGATGTCATAGTTGCTGTTTTGCGTGACGGCAAACCGATTCCCCAGGATTACGGAGGCCCAGCCCGGCTGGTAGTTCCGAAAATGTACGGTTATAAATCCGTTAAGTGGCTGAACGGCATTGAGCTGATTGATCATCCGATCACCGGTTTTTGGGAGAAACGCGGTTATAAAAAGAATGCATGGGTCGATGGCAAGAACGGAGGCTTTATGTTTTAACCGAACGGCAATTCCTCTCAGGAGGAGGATTGCTGTTCGGATTATTGATGTTGAGCTTTGACTTTTTTACTGAGTTCCATGCCAAACATGCCGACTACCAAAAAGAAAATGACAATCCCAAATATACATAAAACAGCTGTAATGGACCAAATATTTGTCATCAATCCTCCGATTAACGGCCCCATAATCATTCCGGCTGTGAAACACATATCGGATAAGGCATAGGCCTGGCCATGAGATTGTTCTTTGCCCTCACCGATCACATTGCCAAGATGCGACATTGCAGGGGATAGGGCAAAGCCGATTCCAAACCCAGCCAAAACCATGGCGCCTGTTTCCAGCGAGAGTGTCTGGGAAAAAGCCATAACAGGCAATGCAGCGGCTATTCCCATCAAACCTGTTAACATAATGATGCCTGGCCGGAAACGATCAGAAAGAAAACCGGAAATCGGGGAAACCAATGCATTTGCAAAAGTCATAAGACCGAACAGGATTCCGATTCCCGAAGAAGAAAGCTGGAATCGGCCGTCAAACAATATCGGCAAAATCGGATCCAGTAAACAAAGGGTTGTGCTGACAGCAAAGATAACAGTCACAATGAACAGGACTGACCGGTTTTTCAGCAAGGCCGGCATATTGGCTTTCCCTGCTTGTTGGTTGGCAGAGGTCTGAATTCCCGGAACCAAAAGCACAACAAATATAAAATTCAGGGCAGCGAGCCCCGCTACGAACAAAAACGGCCACTGATAACCGCCGAATTCAAATATGAAACCTCCGAGGGGCGCCCCCAATAAAGTTCCAGTCGAGATTCCCGTAAGAGCCAATCCCATGGCTCTCCCGCGCATTTTTGCAGGGAAAAGATCTGCCAACAGTGCCAGGGAAGCCGCCCAGGCGGCACCTGCCCCGATTCCCTGAATCGCACGTGAGGCCACAAGCAACCCGTAAGAATGAGTGAATGCAAATAACACAGTAGCGAGAAATAAGATAGCCAGCCCTGATAAAATCGATACCCGGCGTCCGGCACGGTCAGCCAAAATGCCAAAGAAGGGCGTCGAGATCAACGCTGCCACGGCATAGCTGCTGAACAAAACCCCTGTCATCGCAGGAGACATTTGCAACTTCTCAGTGAAGTACGGAATTATAGGAATAATGATGCTATAAAGCAATTCATCGGTGAAAAGAATAGAAATCACCAGAATCAGACCGTCTCGTTGTTTGCGGGTCATTTTTACCGTCATTCTTTCATTCCTCTCGAAAAAGCCTGTGACACTATTTTAAATTCAAATCGTTCCCTGGTACAGGAATGGGGGCCATATTACTTGAAATATTAAATTGACATAAGCATCATGGTGATTAAAATTGAAATAACAAAGAAAGAACGTAATAGCACGGCTAAATTTGGGTACTGGATCCGAAAAAGACAGACTTGTTCTATGAAGGGAAGGGGAAGAAGATGAAAACCGCCTTCAAATTAACTGTCAAGGACATATTGAAAAGGCCGAACTTCGAGGAAGCGGAGATCGTTGCGGGGAAAACCGGATTGAATCACGTCATTCGTTGGGTTCATATTATGGAGGTTGCTGAAACAGGGCAATTATTAAGCGGAAATGAACTGATTTTATCAACCGGTGTTGGCTGGCGCGAAGACCAACAACTGAGCTGCTCCTTTCTTAAGCAGCTGATTGACCATAAGGTATCCGGGCTTTGCATTGAGTTGGGAACTTATGTCAGTTCCATCCCAGAAGAAATGATTGAGTTGGCTGAACGAAACCATTTCCCCTTGATTGTTTTTCGATCGGAGGTTCGTTTCATAGACATCACCCAGGACATTAACGGATTACTAATGGACACCCATTATAAGATGATGTCGGACCTGGAGTCCTTTTCGAATCAACTGAATCATTTATTATTATCAACCGACGGGTTTAACAACATTTTGCGTTTGTTATATCGATATTTAAACAAACAGATGATCTATGTCCCCATTGAAGGAGAGTCATTATTTTTCCCATCTGTTGAGAAAACGGACCACAGTGCATTGCTATCCAGCCTTTATTCGGAATCCTCGGGCAACAGGAAAATCAGACAATCGATTCAGGCGCTTGGGCATAAGTTTGCCGACCTTTTCATCCTGGCATCATCTGAAGAATGGACGGACTTTGATTCGTTAGTGTTGGATCGAACAGCTACAGCATTGGCTCAGGATCAACTCCGCCTCCTATATGTGGAGGAAAAAAGAAAATATCGGGAAAATCGGTGGGTGCAAAAATGGCTGCAAAATGAACATTCGAAGGAAGAAATCGAACAGTATTTATCGGCTTTGGAGCCCTCTTTAAAAGAGAGCGGCTGTGTGGCCTGCCTGTGTAAACTCGATTTTTCGGATCGGCAAGTGGATTTCACCTACTATTCGATGATTTTTCGCTCCATCTTCGATAAGCAAGGATTTTTCCCATTGGTAACACTCGAACAGCATTTCACTGTATTCGCATTGATCGATAAGAGGCGGAAAGAGGATTGGAAATCAAGGCTCAAGCATGCCTTAAGGCAAATTCAGGGTACGGATTTAATTCAGGACCAACGTTTCGAATCTTTTCATTTTGGTGCAGGAAAACGTTTTGAAGCTCTGGATCGGCTTCATGAAAGTTATAAAATGGCGAAAGAAACGTTCTATATACAGGAGAAAACCGGGGAAAGGGACAGTCCTTTTTATGAAGAGCTATATATGTATCGATTAATTTCAATGATGAAAAAACAAGATGATTTGCAGGAATTTATTCTGGATCATATTGGGATGGTTCTCGAATTTGACGCAAAGCATAACAGCCAAATGTTTAAAACCTTGAAAGTCTATTTGGCGGCCAACGGTTCAAAAAAAGAGGCTGCCAAACACCTTTATGTTGTCCGTCAAACCTTGTATCACCGGATCGAGAAGCTAAAGGAATTACTTGGCGAAGACTTTATGCAGCCGAAAAAGCGGCTTGCGATAGAATTTGCAGTGCATGCACGAGAATTTATGATGTGAAATAACTTGAAATTTGCTGGTTCTAAGGTTTAAGCCCACACAGCCTATCTCTTTTGGATAGGTGTTTTTTTTATTTGAGGTTCCTCTTATTCTGCATGAATAAATTAAAAATAAACAAAATGTCCAATATAATGACCGTTCAATGTGACAAAAGGTAAAATGCAAAGAGGCGCCCGGAAAAGTTACAATAAGTCCAAGAATAAATATTCAATTAATTCGGTAAATAAAGGAAAGGTGACAGTGAGAGTATGATCATTCATTCGAATAGACTGCAAAAGCATTTAGAAGAGCTTTCGACAATCGGGAAAATCGGGGAGACCGGGGTTCGTCGTCTTGCCCACTCAAAAGAAGATCTTAAGGCGGTAGAAAAGGTCCGCGGGTGGATGCAGGATGCTGGTTTGGAAACCCGAATCGATGATTTCGGGAATTTAATCGGTAGATTGGAAGGGAAAAATCCCGAAGCGCCCGTTTTGATGATGGGCTCTCATATTGATACACAGCCATATGGCGGGCGTTTTGACGGAGCAGCCGGAGCTTTGGGAGCATTGGAAGCGGTACAGACGCTTAAAGAGCAGGGAATCCGACCGAACATGCCGATTGAGGTGGTTTGCTTTGCTGATGAAGAAGGAAGCCGGTTTGGAAAGGGAACCTTTGGTTCAAGGGGCATTACGGGCCAGTTTGAGGAAGGGGAACTTGAACGAAAAGATAAAAACGGGATAACCCGAAGGAAGGCGCTGGAGAGTATTGGATGTAATCCAGATAATCGGGCGGCTTCCATTTATGAGAAGGGGAGCATCAAGGCCTTTATTGAATTGCACATTGAACAGGGGCCTGTTTTACAGGACAAAGAAGTGCCGGTTGGCATCGTGATGGGCATTTCGGGTCCTTTATGGTTGACGGTAACCCTGGAAGGTTTCGCCGGCCATGCCGGTTCTGTTCCAATGAATTTACGGCAAGATGCCTTGCTAGGGGCGTCCGAGATCGTTACACGGTTCAATGAAATTGTAAGGCAAAATTCTAACGCCAGTACGGTCGGGACAGTCGGCAGCCTGCAGGTATTTCCGGATTCGCGCAACGCGATTCCGGAAAGGACGGAATTCACGATCGATTTACGGGATATTGATATTAATCGAAGGAATCAGTATGAAAAAGAGCTTATGGAAGTGATCCGGACAGCTTCAGAAAAACATGGATTGACCTATTCTGTCCAGGAAGACATGAGAAATGAGCCAAGTTACTGTTCGGATTGGATCAAGACCATTATTAGGGAAGAAAGCAGGGAAATCGGACTTGAAGCTCCGGAGTTGATGAGCGGGCCTTTTCACGATGCTGTGTCTCTTTCTCATGTTTGTGACTACGGAATGATTTTCGTCCGTTGTAAAGATGGTATAAGCCATAATCCCGCTGAATATGCAAGTAGTGAAGATATTGCTCAGGGAGTGGAATTGTTGTACAGAACAATGTTGCGTATCAGTACAAATGAAAACTGATGGAAAGGAGGGGAAGGATGGACGCGGATTTGATTTTCAGAAATGGCCAGGTTCTTACGGTTGATGAGGCATTTACTGTTTGTGAGGCGATAGCTGTAAAGGGTAACCGAATCATAGGACGCGGCGGTAATGTTGAGATAGATCGATTGAAAGGGCCGGGAACGAAAGTCATTGATTTGAGAGGTCGAAGTTTGCTTCCCGGATTTATTGATGCACATGCTCATTTGGAGTTGTACGGTACGAACAAACTAGGCGTGAATTGTAAAGATGTCGCCAGTATCGCAGAAATCCAGGAGAAATTGAAAAAGGCGGCGGAAAGAACGCCGAAAGGTCAATGGATTCGCGGCTGGGGGTACAACCAAAACGCGCTTCAAGAGGGGAGGCATCCAACACGGAAGGATCTCGATCAGGTATCCACAGAACATCCGATTATTATTGTAAGAACATGCGGGCACATTTCTACAGTAAACAGCAAGGCGCTGGAATATGCAGGCATTGAAAAAGGAACTTCAGACCCGCCCGGCGGAAAAATCGTCAGGGAGAATGGCGTTCCAAACGGTGTGTTGTTGGAGGCGGCCCATATGAACATGTTTATCCGAGCTCAATACTCCGAACCAGAGGTTATGGAAGGTTTGGGTCTTGCATCAGAAGATTTTATCCAGAAAGGCATTACAAGTGTTCACGATGCCGGCGGTTATAATAATCATCATTTTCGTCATTTGGCCAGGGCCGTTCAGAATGGCCATTTGAAGGTTCGGGTGAACACACTCATTGGATCGTTACATAAGTCTCCGGTTATTTTGGATAAAGCCCTTGAGGCGGGCATGCTTACCGGAATCGGGGATGACAAATTCCGAATCGGGCCGGCCAAAGTATTTATTGACGGAAGCAGCAGCGGCCCGACGGCGAAAACGCGAGACCCTTACACGAGTAATCCGGAAGATACGGGCATTTTATATTTGTCGCAGGACGAATTGAACGACATCCTGGGCAAAGCTCATCGGCTCGGTTGGCAATTGACTGCTCACGCAATCGGGGACAAGGGTGTAGAGATGATGATTAATTGTATTGAACACGCTTTAAATGAACACCCGAGAGACAATCATCGACACCGCATCGAGCATTCCGGGATTACGCCGCCGGATCTGCTCCAAAGGGAAAAAGAATTAAATATTGTTCCTGTTCCCAACCCCGCCTTCATCTATGAATTTGGGGACGGTTATTTGAAAGATTATGGAGAACGTGTGAATTGGATGTTTCCGGTACGTTCGTTTCTGGATGCCGGAATGAAACCGGCTATGGGGTCGGATAGTCCGATTACAACGTATGATCCATTGGCGGGTATTCAGGCGGCTGTCACAAGGTTAAGCAAAACGGGCAAGGAGGTTGGAAGCGAGCAGAAGATTTCTGTAAAGGAGGCCATTCGGCTGTATACCATTAACGGGGCTTATGCCAGTTTCGAAGAAAACATAAAAGGTAGTTTGGAAAGGGGTAAACTGGCGGATTTAACGGTTTTGGACCGTCCTATATTGGATACTGCGGCCGATGAACTCAGGCAAATTAATGTAGACATGACCGTCATTGACGGGGAAATTGAATTTGAAAGGAGGTGAAAACATTGAGTCGACAAGCTTTCCAGTGGTTATTTGTGATTCTCATGATTCTTTGCCTTTTACCGTTGATTTTTCCGATTTATGAGGTCGCCAACCAGGGAACTCCCATTATTGTCGGGTTACCCTTTGGCTTCTTTTGGGTCATTCTTTGGATTGTTATTGCTTTTGTGATTGCTGTGATCCTGTACCTCGTGGATCCGGACAATAAAAACAGGGAGGAATAAACAATGGCGGACTGGACAGTTGCCCTGCTCATGATGATCGCCTATTTGGTGATCGCCTTAATTATCGGCATCTGGGCAGGAAAGGGCAGGGGAGGTTCTCTGAATGAATATGTCGTAGCCGGCGGTGGCCTGGGCTTGTTTGTCATGTGGTTCCTGATGGGCGGAGCTGTTTTCAGCGCATTTTCTTTTTTGGGCGCGCCGGGATGGGCGTATTCTAAAGGAGCTCCGGCCTATTATATCATTGTTTATACAGCTTTTGCGATTCTGCCGTGGTATATTATCGGGCCCAAGATTAAGAAGATCGGGCAGAAATTTGACTTGTACACGATTTCAGGATTTTACAAAGGGCGTTATCAAACGAAAGCACTTCCAGTCATTGTAGGCCTTCTCGCGGTTTTTGCTTTTATTCAGTATTTGACTACACAGATGAAAGGGATGGCCTACATTTTTGAAATTATGACAGCCGGGCATATTCCTTTTTGGTTGGGGGCTTTACTTGCCTATGGAATTGTTGTGGTTTACGTAGCGACCGGCGGATTGCGTGCCGCAGCTTGGTCTGATGTGTTTCAAGGAATCTTGATGATTGTGATTTCCTGGGTAGTAGGAATCGCGGTCGTGATGCAGCTGCATGGAGGAAGCAGCAATATGTTTGCTTCCATTATGCAAAATCATCCTGGTTTCCTGGAGATCGGCCATGAAGGATCAAACATGTCGGGGATAGGTTACACGACAACCATTTTGGTCTCAATTTTCGGGTTTATGATGTGGCCTCATTTGTTTTCCAAATCGTATGCAACGAAGGGGATTACCATCAAAAGAACGGTTCTCGCTTATCCGATTTTCGCGCTGTTCTTGATTCCATTGCTATTTATCGGATTTGCTGCCATCGGGGTCGTGGATTACGGGACGCTGGACAGCCCTGATCAGATTTTACCTTATCTGGTTACTTCGGTATTGCAAATGCCGGGTTGGATATATGGGTTAATTGGGGCGGGGGCACTTGCTGCTGCTATGTCGTCAGCGGATGCGATTACCCACAGCGCTTCACTCGAGTTCACAAACGGGGTGGTTCACAATATTTGGCCGTCATTATCGGATCAAAGAACTCTTGTGATTATGAGAATTGCCGTTATTGTAATCGGTGCCTTTGCATACTTTTTAACTGTCTTCGGCAGCGAAGGATTAATCGCTCTTTTGCTGGGGGCTTATGGTTCTATTGTTCAGTTTGCTCCAGGTGTATACAGTGCGTTGTACTGGAGGAGGGCCACGCCTTCCGCAGTTATTTCCGGCTTAATTGTCGGTACAGTGGTGAATTATTATTATCAATTGGTGGCAGACTCGACGCCTATGGATATCAACGCCGGCATTTTGGGGCTGATGGCAAACTTAATTGTGTTAATCGGTGTAAGTTATGCGACAAAACCTCAGGAGGATAAAGTCGTTAGTGAATACGTAGATGCGAATTAAATAGATAAAGGGCCGCTGGTATTCTACAGCGGCCGCAATCGAATCAGAATGATAGATTCACAGGAGAAATTGGTTGTTTTTGTGAAAGCGCATTCAATATTAAAAGGAGAGTGATGATTTTGGAAACCAAGACTGAACAAACCAGTCCGGCAATAGGTGCTTCAAGTTCCTTGTGGAAGAAGCTGTCGTTAGTAGGGCCGGGTATTGTAGTGGCGGCTACAGGTGTAGGAGCAGGAGATATGGTCGCTGCAATTGTTGCCGGGTCCAGTTTTGGCATGGCATTGCTTTGGGCGGTTATCATTGGTGCCTTATTAAAGTTTTTCTTGAGTGAAGGATTGGGCCGCTGGCATTTGGCTACCGGAAAAACAATTTTGGAAGGATGGCATTCGTTGGGCTGGGCTGCTACCGGCTACTTTACTGTGTATGTCATTCTTTTCGGTTTTATATATGGAGCTGCAGTTTCGTCCACCTGTGCTCTTGTTGCAACAGCTCTGGTCCCCGCCATTCCGTTGTGGGCATGGGCGATTATTCATCCAATTGCAGGAATGATCTTGATTATGCTTGGGCGTTACCAGGTCTTGGAGCGTATCATGATGGTATTGATAGCGATCATGTTTATAACGGTGGTAGGTACCGCTGTTTTGGTATTGCCAAGCCTGGGAGATCTGGCATGGGGGATTGTACCAAAAGTGCCGGGAGGTTCGTTCTTGCGGATTTTGGGGTTAATTGGAGGTGTGGGTGGTTCTATCACCCTGGCTTCATATGGCTATTGGCTGAAAGCGAAGGGCTGGAAGGGGAAATCATGGGTCCCCGTTATGAAAGTCGATGCTTCTGTAGCGTATATTATCACTGGTATTTTCGGTGTAGCGATCATGATTATTGCGACACACTTTTTGTTCGGGACCGGATCGAAAATAAGCGGAGACCAGGGCATGCTTCAATTGGCTGATCCTTATGGGGAAGCTTTTGGCGGAGCGGCAAGATGGTTGTTGTTACTCGGGTTCTGGGGAGCTGCTTTCACCTCTTTGTTGGGGTCGTGGAACGGGATTTCCTATCTGTTCGCCGACTTTGTAAGAATCATGAAAAAGAACAAGACAAATGAGGATAAGGAAGTTACGGAAAAGAGTCCGGCGTTCATTGGCTATATGGCCTGGATGACTTTCCCGCCGATGTTATTGCTGTTTGTTCATAATCCTGTCGGCATTGTCATTATTTACGGTGCACTCGGTGCCATATTCATGCCTTTTCTCGCGATTACACTGTTCTATTTGCTGAATTCCAAACGGGTGGGGGATGCCTACAGAAACGGTGTGGTTTATAACATCATTTTGGGCCTGATTGTTCTGGTTTTTGTCGTGTTGGGTGCAAAAGAATTGTATCATTTGTTTGTCTAGGGATTGTTGCATTTGTTTATAGGAAAAGCCTATGTTTTTGACATTTTGTCTAGTGAATTCAGAATGATCTCTTTTTATAATAACGGTAAGGATTTGGATTGAATTTGTCAGAGGAGGTCATTGCATGACACAAGCAGCAGCCAGGAATCAAACCTTGAAAAATTTCATCAATGGAAAGTGGGTTGAATCCACCACTACGGATTTTCAGGAAGTTCCCAATCCAGCGAGCGGGGAAATCCTGGCCCGTGTACCAATATCTACGTTCGGAGATCTTGGCCAAGCTGTTCAGGCCGCCCAAGAAGCATTTCAAACATGGCGGAAGGTTCCCGTTCCAAAACGAGCACGAATCTTGTTCAAATATCATCAACTTCTGACGGAGCATCATGAAGAATTAGCAAAGCTTGTGACACAGGAAAACGGTAAGAGCTTTAAAGAAGCATACGGGGAAGTTCTGCGCGGAATTGAGTGTGTGGAATTTGCAGCCGGCGCTCCGAATTTGATGATGGGCGATTCGTTGTCGACGGTTGCCTCCGATATTGATTCAAGCATGTATCGTTATCCGCTTGGTGTAGTCGGCGGAATTACTCCTTTTAATTTTCCGATGATGGTACCTTGCTGGATGTTCCCGCTTGCGATTGCGTGTGGTAATACGTTTGTTCTTAAACCCTCGGAACGCACCCCGATCCTCGCAAACCGGCTGGCGGAATTGTTAAAGGAAGCCGGCCTGCCTGATGGTGTATTCAACATCGTTCATGGAGCGCATGACGTTGTGAACGGTTTGCTTGGCCATGAACAGGTAAAGGCGATATCGTTTGTCGGCTCTCAGCCGGTTGCCAAGTATGTTTATGAAACTGCGGCGTCTCAAGGGAAAAGAGTCCAGGCGCTGTCAGGAGCAAAGAATCATACGATTGTCATGCCGGATGCTGAACTTGATGCGGCTGTCCCGCAAATTATGAATGCAGCTTACGGCTCAGCCGGAGAGAGATGCATGGCTTGTTCCGTGGTGGTGGCAGTGGGGAACAGCGCCGATCAGTTGGTTGAAAAATTGGTGGAAGCCGCAAACGACGTTAAAATCGGTGACGGCATGGAAGAAGGGGTCTTGCTGGGTCCGGTTATCCGGGAAACGCAAAAGGAAAGGGCATTGAAATATATTGAAATCGGTCAATCCGAAGGAGCGGTGCTGGCCAGGGACGGGAGAAAGGACCCTGAAAATGGCCATGACGGCTATTTCATCGGGCCGACCATCTTTGACAATGTGAATACGGATATGCAGATTTGGAAGGATGAAATTTTTGCACCCGTGCTGTCTATAGTACGTGTAGAAACATTGGAAGAGGCCATTGAGATTACCAATCAATCGGAGTTCGCAAACGGGGCCTGTCTCTTTACCAAAGATGGAAGCAACGTTCGTATGTTCAGGGAAGACATTGATGCCGGGATGTTAGGCATTAACCTCGGAGTTCCGGCACCGATGGCCTTTTTCCCGTTTTCGGGCAATAAAAGTTCATTTTACGGCGATCTCCACGTAAACGGAAAAGACGGAGTCGACTTCTATACACGTAAAAAAATGGTGACTTCGAGGTTTTAAAATGTGAGCGGAAAAGGAGTGATCGGGGTGTCCTCGGTAACCACAGATGAGCTTCTAAAAAAAGATGAGAAATACGTGTGGCATGCGATGCGGAAGCATAATCCGGATGTACCCCCATTGGTGGCTTCTGAAGCAAACGGAGCATGGGTAACGGATATTAACGGAAAGAAATATTTGGACGGGATGTCAGGACTGTGGTGTGTGAATGTCGGTTATGGACGTGAAGAACTGGCGAGGGCTGCCTACGAACAGTTGAAAACCATGCCGTACTATCCATTGTCCAACAGCCATGTGCCGGCAATCAAACTTGGTGAAAAATTGAATGAATGGTTGGATGGCGACTATATCTTTTTTTTCTCCAACAGCGGCTCCGAAGCGAATGAAACGGCATTTAAGATTGCCCGCCAATACCATCAGCAAAACGGTGAACACGGCCGTCACAAATTTGTTTCACGCTATCGGTCGTACCACGGTGGAACAATGGCTGCTTTGGCTGCCACCGGACAGGCGCAACGGAAATATCGATATGAACCGCTCGCCCAAGGCTTTGTCCATGTGTCACCGCCTGATATGTATCGAAGCCCATTTGGCGGTACGGAAGAGGAAATGGGAAAGGCCTATGCCGAGGAAATCGATCGAGTGATCACATGGGAACTTGATGAAACGGTGGCCGGTGTGATTATGGAACCGATTATAACAGGAGGCGGCATTATCGTGCCTCCGGAGAATTATATGCAGGAGGTTCGGAAGGTTTGCGATCGTCACGGTGTGCTGCTGATTGTTGATGAAGTGATTTGCGGGTTTGGCCGGACCGGAAAAAAGTTTGGATATATGAATTACGGTATTAAGCCCGACATTATCACGATGGCGAAGGGGATTACGAGTGCTTATTTTCCGTTATCGGTAACCGCGGTCCGCAGGGATCTCTTCGAAGCTTTTAAAGGAACGGAAGACTATTCGCATTTTCGGCATGTGAATACGTTTGGCGGAAGTCCCGCAGCATGCATGGTCGCGTTAAAGAATCTTGAGATTCTTGAAAGAGAGCGGTTGATCGAACGCTCGGAACAGTTGGGTGAGAGGCTGGCTGCAGAAATGGCTGAATTAAAAGAAGATCCGAACGTCGGAGACATTCGCGGGAAAGGCTTGCTGCTTGGCATTGAACTTGTCGAGGATCAAGACACCAAGAAGCCTGCCAGCCCTGAAAGCCTGGGGAAAGTAATATCGCATTGTAAAGAAAAAGGGTTACTGATCGGCAAAAACGGGGATACTGTAGCCGGGTTCAACAATGTATTGGCCCTTTCTCCTCCCTTCAGTATCACAGACGATGATTTCGCATTTATGGCCAAAACATTGAAGGAAGCGATTGCGCAAATATAAAATGGTTCTTCGGGGGCACGCGCGCTTAATTTAACCGCGGGTGCCCTTTATTTCCGTATAGGAAAGTATAAATGGTTAGGAGAATATCTCGTGTCAGCAAGGGAGGACATTTCAACGCAGGAGACACGAGTAAGTTTATAGATAAGGGCAACTAGGCCTCTTTACGCCAAAGACTTGGCGTAAGCCAAGTTTTCTTTATAAATAATTTTTTCACGTGAAAATACAATTTTTTGTGGAATCGTGTTATTCTACTAATGAAAGTAGTATGTCACAGAAGGAGGCAGAATTTATGCGAATCGGGGTACCTAAAGAAATCAAGAATAATGAAAATCGCGTGGCTATGGCCCCTTCCGGCGTGCATCATCTGGTAGAGGCGGAACATGAAGTGTTCATCGAGACGGGTGCAGGTCTTGGATCGGGTTTTACCGACGATCAATATAAGGAAGCCGGGGCGTCAATAGTGAAGTCCGCCAAAGAGGCGTGGGCCCAGGAAATGGTAATGAAGGTGAAAGAACCACTTCCTGAGGAATATGACTATTTCTACGAAGGCTTGATTTTGTTTACATATTTACATCTGGCAGCCGCACCGGAATTAACAAAAGCTTTGATTGAGAAGAAAGTGACAGGGATTGCTTACGAAACCATCCAGCCTGCTAATGGTTCTTTGCCGTTATTAACACCAATGAGTGAGGTGGCAGGGCGGATGGCCTCGCAAATAGGAGCCCAATTCCTTGAGAAGCCGAAAGGCGGACGCGGCATCCTGCTGAGCGGCATTCCGGGAGTCAGCCGGGGCAAGGTTACCGTAGTTGGAGGCGGTGTGGTTGGTACAAATGCGGCAAAAATTGCGATGGGCCTTGGTGCAAGCGTAACCATTCTTGATCTGAATCCGGGCCGTTTACGCGAGTTGGATGACCTGTTCGGAAACGAGATCAACACACTTATGTCCAATCCGCTTAACATTGCGGATTCGGTCAGAGAATCGGATCTTGTGATCGGCGCTGTTTTGATTCCGGGTGCAAGGGCCCCGAAGTTGGTAACCGAAGAGATGATCAAAACGATGAAAGAAGGATCAGTCATTGTAGATGTGGCCATTGATCAGGGAGGTATCTTCGAAACAACTGACAAGATTACAACCCACGATGATCCGACGTATAACAAGCACGGCGTTGTCCACTATGCGGTCGCCAACATGCCGGGCGCTGTTCCGCGAACTTCAACAATCGGTTTGACGAACGTGACTGTTCCCTATGCAATCAAAATCGCCGGCAAAGGCTATGAAGAAGCCAGCCGCCGAGACGCTGCGATTCTGAAAGGCATTAATACACTTGAAGGATATGTTACCTACAAAGCTGTTGCGGACGCCCATGGCCTTGTATACAAATCGGCCGAATCGCTGTTAGCATAAAGTGTGTAAACCAAAGCCTTCCTCGGGAAAATTCCGAGGAAGGCTTTTTTTACCACAGATATTTCGATATATCAGAGAGCACCAGGTCAGTGTCAATATTGCATTGTTCGGCATCGATTCCGTATTGCCAGGCAAGGGTGTTTGCGGGTTCCGGCGCAGCCGGATGGAAATGATTCGGAGCATTTGCCTTGCTTGTAATGCCAATTCTGGGTTGAAAGCTCCACAAAACCGGTTTATGGTTCGTATCTTTAATGGCCGCGTGATAGGCTTCACGCAAGCTGCCGCCTTTTGAAAAGTCTCCATAAAAGCCCGCTTTATAAGGGGAAGAGGCCATTTTGTCCATCCATCCCCGGATGAACTCCGCGTCTACAGGGAAGACCGGTTCGATATCCGCAAACAATGCGGTTCCTTCCGGAGCCCCCAGGTCTTTTGCGAATGAAATCGCCGTTTCGGCTTCCGCCTTTCCGTCCTTATACCCTGTTGCACTGTCAAGATGGTTGTAAAGGAGCAGGATTTTTCCACCTTTCTCGTGAATAAGCGAGATCTCCTCCTTGGTAAGGCCGAGGGAAACATCTTCTGTTGATTTCATATAACGTCCCCAAACAACCGGTTGACCGTAATGATCTGCTACACATTGATAAAAGGATTCGGTAACTCTGCTTGCCGTATCTACCCCCCATAGGACCCGGTTTTTATCCGATTTTTGCTGATCCTGATTTTTGTTCTGGTCCTTGTTTTTTTGGTTTTGCCCGTGCTTGTTGTCTTGATGGTTTTTCTTATTTTTATTCTCGGTTTTGTCTCGGTTTTGTTCGCTTTTCGGCGGGTGTGATTGGGGTTGCTTGTGCTTATGATAGATCAACCCAATGGTGAAAAGGAGGGCGAAGGCGACTAACAAGCTGATGATCAGGTACCATAGCCGGGAATTCGGCATGATTTGCCCCCTTTCCATACTGAAATTCAGTATATTTTACGGAAATCCAGTATGGCCGTGTTGGGCAAACGCCTTTTTTGGATGGAGTCTGGGGGATTCATACTAGAAAAGACGACCGTTAAGGGCCGTCTTTTCGAGGTTTTAGTAAATCACGAATTTCTTTTAAAGTTTCATTGATTTCGGGATCTTCTTTACGCAAAAGGTGGTTGAGGTTGGTCGTAAGTTCCTCAAACTGTTGGGCCGGGCGAGAGCTGTTAATGGCGGAACGGATGACCCAGTGCAAAACAAGAAAAAAGATGATCATGGACAGAACCCAGATAATCAAGCCTGCTCCTCCTATCAATTTAAAATCTCCCTTTACTTTACAATTTGCAGTTCCTTCGGATATTGAGTCAGGCATTCAAAGCCATCCTTCGTCACGTAAACATCGTCTTCGATGCGGACTCCGGCTACTTCCGGAACGTAAATGCCGGGTTCTATTGTATAAACCATTCCGGCTTTCAGCAGATCATCGTTGTTTTCACTCATCGAAGGTGCTTCATGGGCTTCAATACCAAGGCCGTGTCCGATTCGGTGGGGGAAGTATTCCCCATAACCGGCTTCACTGATGATTTGGCGCGCGGTTTGGTCCAAATCGCCGATTCTGATACCCGGTTTTCCTTTGGCCAGTGATGCCTCCTGGGCATTCAGGACCGTGTTATAGATTTTTTCCTGTTCGTTGCTAACATGATCGTAGGCAACGGTTCTTGTAATATCTGAACAATATCCGTCAACCACTACACCAAGGTCGAAAAGGACCAAATCGCCCTTCCAGATCGGAGTGGTTCCTGGTGTTCCGTGTGGTGATGCCGCATTGGCGCCTGCCAGCACCATGGTCGAAAACGCCATTTCCGAAATCCCTTTTTTCTTCATTTCATATTCAATCTCTGCCAGGATTTCCATTTCGGTCGTGCCTTCTGTGATTGCGCCGACTCCGATTTCGACAGCGGCATCAGCGAAGCGGGCCGCTTTCCGTAAAGCGTTCAATTCGTTTTCATCCTTGGCCATGCGAAGCTGGCCGAGTTTTTCTTCTGCCTGGGCCAGCGTGATGCCTGGAAAAATCGATTGTAATTTTTCCGCGCGTTCGTAAGGGAGGTGGCTTTTTTCAATTGCAGCAGAGCGAGCCTGGGTGATTCCTCGTTTGTTTAAAGCCTGCCGTATGAACTCCCATGGATCCTCCGCATCTCCGTAGCCAATAATTTCATGGCCCCATCCAGCATTTCGTGCCTGTTGCACCTCCATTCCCGGGCAGATAAGAATTGGCTCTTCTTTCGGAAGCACGGCCAATCCAAGCAATCGCTCGTGGGGTGTACAATGAAAGTTTGTCAGGTAGAAAACATTGGCGGTCGAGCTTATAAAGGCAAAGTCATGCTGTTTGTCTTCAACCCATTTTGTCAATTGTGTGAGTCTGTTATTCATTTTCTTTTCACGTCCTTTTTGAAAAGCTGTTTATATTTTAGCATAGTTATGGAATCATTCGGCGAGTCAACAAGGTCATATGTTATAATAATAGAGGTTGGAGGTCTGTAGATGTTGTACCGGGAGAGAATGTTGCTCCAACCTTTCGCACACAATAAACTTTGGTTCTTGATAAATTTTTTTGAAACCCTTTCGACGGCCAATCGTATATATGGGTGTACGATGGAATTCCGTCAAAGGCAGAGAGGAAAAGAGGTGTTGGCATGGGCCTTTTTTCAAAAGTGTTTGGGAAAGATGAAAAAAAGCCGAAAGTTGAACAACGCGACCTGTTTAACATTAAGGTCGGCGATATTATTGAATACGATCTTGCCGACTATCAGGTTGTCGGGAAATTGACCCTGAACGACGGCGGATACGAGTGGTATGAATACCAGCTTCTGGGGGACAGCGGTTCCCGGTGGTTGAGCGCTGAGATGGATGATGAAGTGGAGCTCGCTGTTTACGAAAGAATTAATAAAAAATTGACAGAACCCATTCCGAAGGAAATTGAGTTTGAAGGCGTCAAATATGGGTTGTCAGAACAAGGAGCAGCGCGCGTCCGCGGGGAAGGCCGCGCAAGCAACATCAGCGGTTTTGAAGTCCGGTACTTTGATTTCTCGGATGAAGACGAAGAGCGATTGTTGTCCGTTGAAATATGGGGCGGCGATATCGAAGTTAGCAAAGGGAAACCAATTGAGGATTTTGAAATCAAAATTATCGCTGGGAGTTAAGGTTTCCCGGAAATCGACGATAAATGATCTGAAGGGGTGCAAAATAAATGTTTAAATTTTTCAAACGTGTTAAAACAGTTATGGGTTCGGAATTGAACGCTGTATTGGATAAAGCGGAAGATCCGGTGAAAATGCTTGATCAGTTCATGCGTGAAATGGAAGAAGATATCCATGAGGCGGAAACAGCTGTCGCCAAGCAAATCGCCAATGAAAAGATGTTGAAAAAGAAATATGATGACGCGCAGAAGCTTGTCGAAAAGCGGCAGTCGCAGGCCGAGCAGGCCATCGAAGCAGGCGATGATGATCTGGCCCGACGCGCGTTGGAGGACAAGAAGAATCACGATCGGCATGCCGATTCGTTGAGGGAAGCCTGGGAGCGGGCGAAAGTGGATTCCGCGAGCCTGCGCGAGAAGCTTCAGGATATGAAAGACGAGTATGAGGAAATGAAATTGAAGAAGGATTCGCTGA
>DASVCO010000094.1:0-4594 GCA_036381575.1 Caryophanales bacterium
TAAATCCACTTCTTCGGCAACTCGTTTGGTATAGGACCCACCGTCACCGGCTTTCTCGGTTCGGTATACGGAAACCTCCTGATAACTTTCGAGAAGCTTCCCTACAATGGTCCCGATGGACTGAGCCAACTTATTTTGTCCAGCCGCCGGATTATAGATGACCGCAACCTTTTCCATTCTCCTATCCCCTTCCGATAGCCGTTCAACATATTTTCATGTGACAATAACCGAACGGGAGATTAACTCCCGTTCGCCTCCCTATTATTCTTCCCAGTAAGGTGATTTTCCATAGACGCTGTACAGCTTTTCCTCATAAGCTCGCGATATCGGGGCATCAGGATCATATTCCGGAGCCCTTTCAATCGTCTCTTTATCTATAGACACGTCAACTCTCTTTTCTCTCCATTCTACATTATTAATCCATGCAGGGGCGATAAGAACCTTTTTGCCTGGCCTCCAGTTTTTTGTGTCTACGATTATATAACGGATTTTCCATGTTTCATCGTCTATGAGAAAACTTTCAACATGCCCGATATTCCCGTCCTTCGCATAAATATCATAATCCTGAATTTCTGATGTGCTTCTTAAATGAGATTGTTTCGGGTCTTCGAAAGTTTCGATTGTCTGCGGAACGTAACTTTCCTCCAACAAACGCGGCGGGTACATGGCGGGTCCCAAATCCCGGGGCCGCCCCAATAATTTCCCCATCCGTAAAATTGATTTAACTCCAATTCCTGTTGACGGGAGACTGGTTTGTCGGAGTCGATATCCGGGCTGCTTTTCACCTGATCTTTCGTCAAATTGACGGAAACCTGTTCTTCTTCGTGGTTAACGGCCTTTACTGAAATTGGCGAGATCAGCACCTTGCGTCCAGGAAGCCACTTCCGGGTATCTGCCACAAGATAGCGAATAGTCCAGTTTTCATCATCGAAAAGAAAGGCGTCAGCCTTCCCCAGTTCATCATCTTCGGCATTGATTTTATACCCGTGGATCATCTCTTCATTATGGATCATTTTCGTAACCTCCTTGTAAAAAGTGGTCTTATCCCTCCAATTCCCGGGACCAAAAGTCAATAAACGTTCTCTCATATAAAAAGCCGCAGGCGCTTGGCCAACGGCTTCATGTATCTCTTGTTTATCAACTGGTTTGCTTCATATTCAGTTTTTCAGGATTGTAGACTTCTTCTAAACCGTAGGTGTGGCCCTTGTCATCTTTATACATGACATGTTTTCGATCAAATTGGGTTGGAGATTCGATTCCAGCTGCCGCTGCTACACGGAACAACCCCTGGCGAAGGGTAATCAAAAAGTTTGTGGCCCGGTACTTCTTTTCCTCGATAACCAGTGCTTTCTGAAGATGATTATCCGTTGTCGCCACTCCTGCCGGACATTCATTGGTATGGCAACGTTGCGCCATGATACAGCCGACCGAAATCATGAAGCCGCGGGCGATGTTGACCAGATCGGCCCCCATTCCCAACATAATGGCAATCTTATCAGCTGTTATCAGTTTTCCGGAAGCTATAATCTTTACGCGATCGCGGACGCCATGACGTTTGAGTGTATCGTCTACAATCATCACTGCCGATTTCACCGGCAAACCGACACCATCAGCCAACTCTTGATAAGACGCGCCTGTGCCGCCCTCAGAACCATCAACCGTTATGAAATCGGGGCCATTGCCTGACTCCTCCATATGGGCAGCCAACTCTTCAACAGAATCATTACCGCCGACAACGATTTTGATGCCAACCGGCATCCCGGTATGTTCGCGGATTTTCTCGATGAATTCAAACATCGATGGAACGTCATTGAATTCTTTAAAACGATTCGGGCTATTGATCGTTTTATACGGCTCAACGTTCCGGATCTCCGCAATTTCTTCCGTTACCTTTTTTGCATCCACGTGACCGCCGCGCGTTTTCGCCCCCTGCGCCAGTTTCAATTCGAACGCTTTGACCTGTGGGGTTTCCGCCTTCTTGCTCAAAAGATCCCAGCTGAATTCGCCGTCTTTCGTACGCACACCAAACAATCCGGCACCGATTTGGGCGATAATATCCGTATCTCCTTTTAAATGATGTTCGGACAATCCGCCTTCGCCTGTGTTCATCCAGGCACCGCCAGCCATTCCGATTCCTTTGGACAGGGCCGTAATGGCATGATCACCCAAAGAACCGTAACTCATCGCGGACATGCCTACAAGACTCTTAACCTTGAACGGATGCTTGCAGTTTTCCCCAAGCACTACCGCATGTTCATCGGTCAATAACCACGGCTTGATCTGGTCCTCCTTCATATGTTCTTTTCTATTAAACAAGTTGTCTTCCTCAATCTCGTAAATATGGGTGTCTACAAGTTTATCATTATCTACCTGCATTTCTTCCCGTTGTTTGGGAAACATAGCATTTTTGACAAAGTACCCCGACTGTTCAAAGTTCCGTTCCGAACCGTAACCAAGCATATTTTTTGAATACTTCGCCGGCAATACAATTTTCTTATAATCCATCCGTGAAAAAGGTTTCCCCGAATTGTCGTGATCAAACAGATACTGGCGCAATTCCGGACCCATTTTTTCTGTAATATAACGCAGCTTTCCGAGAATGGGAAAGTTCCGCAGAATGGCGTGTTGTTCCTGTCCCTTGTCAACGGTACGAAGATAAATTAAGAGCACAACAGGGGTTACGATCACAACAAACAAAATGATTAAACCAATTAAAATCGGAATTTCAAGCCAACTCATTCAGATTTCTCCTCCTTTTATTTTCGAACTCGCCGAATTTCTCTTTTCTATTCGACGGGAAAAGTTAGGTGGGCAAAATCCCTTTGGGATTTTGCCCTAACAGTCAATATTGCTTAACCGCTCGGTTAATTTCATGTTTTCACTATAATCGACTGGGCAATCAATCAAGACTGGTTTCTTTAATTTCAACGCCTGTTCAAGCGTAGGCACAAGGTCTTCGGTTTTCTCAACCCGCAATCCCTCAGCACCGTATGCTTTCGCCAATGCCACGAAATCAGGGTCTCCGTAACTGATGTTAGACGGCCGACCATATTCGTTCATTTGCTTCCACTCAATCAAACCGTAGGCATCATCACGCCATAACAGGATGACAATCGGCAATTCAAGGCGCACCGCCGTTTCCAGCTCCATTCCTGTCATTTGATAAGCGCCGTCACCGACTACCGCCACAACATTCTTATCCGGATCGACCATTTTTGCCGCAATCGCCCCGGGCAATGCATACCCCATCGAAGCCAAACCGTTGGAAATCAGGCACGTATTCGGTTCATCAGCATGATACATACGGCCCATCCAAATTTTGTGGGCGCCAACATCGGTCAGGACAATGTCCTCTTTGCTCAAAACAGATTGCAGATCGGAGATGATCCGCTGCGGTTTAACCGGAAAGCTGTTGTCTTGCTCATATTCTTTGGAATCTGCAACCATTTTCTCACGCAGATCTTGATAATAAGGATCAACCTCATCCCGTGGTTTAACCGCATCCGTGATTTTGCCGACATTTTCCGATAGATCACCAATAACGTTCAACCGTACCGGGTAATGAAAATCAGTTTCAGCCTCGATCGTATCAATATGAAGGATCGGCGTATCGCTTTGATTCCATTTTGCCGGCGGATATTCAGCCATGTCAAAACCAACGGTAATAATCAGATCCGCATAGTCAAAACCGCAATTGATCCAATCCTTGCCCGGTACACCGGCCGTCATCATGCAAAGCGGATTCTTCCAGGGCATAGCCCCTTTGCCCATAAAGGTTTCCGTTACAGGCGTTTGGATTTTCTCGGCAAAAGCTTGAATTTCCTTATCCGCATAATCGCGGGTAATTCCGTTTCCGCAAAGGATCAATGGCTTCTTTGCCTTGTTGATAATATCGGCTGCTTCCGCGATTGTTTCATCTTTGGCCTCTACCATGTGGGGCTTCTCATAACGTGTATCCATTGGGGAAACATCGATATCCATGCCGGCAATATCTTCCGGAAGCTCAATGTGGGTCGCCCCCGGCTTTTCATCCTTTGCGGTGCTAAAGGCTTTCCTTACCACCTCAGGCGTGATTTCGCGGGCACGGATTGAAGCATTCCATTTCGTTACCGGCTTGTAAAGTTCAATGAGATTGTAGGTTTGGTGGGATTCCTTATGTTGCCTGTCCATGCCGGCCTGTGCAGTAATGGCAACGAGCGGAGAGCGATCCATATTGGCATCGGCAACACCGGTCAACATGTTGGTGGCACCCGGCCCCAGCGTTGACAAACAAACTCCGGGCTTTCCGGTCAAGCGTCCCATTAACCCGGCCATAAATGCCGCGCCGGTTTCATGGCGCGTCACAATAAATTCAATATCGGACTCGAGAACGGCGTCCATGAAGGCGAGGTTTTCCTCTCCGGGTACACCGAAGATATATTTAACCCCTTCCTCCTCCAAACATTTTATAAATAACTCAGCAACTGTCATGTACCGTGGCTCCTTTCTTCGTTTCGATCAAATTCGCCTTCGCGAATTTACGCTCCTCTTTTATATTTTTCCTTAATTGCCGGGAATTAAACTTTTTTGTTTCCATTAAAAAAAGGCGAGCCTC
>DASVCO010000095.1:0-16306 GCA_036381575.1 Caryophanales bacterium
AATATACTTATATTAAGAATACAGGATTCGACAGCCACCAAGAAGGGAGAAAGGTCACAGATAAGAAAATAGGACAAAGGTCACGAAATCAGCAAGCCGAAGGAATCAATAAAAAAAACGCCGTACTGGATTCTGAGTTTGGGGGAATTAAGAGCGGTTTTGGATCAATTATAACTGCTTTTCCCCGTCCGGCCCGCATTTGGCCCAACAATCTCACAATGGCTGCCTGAATCAGGGGTGAAAAATGCGGCGGCAATTAAACCGTAAAATCCTGATTGAAAGCTATAGAAACACAGAATTTGCCCTTCCAATAAAGAAAACTTGGCTTACGCCAATTCTTTGTAAATAGGCTTAGTTGTGCTTATATAAAAATAAGATAATCCAACTTTCTTACCGTGCAAAAAGGAGCCCCTTTCAGGGCTCCTTAGAAAAACCGCTTTGCGCCAAGGTAATGCGAGGACCAATACTGATAGTCGAGGTCGCTTACCGTAACGCCGCTTGATGATCCGCTTTGGATAAATTGGCCGTTCCCGATATAAATACCGTTGTGAGACGGGCCGTTCTTGTACGTATCTTCGAAAAAGACAACATCCCCGGGTTGAAGGCTGTCCACTTTATGCCCGAAATCCGTATTCCACATCCATGCCACGGTTCTTGGTAAATCAATGCCATTCTCCGAAAATAAATATTGAACAAAACCGCTGCAATCAAAACCTGTTGACGGAGCTTCTCCTCCCCATTGGTAAGGAGTTCCAAGCAAATCAGCCGCATCTGCGACAAGGTTCATGACACTGAATGAAGAATCCTCACTCGCAGGAGCCTTAGCCTGTTCCTCTGAAGCCAACACCTCTGTTAGTTTGGCCCGAGTCCTCGGCCCGACAATTCCATCCACATCAAGGCCGTATTTGGCCTGGAATTCCCGAACAGCTTGCTCAGTATCCATACCATAGTAGCCCGACGGCGACTCCTCCAGAAAACCGATCCGGTTCAGTTTCTTTTGCAAAGCCGTTACGTCCGCACCGCGATCCCGGAAGCTTAACTGCCTGTCCTTCTCATTGTGTCCACTTGGCTCAGCATCTTTTTTCTCCTGATGCTTCGCTTTCTCAGGCTCACCGGCCCCTTTGCTTCCATATAAAGTCGATAAAGTTACCGGTCCTGCGATTCCGTCTACCTTCAAACCGTGAGCCCGCTGATATTGCCTTACAGCTGCGGCTGTCCTCGGGCCGTAAAGGCCGTCAACCGTGTATGTATATAATCCTGCTGCCTGTAATCGTCTTTGCAAATTGCTGACCGCTTCACCGCGAGATCCTCTCATCAATTGCTTTGTATAAGAAGTGCTGCTTCCGGGCTTTACGTCCTGAGAGTGCTTTGCTTCCCGTTCAGGCTCACTTGATCCTCCCCGGGAAGGTGGCCCGTACAGCGTTCCGAGCGTCACCGGTCCTGCAATTCCGTCAACAACCAGTCCCCTGGCACGCTGAAACTTTCGTACAGCGGCAGTTGTTAACGGCCCATACTTGCCGTCAATTTCCCCTATATAAAAACCAAGCCTCTTCAATTTCGATTGAAGCTCCGAAACAGCCTCCCCGCGGGAACCCATACGCATCGCGCGGCTTGCGGAAACCCGCCTTACGCTCTGCACTCCCAGCTCCCGGAAGGTCCCTCCCTTAACAACGCCGGTAGCCTTCAGCGAGTGATCCCTCTGGAAATGAATGACCGCGTCTTTGGTAATAGGGCCGAAATAACCCGTCGAACGTGGAAAGTGAAAATAACCCTTCTCCTTTAACAAGTCCTGAAGTTGTCTGACATCCGGATCTTGCATCCCCTGTTTCAACGGCTGATCTCCGAGATCGGCATAGCTGATTGCCGGCGCCGCCAAAACCACGCTTGCAAAAGCTGTTGTGGTCACGAACGTCTTCACTGTCCGATTCTTTGGCTTTCGCATCCTGCTCCCCCCCTGCTCATAATGGGTATATTCTTCCAGAACAAAAAATGGTTTGTCTTACTATTTTATTAAATAAACATGACAATTATATTATCGACAGATCACAAGAAGATTACAGTTTATTCGGCAAAAATCGTATTTTTCGACGGGTGTAAAGAAGGAAAGCAACTACAGTTCCAATCAGCGCACTGAAAGAGTCCAGCACAACATCGAGAGGGAGCGGGGTCCGGCCGGCGGTGAAACTTTGGTGAAATTCATCGGAAACAGCATAAAGCACTGCCAGGAACAACGAAAACCAGAAGACCTTCCCCCGGGTACGCATAAATTGAGAAAATGCGCGGACAAGCAGAAACGCAAGAACGAAATAGACTGTGAAATGAGCTCCCTTGCGAATGAAAAATTCAAGAAAACCGGGCGCTCCAAGCGCCTCTACACTCACTTCTTCCTCCGCATAGCGAAAAGAGACACCTGAAAACCAGTCTCCAATCGCTTCAGTATCGATATATTGGGAAAGCGTCGGCTGTAAATTCTGTTCTTCGTAAGATTGTGAGGAGAAATAAAAGATTAACCCCGCCCACAAGAGAACCGGCAGCCAATAGATCAGAAAAGCCTTCATCGTAATCCTCCGGGCACGAAATTTTCGGGCTTATTCCCTTCACGTCGAAAATGATAAAGAATCGATTGAACAATTCGTTCACAGGCCCGTCCATCCCCGTATGGGTTGGACGCTTTGGCCATTCGCCCGTATGCGGCTGAATCCGTTAACAACTCCTGAGCAAGCCGATAAATACGGTCCTCATCGGTTCCCGCCAATTTCAAGGTCCCGGCCTCAATACCTTCCGGCCGTTCCGTGGTATCCCGAAGCACCAACACGGGGACGCCAAGTGAAGGAGCCTCTTCCTGCACACCTCCTGAGTCGGTCAAGATCATATGAGCCCTGGAAGCGAAATTGTGAAAATCGTAGACTCCCAGCGGTTCGATCAGATGAATGCGCGGATCCCCCCCGAGAATTTCATCCGCCGCCTCGCGAACCGGCGGATTCAGATGAACGGGATAGACCACCTGGACATCATCATGCTCAGCAACAATTCGCTTGACTGCCCGAAACATGTTCCGCATCGGTTGGCCAAGATTCTCTCTTCGATGCGCGGTCATCAGAATAAGACGATCCTCTCCTACCCGATTCAGGATCTCATGCCCGTAATCTTTTTTCACCGTGGTTCTCAAAGCATCGATTGCAGTATTTCCTGTTACAAAGATCGAATCCTCCAACTTGTTTTCACTAAGCAGGTTTTCGGCCGCCTTCTCGGTCGGAGCAAAGTGCAAATCCGCCATTATACCGGTCAGCTGCCGATTCATTTCCTCCGGATAAGGCGAATATTTATTCCAGGTGCGAAGCCCTGCCTCCACATGTCCGACAGCCATTTCATTATAAAAAGCGGCCAGACTCGCCGCGAACGTAGTTGTCGTATCTCCATGCACAAGGACAATATCCGGCTTAACTGTCTTCAATACATCATCGAGTCCCTGAAGAGCCTTCGTCGTAACACCAGCCAACGTCTGCCGGTCCTTCATGATGTTCAAATCATAGTCGGGAGCGAGAGAGAAAATATCAAGCACCTGGTCCAGCATTTCCCGATGCTGCGCCGTCACCGTCACAATCGATTCAATTTGTTGCGGATATTTCTCCATTTCCAGAACGAGCGGGGCCATCTTCACGGCTTCGGGGCGTGTCCCGAAAACCGTCATGACTTTAATCAGGTCAGTCATAGGTATGCTCCTTCAATTGCCATAAGTTGATTTTTCATTTCCATGTTACCGAAAACAATAAATTTTGTACATGATAAAAAAAAGACCCGGAACGCTCCGGACCGTAAATTGGATTAAGATGGATTTTCCGTTTCTTTCTCACGCAACACCACAATGTTCACCCTGCGATTCTCGGCACGGTGGGCCCGAGAATTGTTCGGCACCTTTGGTTTGTATTGGCCGTAGCCGACAACCCGCATCCTTGCAGGTTTAACATTGCTTTCTTTTTGCAGATAGCGGCGCACACTTTGCGCCCGGGCCGTTGACAGTTCCCAATTCGAACGAAACTCAGACTTATCAACCGGTACATCATCGGTATGCCCAATAATACTGATTTCGTTATTCACAGTATTCAATAACCCGCTGACGTCTCCCAAAACCTTTAATGCATCTTTCTTCAATTTGGCTTCCCCGGGTTCAAATAAAATGCTGTCCTGAAAAGTTATTTGTACCCCGACGGGCAAATCGACGAGAGACATCTTCGCGGAAAGCCCATTTTCTTCAATATAATGTTTCAGTTTCGCGTACAATTGATCCAGCTTCTCATCATCTTTCGGCTTCGATTCGGGCAACGGCTGCTTGACTGACGCCGGCAGCTGAATATCCGGAACATCAATGCCAATTTCATCGGTAGGCGCACTTTCCACTGTCTTAACCTCGAAGGCGTCCTGAAGAGATTCGATCAAAGAATTGAATTTGGCCTTTTCCAACTCGCTCATCGAATACAACACGATGAAGAAAATCAACAACAACGTGATCATATCCGAATAAGTGATTAACCATCGTTCATTGCTTTCAGGCTCGCTGCGCTTCTTTCTCCGCTTTCGGCTCACAGCGCTTCACTCTCCTCCATCTGCGCCTTCGGATCTTTGTCTTTCTTCTTTTCCACAAAGGCGGTCAGTTTCTTTCTGAGGATATTCGGGTTTTCCCCGTGCTGAATTGACAATAAGCCTTCTGTCTGCAATTCCTTCACCAGGACTTCCTGTTCCACACGCGCCCGGATTTTATTATGAAGCGGCAGATAAATCACGTTGGCACTGGCCACCCCATACAGGGTCGCGATAAATGCAACAGCAATCGAGGGCCCCAGGGACTCCGGGTTTGCCAAACTGCCCAACACGTGAACCAGCCCCATGACCGTTCCAATGATCCCCATCGTGGGCGCAAACCCTCCGGCCGTTTCAAATACTTTGCCAACCTCCAGATGTTTATCTTCGTAAAGCTGAATCTCCCGGTCGAGGATATCCCGAATCAGTTCACCCTCCATTCCGTCAATGATCATTAACAAACCTTCATATAGAAAAGGATCCGCTTCGTGCTTCTCCGTTTCTGTTTCCAGTGCCAACAAGCCTTCCCGCCTCGAAAGGTTGGACAATTCCACGAGGCTGTCGATCGTCTCATGCGGCTTATAAGCTCTCTCTTTGAAAGCGACCGTTAAAATATAAGGGATTTTCTTCAGGACGCGCACCGGGGTGCCTGCGATCACAGCACCGAAAGTTCCGCCGAATACAATCAAAGCCGCCGTTCCCTGAAGGAGGGAATTGGCTTCGCCGCCTTCAAACAAATACCCGCCCAATAATGCCAAAATCCCGAGAAGCAATCCAATTAAAGTTGCAAAATCCATAGGTAAAAATTCCTTTCTCTCCACTTGCTTGTAGTGCCAATCTACTATACTGCTTATATCGGTTGGGTGAATGGAATTCTGAAGGTCCCGGCTATAATTTTTCACCGGGCGAAAGGAACATCTATGGAATTGCACGAAAGTCGGAGTGATTTGCACGAAAATCGAATTTTTTTACACAAAAAATAGAATATATACACAAATGCCAAAATCAATCAAAAACACCCCGAATGAACTGGCGAAACAGTCCCGCGGGGCACTTTTACAGTTCTATTTACTTTTTTACGGATGAGAGGTTATGCCCGTAGCCTTCCCTTCGACATCGAACTTGCCGAGGCCGGAAGGCAAGATAAAGTGATCCCCTTTCTTGAAAGGAAAGTCCTGTCCGTTGGCTTTCAGTGTGCCTTCCCCGTCTAGAATGCTTACAAGCAGGAAATCCTCGTCTTGTTCCAGCGTCGACGAGCCGTTCAATTCCCACTTGCTGACGGTAAAATGCTCACTTTCCATAAAAGTCGTGATCCGGGCATCGCCGATAGTCTCGGACTCCGGATCAATACTCGCGTCTTCGTGGGGAACCGTTATGCAATCCAGCGCCTTCGCCAGATGCAGCTCTCGTTTGTTCCCTTCCTCATCCGTTCTATCATAATCATACACTCGATACGTGGTGTCGGAACTTTGCTGGGTTTCCAGAATCAGGGCGCCGGCCGGCAAAGCATGAACCGTGCCGCTCGGCACATAAACGAAGTCTCCGGGATGAATCTGCACCTTCTGCAGCAATTGATCCCACTGGCCCTCGTCCATCATTTTTTTTAACTGTTCGCGGCTCTCGGCATGATGCCCATAAACAAGCTCCGACCCCTCTTCACAGTCGACCACATACCAACATTCCGTTTTGCCCCGTTCGCCATTTTCATGTTCACGGGCGTATGCATCGTCCGGATGGACCTGCACAGACAAATCGCGATTGGCATCGATGATTTTCACGAGCAACGGGAAGGTTTCCTCATCCCGACCTCCAAACAACTCGCGATGCTCACTCCATAATTCCCCCAGTGATTTCCCGACGAAAGTGCCTTCTCTCACCTTACTCTGGCCATTCGGATGGGCGGAAATCGCCCAATACTCTCCGGTCTTCTCAGACGGAATATCGTAACCAAATCGTTCCCGTAATGCTGTTCCTCCCCATATCCGTTCTTTGAATTGGGACTCCAGAAATATCGGATCGTGTTTCACCTTCGACACTCTCCTTCTTTTTTCTCTTTTTTTTTTTTAAAATCAGGATTCGTTTAATACTCCCGCGCCCATGGCAACCCCAAGAAGAAGTGTTCCCGGCTTGGTCGCATCGCTGCCTACTCCCTGATGAGATGCTTGGGCACTCTCCTTCTTTTTTCTCTTTTTTTAAATCAGGATTCGTTAAATACTCCCGCGCCCATTGCATTTTCGACATGATGCTCGAATATTTTCCCTATTGCTCTTTTTATATTCATTCGTCACTGTTTCCTAGAATTCGTCCCTCATCGCGAGCGCGGCGGCTCCAATCACGCCCGCTTTCGAACCCAGGCTTGCCTTCACAATACTCACTGCCTCGACGTTTTCCTCCATCGCATAGCCACCGATCTTCTTCTCCACAGCTTCAATGTAGCGGGGCTGCCCAATCGCTACGCCGCCCCCTACAATCAACACCGACGGATTCAACACGGTAATCATATTCGCCAACGCGATAGCCAGATAATCTTCTGCTTTCTCAATTACTTCATGCGCCAACGCGTCGCCATCTTTATAGGCCTCAAATGCTTCTTTCGCCGTTAGGCTCCCGGAATTGGCCAGCTCAAACAAAGGATGGCCCGGATGCTCCAGCACCTTTTCAGTCATCCGATTGGCAATGCCCGTCCCGGAGGAAAAAGTCTCTACGCAGCCATAACGCCCGCACCCGCACAACGGTCCATCTTTCTCAGCGATCATATGCCCGAATTCCGCTGCACTCGAAGAACTCCCCTCATGCAGCCGGCCGTTCGAGATGATCCCGCCGCCAACACCGGTGCTTACTGTAACGTACGCCACGTTCTCATGTTTTCCATCCAGGCTGAAGAGATACTCTCCCAGCCCCGCTATATCCGCATCATTTCCAAGCACTGTGCGAATCTCAAAGTGCTCCCGGATCTTATCCACAATCGGATAATTCCGCCACGTTCTCAAGTTCGACGGCTTCAGGATGATGCCTGCCTTCGCATTCAACGGCCCCGGGGAGCCAATTCCGATTCCCTCAATAGCCGAATTATTGTCTTCAGTCAGTTTCCGGATCACATTCACGATGTTTTCCACCGTATGGTCCGGCCCTTTCTCAACTTCTGTTGGAATCGTTTCCTCTACAGTGATTTCTCCTTGCTCATTCACGAGTGCGACAGCGACTTTCGTCCCGCCGATATCCACTCCTGCCCATAATTTCGTCATAAACAGTCTGCTCCTCCACTTTCTGATATGTTCTTATTATAAGGGAAAGGTTGAAAGATTTTCTACTGTTCGAGTCAAGGGGCTTCGGTCATTAAATAAAAAAATTCAATATAAAAACTTCACACAAACCGGCTCCGAAACCGTCACAGAATCAACAGGGCCCAACAGCCTGCCCGTGTCCCGATCGATGGAAAAAGCTACGACAGAACGGGAATCCTGATTCGCCGCTACCAGAAAATCTCCGTCAGGGGATAAAGCAAAATTCCGAGGATTTATCCCTTGTGTAGATGCATGCTCCACATATGCCAAAGCCCCTGTTGCGAGGTCAATTTTATAAACGGCAATACTGTCATGTCCCCGGTTCGACGCATATAAAAAATGGCCGCAAGGGCTGATGTGAAGATCAGCAGCCGTATTCTCCCCGGAATAAGTTTCCGGAAGGGTTGACACCGTTTGAAAGATTTCAAGTGAATCTGCGTTGCGGCAGATAAAACTCGTAATAGTCGAATCCAGTTCATTCACAACGTAGGCATACCCCCGACCGGGATGAAAAATAAGATGACGGGGGCCTGCGCCCGGCTTGATATAAATATCCTTATGGTGGATCAACTTACGGCGCTCCTCATCCAGGCGGTAGATTCTGATTTCGTCCTGGCCGAGGTCCGGCACAAAGGTAAATCGACCGGTGGGATCCGGGATAATGGAATGCGGATGAGGGGCTTCCTGCCGATCCGGACGGGCTCCGCTGCTCCCTTCGTGCTGCACAGCGTCTGCCATTTTGCCAATGCGGCCCTCTTCAAGCGGAAACAAGCAGACATTGCCGCCCGCATAATTGGCAACGAATAATCGGTCTCCCGTGCTGTTGAGACTGACGTAACATGGAGCTCCTCCTTCCGTCAGCTGTTCACTCAGATAGGTGAGCTCACCGGTCTGCGGATTGATTTTATAAGAAACAACCTTTCCGCTTTGCCGTCCTTCAGCTTCCATCGTCTCACTGACGGTATAAAGATACTGACCCTTCTGATCCAGGGTCAAAAAAGAAGGATGGGCAATACCATCCCGGCGATCAACAATGGTCATCTCACCAGTTTTCCGGTCAAAGGAAACCACCGACAGCCCCTCCGCCGCTTTATTGGTATACGAACCCACGTACATGAAGATTTCGTTATTTTTCGGATGGTTCATTTGATTTTTCCTCCGCTAAATCTTTTACAAAAAACAAATTTATTTACATCTATTACACAGATCGAGTCCCCTATTGAATACCAAGATCTAACAAGGAGCTTGCGAAAGGCCGTAGCAGGCTACCCTTTCACAAGCTCACGCAAATTCCGCACATTGATTTCCGCGCTGGCCAGCGGATCCCGCTCGAAGTTTTCCTGTTCAACGGTGAACCAGCGAACACCATGCCGATCTCCGATTTCCAGAAGCCCGGAAAGATCCAGCTCTCCATCGCCGACTTCGGTACTTACCTTCTTCCCGTCAATTTGCTTCATATCCTTCATATGCAGGGAAACCACGCGATCCCCATATTTCTCAATGACCTCCTGCGGGCTGTATCCGGCATGCGTGACCCAATAACAATCCAGTTCCATCTTCACAAGCTCGGGATCCGTGTTCTCGAATAAAATATCAAAACCGCGCTGGCCGTCTACTTCTTCAAATTCAAAATTATGATTGTGATAGCCGAAGGTGAAACCGTGCTGTTTGCACGTCTCCCCGATCTGGTTCAGCGAATCGGCGATCCTCTTATAGCCATCAGCATTCTCACGCAACTCCGGAGACAAGAAGGGACAAATGATCAAATCGTTGCCGATTTCCCGGTTATAGGCCAGCGTTTCCTCCAGCTGATCCCCGACCAGTGTGTCGTATCCCATATGGCTGCCCGCCGGGACGATTCCCGCCTTATCCAAAACCTTCTTCAATTCTTTCGCCGGTGTATCATAAAATCCCGCAAACTGAACCCCGTCATAGCCCATATCGGCCACCTGACGGACCGTCCCCAGGAAATCTTTCGCGGTTGCATCTCTTACTGAGTACAATTGCAGACTGATTTGTCCCATGGTTTATCTCCTTTTTGATGAAAATATTGTTCTATGATTCATTACCGCCTTCATTCAACTGTTGCTGGCGCTCAATCTTCAGGAAGGCCCGGTAGGCGGCCCACATAAAGATCAAGCTCAACAGGCTGCCGCTGAAGAAAAGAAACATGCCCGGAACGACCCGCAGGAACAAATAAACGGCCACTACACCAACTGCCATAATGAGAGTAGACGGCAAATTGGAAACCCCAATCAGAAAGGAAATCTTGAGATACTGTAAGGCGGATAACCGAAAGTGTACATAAACCGGAAACAAGTACACGAACGTGATCAAATACAGCAAAACCGCGCTAAACAACACAATGGTAAGAATCTGAGCCGTTATGCCGCCGACTGAGCGAATGAAAAGATAATCGATATAAAAAATAAAGCCGACAGCCAGAAAGCCCAGCCCCAGCAGGTTGACCTTCACAAAACTCGATCGGTACGTATCCCAAAAAGTCTTGAAAACCGGGGCATCCGTTACCCCCATCACCCACTTACGCGTAACTGCAAACAGGCCGGCCGCAGCCGGCATCATCCCAAAAACAACTGCACCAGCAAAGGTGAAAAATATCCATAACAAATTGACATAAGCCAACCTCATTATCCACTCCATGACGGCATTCAAACCGCCCATGATCCCTTTAAACTCCATCGACACTTCCTCCTGTTGTCTTCGCCATTCTGCCTTCTAAAGGTGCCTCTATGAACATTTCGACAATGGGTTGGGTTTTCCTCCTCTTATTTGAAGATGATTTGGCCAAACAGAAAGCCGGGCAGAATAGCCCGGCTTCGTTAACTCTTTAATCAACGAATTCTCTTAGCTTCAACATACATTATAATTCTTTTCGCAGTATCCAATTGTCCAATTAACCGATCTGCCACAATGGGCTTGATATTATTTTGTTCCATGTCCCGTTCAAGCGTTCTTCGTGTTTCCTGCAGCTTATTTTGAACGCTCTGGTAAGCTGGCCACGGTAGCGGATGGCTGATCTGCCGGTTAATACGGTCTATTTTATTCTTGATTTTCTCGGCAACCTGAACCTCCATTGCCTTTCTCGGAACATAAACACTGTCAATATCATCTTTAATAGACTTCAAGAGCACGGACACAGCCTTAACCGGATGGGCCCCTGGTGAAACAGCAGCATCTCGCCACGGTCCCTGGTGCAAGGCCTGTATTGTTTCAGGGGTCGCTTGTGCAAAGGTGAAAAGATTTGTGCCCGATGCCACTTCTCTTGTTGCCCTTACTTGCTCGACCGTTTCGTATGCGCTTTGATGATGGTAAGGTGAATAAATACCGCCATACGTCAGGATCCCTTCGCCTTTCAATGGCTCTTTTTGCTCAGAAATGGTTTCTTTCACACCGTTTGCATCGTATGAATAAGCCTGGGGAATCAGGACATCCATCCACGCTGCCCACTGGGTGATTTTCTCTACTTCAGCCGGCTCAGGTGTAATCGATACAACTGCTTGAGAATCGGCAGCCTTAACCGTTTGATATAAATCTTCAACGAAACCATTTTCAGCCTCTGCAATCCAGCTCCTCCAAGCCTCCCATAAATCATCCTCAGGATTCATCATGATCGGATCAACACCGAATTCCGCCTCAAAACCGCTACGGGCTGTATCGCTGTAGTTAAAGGCCAGCAGCCAGTTATCCGGGCTCGGGTAACGTAAATAGTCGAGATTGATTCCGGCTAAATCGTATTCCCTAACCATTTCCCGAAACAAGTCGAGCATATAATTTCTCGCTTCCGGATTCGTGATATCAAGCCAATAATACCCGTTACTTTCTTGAGGTGTGGGCTGTTCATCTTCGACATGGATACGCTGGACAGCGTTCCAATCCGGATGCGCCGTCAAAATCGGGCCGGCTGACCCGAGAACACGATTCCCGATATACAATCCGTCAACCCATGCATGAACCTCAATATCTCTCTTTTTGGCTTCTTCAATGAAAACCTGTAAGGGATCCCATCCGGAAAACGCCGGATTTTGCCGGGCAATCCCATTCTTACCGGCAGTATGGCTTGGATAAATGGTGTACCCATGGTAGAAGGTCTCCAGGTACAGCTCATTTACGCCCGCTTTCTGCATTTGATTAAGTGTTTCTTTTACTTCCTGCGGATTATCCTCAACAGGCCTGTACCAGGTCCCTCTTGATTCGGCAACTTTTGAATCAATCGTGTAATAATAAGCCTCCCGGCTTAATTGTTTTGCTCTTTTCGCAAGTTCAATAGTCTTTTTCCACTGTTCGTTTTCAAAAGCGGTTTCAGCTTCAATCAGCAAATCCTTTGCTTGAGAAAGCCTTTCCTTCGCCTTTCCAATCGGGACAGGGAGATAACTTTGTTCAGCAGCAGAAATACTGTCATTTGCTGTCTCATAAGCAAGCCGGGCCACATTAATATAGGCACTTGCATCAATCGTTACGGTGACCGTCATTGCTTCTCTGTCGATAGACACTTCGGCTCCGACCTGGGTATTCATTAACAGCCAGTTTTTGGCCGTTCCATGGCCTGACAAAACAAATCCTTCCTCAGGTATAATTGAATTTCCGCCCGCGGTCCCTATAACAATGCCGTCTTTAACAACAATCTCATAACCATACTGATTTGTCCCGGTTGAATTTTGACCATAATCTGGTGTGTACAGAACGAGTTCGTTGACGCCACGCCCGCCCGGAAATTCATACGGAGGCTCCGGATCAATTTTTGTAATGGCCGTCGTTGCTGTCTTAACCGGCTCCAGGATCACATCATACAGAATTTCCACTTTCTCATTTTCATGCAAGTTTGCAAGAATCCAATCTGCTGCGGTTCCGTGCCCTGAAATGACATAACCATTGGCCGGAATGGGAGCATCGGCAGTACCATCTACCGGTCCATTTCGAATATCAGTAATAACGTCATTTTCAACAACAGCTTCTACTCCCCAACGATTGTTTCCGGTGCTTTCACCAAAGTCCGGGGTATAAACCACCAGCTGATTGGCCCCACGGAGCTGGTTAAATGTATTGATGGCGTGGGTTTCTCCATTCGCTGCTTTTATATAGTCATTCTGCAATGCAGCTTTGACAGAGGCCGATCCACCGCCAAATATTGTTAGAACCATGGCCAACATGATCATAAAGCTTACGCCACACTTCATCTTCCGTCTAAGTACCATCATTCAACCCTTCCTTATCTACCTATTTTCTTTCTGCAAATGAATTCAGGGAACATTCAATTGAAACCTGGATTGAACGTTCCCCGCAAGGTCTTGGTCTAATAAGACTTATTTGTAAAATAAATTACGGACGGCCCGGAGGCTCCACCCGGCAGGCTGGTAGCAAACCGATAGTCATTTCCCATGGCGCCAACGTTAAATTCAGCGAAAGGCCAGGCATACTTGTAACTCAAGAAACCGGACGTTTTGATATGCCCTTGCCATTCCATCACATAATGGCCGAAACCGCCGGAAGGATTTTCGTAAACAGTGATGTCACGGGGAGAATAAAGCCCATTTTCAATCTGGACGGTGAAATTATACAAAACCCCGTAGTTTCCATTGTTCACAACCGGTTTGTTTCCGTCGACCACATCGACTCCCATCTCATACTCGCCAGGCAATTTATCACTCCACTGGCCGCTCTCAGCTGACGAAATCCTGATATAGGCGTTGCCCATTGCTGGATCATACGAAATGACGCCTGTTCGGTTAAAATGCGGAAAGCTCCCTCGAGTATGCGAATCCCCTTCCAAAATTCTGATCTCCTCAGGATGAGAGGGACGTGCTGTATAGTTCAAAGTTGTAACCGTAACAGAGGTTGGCTGATGGTCCTTTTGCGTATAAGCGGCAAATTGAGCTATGCCACTTACTGTATCCAAATCTTCCGCCGCCTTTTCAAGATAATAACTTTCTCCTGGTGCCAATGCTGTGAGAAAATGCTTTTGGAATCGAGCCTGCAAAAAGGCCACAAGCGCTTTTTGCCCAGCCACATCAGGGTAGATACTCACATTTACACCCTGTCCCTCTGAGTAAAGCTTCACATTTTGATCCGAGGTGTTGGTTATAGCCAAAGCGACCTTCCTGACTTCACCGCTTCGGTTTTGATGATGCCAGAAAACCCGAAATTCTCCCTTTGCTGTATCCCTGTAAAAAGCCCCTTCCTCCTGATAAGTCTCCGGTGAGTCGCTAAGAATTAACTTGCCTCCGGTTTGTTTCAACACCGGTTTCTCAAGGTGTGTGGCCGGCTTCAAATCTCCAATTGGTACCTTTTGAGCTGCAGCCAAAGATTGGGACGGAATGAAAAGACACGCCAGCAATACCGCAGAAACAATCGCAAAAATCTTTTGTGCCATGATGATCCTCTCCTTAGATTGATTATGGTGAATCCCTTTACCCAACTAAATCATGAAACCATTCACTGACCTTTGCCCACCATTCATATTCTTCGAGATATATTAAATCGAACAACATCACCCCGTCCGTTTTTGAAAGCACGGCTTCAACGGCTTTTCTGAACTGTTCCGGATCGCCTTTGTATTGCTTTAAGAACAGGCTGCCAATAAGTGGGGTTGCGCCATTCACGGCTTCTAAGGCCATATCTGCGGAACCTTCAACACTGTGCCAATCCGGATTCTGGATTTCCAGAGCCTCCTCCCTTGTAACTTCAGGGAAATAGTTGCCCGTCATTAGAAAATCAAGTGTTTCGGCATACCCTGTGGTGTGATAATCTGCAGATGCCCAATGGAAAGAAGGCTTGTAGGTTACACTTCCCCAATTCACACCCTCACTGAAATAGAGAGGATACCAGGAACCGACATATGTACTGAAGTTCAGCTCCGGCCCCCTTTCATGCACCAATTTCTCCACTCTCTTGAAATACGATTGAATATTGCCTGCTCGCCATTCTACCCATTTTTTATAATGGACGCCTTTCCTTATCTTTCTTTCACTGCCATCATAATAGATTTCAAAGACATCTTGCGGCCAATGCTCAACAGTCTGCCCGATGAATTGTTCAAACGTTTTCTTTGAAAGAACACTGAAGTCGGCAAATTGATCAGAATAACGGGCCCGATCCAATACAATGCCGTCCACTTCATAACGAGTTAAAATTTCTTTAATAATGCTTAATTCATAGTCTTGTACATCTGTTCGAATCGGGTTGACAAAGGTAGAGTGAGTTTCGTGTTCCACCTCTGCAGCCGGCTTGAAAGCGGGTCTTGTCCCCGAAACATCCAGACGTTCCCCCGCGTTTCCGTAACTAATCAGCCAATCAGCCTTACTCCCTTTTGCAACTAACCACACCCGTCCTTCTTTTTCTTCCATTTCTTCCGGCCAATCATCATAGTTATCTGTTACCACGCCATCGTCAATGACACAAACCCGTGTATCCTTCAAATCATCAAGGGAATCAAGGTTTGTAAACAAAGAGAGAGAATCTTCTACCGGCGCCTGGTTTATCCCGTCAATGTCTACTATTTCTCCACTCGCACTTTTCGCAACCCGAATGCCTTGATAATATACCGTTTGCCATTCCGGATGTTCGAACGCCGGTCCATTCTTATACAGGTTGTTCCCCTCGGAAAACGTATTAACATTGATATGGACCTCGAGACCCTTCGGTTTTGCAGCTTCCAATACGTTCGCTATCAGGTCATAGCCCTCTTCCTCATAACCATCGTAATGAGATCCGCTGATATGCGGTGCGATATCGCTTGGATAGGCCACAAAACCGGTGTAATTCTTAACATCAAGGACAATAGAATCGAAGTTGGCCTTATCTGTCTTCCCAACAATTTCCTCCACCTTTGCTTTCGCATTCAAATGGTGGCGGTTTGCCGACAAATCATACCACAAGATCTTTCTTTTTTTACGAGCCATCCTGAAGTGCCCCTTTCCCTGAACAGTCAATGTTTTGGCTTAAGCGAAATATCCATTCCAATTTCAAAAGTGCGGTTCCACGGCAAGAAAATGTTTTCAATCCGGACCTCCCATTGACTGAAAATGTTCTCAAAGCCTTTCTCCCGGAAATAGCCTTCAGCCTCCGGTACAAAATTTTCTTTCACCACTGTTAATAGTTCTTCCCTGGAAAGTTTGCTTTCGTCATAGCGATTACGAACCTCTTGGCGGACAATACTTTGATATACGAAATCCTCAAGTAAGCGTAATATCAATTGTTCCATCAATTCTTTCACCGCAATATTATCCGATTCATCGGAATTCAAACGCCGCAAATGCACCATGGCTGCTTGAGCCACAACCGTTCCGATTGTATTCCCGGCTGTGTTCCATGCGGCAAATCCGGCCAGACAGTTTATATCAATTTGCGAGAGCAAGGGGATCACCATCGCCGGATCAGCACCGTTTGCATAAGCGAGATCAGCAATAGCCACCGGTTTCCCGTCCTTC
>DASVCO010000096.1:0-8630 GCA_036381575.1 Caryophanales bacterium
TAATTGTCATCAAGCCGAAGATGATACTTCATGCTCTTTTTAAAATTGATCTTAGCTTGCTGTTGATCAAAAACAATGAAACCTTGACTCAATTGATTCTCATCAACAGCAAGCGAAGCATCGTGGACAGCAAGTTCCAAAGTGTTTTTCAACTGTCTAGTAGCGGGCTGATTGAGAACAAATTGTTGTAGTTTTTTGCTGCATCGGGGGGCAAAATGGTGATTTCCTTTCCGGAATCACGTTCCATTCTGATGGTCGTTTAAGTGAATTGCACCGAAATCAAAATATATGCACGAAAATCCGAATATTTGTGCCAAAATCAAAAGCGTAGCAGAGAATCAAAAGGTAACGGGGCTTGGCCGCTCAAGAAAAAAGACAAATAGCACCGCAAAATGCAGTGCTATTGACTATACAAAGGTGCTTTTTTACACCTCATAACCCTTCGGGTTCCGCTTCTGCCAGCGCCACGAATCCTCACACATCTCCTCAAGCCCCCGCTTCGCAGACCAGCCCAGCTCGCGCTTCGCTTTCGACGGATCTGCATAGCTGACCGCGATGTCACCCGGCCGCCTTTCCGCAATGGAATAAGGAATCGTTGCCCCGACGGCTTTTTCAAAAGCCTTGATCATATCCAAAACACTGTAACCCACACCGGTTCCAAGATTATAAGCATTCACGCCAGGCGATGCCAACACCTTCTCCAGAGCCTTCAAATGGCCAATAGCCAGATCCACAACGTGAATATAATCCCGCACGCCCGTACCATCCTCCGTCGGGTAATCATCACCAAACACCTTGAGCTCCGGCAGCTTCCCGACCGCCACCTGGGTAATGTAAGGCGTCAGATTGTTCGGAATGCCATTCGGATCCTCGCCGATCCGCCCGCTTTTGTGAGCCCCAATCGGGTTGAAATACCGGAGCAGCGCAATCCCCCAATTCTCATCCGCCACAAACAGATCCTGCAGAATCTGTTCAATCATCAATTTCGTACGGCCATAAGGATTCGTTGCAGAAAGCGGCAATTCCTCAGACAAAGGCACCTTCTCCTGCATACCATAAACCGTCGCCGAGGAACTGAAAACCAATTTATGAACGCCGTGCCTTTGCATGACCTCGCACAGCACAAACGTCCCGGTCAAATTGTTATGATAATAACGAAGCGGCATTTCAACAGACTCACCGACAGCCTTCAAGCCGGCAAAATGAATAACCGCCTCAATGTGATTCTCGGAAAAGACACGATCCAGCCCTTGCTTATCCAGCAAATCCACATGATAAAAGGCAAAAGACTTCCCTGTAATCTCACGGACCCGCTTCAGGGATTCCTGATTACTATTCGAGAGATTATCGACCACAACCAACTCATAATCTGCATTCAAGAGCTCCACACAAGTGTGGCTTCCGATATAACCCGCTCCTCCGGTTACCAAAATCGCCATAATCAACCCCCATAACTTATGAAAAAATCATTGCCATAAAAAAATCACCTGACATTATTTTACCACACATCCGATTGGGGATGATAACGACCAGGTGGGATCATTTTTTTCCCGGTCAAGTGTTGGCCGCATAATCCGCCAATGCCTGCTTTGCCAGCCGGTCAGCTTCGTCATTATAACGATTCCCCGAATGGGCTTCGACTTTTACAAACGAAATGTCGATTCTTTCCCGGTACTGCTCCAAGAATGCCACATACTCACGGGTTTGCTCCGTCCGGGCTGTCCATTCCCCGGAAGCCCACTTTGCAAGACCGGTATAATCATGATAAAGAACAACAGCTTTATATTGATGCTGACAGGCCCATTCGATTGCCTTCATCGCCCCCAGCAACTCTCCCGCCACATTTCTTAACGAAGCATCCGCCTGGTCCAGGCCTACACCGGAGAACGTCTCCTGCTCGGGACTCAGAATGACACAACCATAAGAATAAAGCCCGACTGACTCCTTATAACTGCCATCAATATAAATAGCGATAGCTTCGGAAGCATCCTTGCCCGATAAAAAAATACGAGCCTTCTCTAAAGTCGGAAAAGATTGATAAACAGCGCCACTGTAGCCTTCAACCTGCTTTCGACAGGCCTCCCACGTCTGAAAAATCCCCGTTTCCCTTCCAACCTTCACCACATAATAGTTGGCCAAGTCCATCACCCCGTAATGAAAAAATAAAACCGGTTTTCGCCCGAAAAACCTCGAGTCCCCTATAAAAAAACAAGTAGATCGTTACCCCAATGGTATACGATCCCCTTTCCCTGTCAATAGGCCCCTTTCTCGCATTGGTTGTTCCCATTTTCCCTTCCCCAGGCGCTTTTCGGGCACTTTCACACCTCCATTGTTCCCGTTCCCCCTCCTTCGGACACGCTTCGGGCACTTTCACAAGTCATTCTTCCTCTATGATCACCGAAATCCCTCTTCCCGGTGACCTTCGGGCATCAGTTACCTCCTCTGATTCCCGAAATCCATCCCCCAACCAATTTTCGGGCATCAGTTACCTCCTCTGATTCCCGAAATCCCTCCTCCGACCAATTTTCGGGCATCAGTCACCTCCTCTGATTCCCGAAATCCCTCTTCCCGGTGACCTTCGGGCATCAGTCACCTTCTCTGATTCCCGAAATCCATCCCCCGACCAGTTCCGCCCCTCCTCCACCCAAACCAAAAAAAGGAACAGTCCCCAAGGGGACTGCTCAAATTACAACCCTGCGGTGGCGCGCCAGCGCGCGCGTAGCAGGCGACATCCTCCACCGCAACCGCCGCCTACCCGTTCACACTTTTCTCCTCCGGACCATGACTAATTTGGGTTCCGACGTCGACAACGGCTCTCTCTTCATCTAATATTCTCAAGGCCTCTTCTTTGCTAACCTTGCTTTCCGGAGTCACCAAACTCACAATAACGCCAAAGACCAGGGCTCCTATCAATGAAGGCAAAATCGGATTGCCCAAGTACGCAAGGAGCGAATCATTCGATAACACAGTCAAGGAAATGGCGGAACCGCTAATCAAACTTGCAAGGCCGCCCTGCCAATTCGCCCGAGGCCAGAACTTTCCTAGTAACGAGGCGACAAACAAACCGGATAACACGGTCGAAATAAAGCTGGAAATAAAACCAATGATATTGGTGGTTCCCAACACTAATCCAAACGCCAGAATAATAGTGAGGACCAACGAGATTCTCGAATACAAAACCATCTTTTCTTTCCTTGGCACCTTCCCTGTGAAAACCTGATAGACGTCCCTCAATAAGATGGTAACGGCTGCGATGTAATCAGAACTCCCGGAAGACAATGTCGCACTCAACCCCGAAATGAGAATGATCGCCCCGATCCATAAAGGGAAAACCTGAGTGGCCAAATAAGGAAAAGCGAAGCCTGACTTGATATCAGGATTTAAAATATGAGCGGACATGCCTGCAACGGACGGGAACAACGAAAAAATGGCGAACAGAATGCCTGTAATCAAGAATCCTTTTTTGACTGTTGCGACATTTTGGCTCGAATAAATTCGCTGGCGATAAGAAGGCGTTGCCAAAACACCTACCGCAATAACAGCAATTAATGAAATAGCAGGGATGAACCCAATATGCTGAATTCCCAAAAAGGACGTGGCGTCATCGGGCATTTGTTCGGAAATGGCTGAAAAGCCTCCGACTTTTACAAGGGAAAGTACAGTTAAAAACGCAAAGCCGAAAAACAAGATAAACCCCTGAATGACATCGGTGATAACAACTGACAAGTATCCGCCAACTATGGTGAATAAGGTGAAGCCCAAAGCGACTAGTAATTTTGAGACAGTAGGTTCCAAACCCGTTATATAGGATAAATACAAACTGCCTCCCAAAATATGCGTGCCGAGCCAGCCGATTGAAGCCACATACAGAAGAATCGAGGTAAGCCCCTTGACCAACTTACTGGCGCCGAAATAATAACTGAGTTCCTCGGAGAATGTCATAAAATTAAGTTTTCTAACGTCAGCAAATAGCAGCAACAGGGCAAATACCCCTACAGCGCCGCCGATTCCATATAAAGCGCCCGCCCATCCGTTGGAGTAAGCGAATTGAACAGCTCCCATACTTGAGCCGGTCCCCACAAGAGTAGCCACGGTAGTACCCGTCAAAAGAAAAATCGAAAGCCCTCTTCCGCCCATCAGGAAATCTTCACCGGATTTCACATTCCTTGAAACCAAGACCCCGACCACAAACATCAATGCGATAAAAATCAAAAAGACAATGAGATAAACGATCTGATTTTCAGCCATTCGAGTTCCTCCTTTAAAATAAAAAGATTCAATCTATTTCGGGCGTTGTTAACGCCCTAAGGCATTAACAACCCAATGTACGAACTGCAGAAACGACTGAGCCTCTGGTTGACCGAGTATTCTTTTGATGAGCTACAGCCGGGGAACCATTAACAACCACATAGGAAATTCCTTGAGGGTATTGTTCAGGCTCTTGATAAGTTGCCGTATCAGAAATTCCCTCATAATCAAAAACAGTTAAATCAGCATGGTAGCCAGGCTTAATCAATCCCCTTTTTCCTAAAGAGAACCGTTGGGCAGGAAAAGAAGTGACTTTACGGACAGCTTGTTCCAAAGACAGCAGCTTCTTGTCCCGAACATACATGGCAAATAAACGAGGGAAAGTGCCAAAGGTCCGTGGATGAGGTTTTCCTGTTTCACATCCCAAACTATCGGAAATCACCAGTGACTTATCCCATTTGATGACCTGCTCCACATCTGAGCCGGCCATGTGGTAATAGACAATGGAAATATTGCCTCCCTCTTCGAGAAGTAAATCCAAAGCCGTGTCAATCGGATCTTTCCCCAATTCTTGGCTGATCTCCAAAACATTGCGTCCTTCATATTGTTTGTTGTTCGAAACAGAAGACAGAACGATACTATCCCAACCTGTTGATACGACAAGATTATCCCAATCTTCCTGTTCCTCACGTAACTCTGCCTTAATTTTTTCTCGGGTCGACCCGTCACGCAGCCGCTCTAAACAAGCAGGAATTCCTCCTTCAAGCGACCATGGCGGTAAAACCGTTGTCAGCATGGTTGAACCAGCATCATAGGGATATACGTCACATGTAATGTCCATCCCCCGCGCACGGCCATCTTCGATCAATTCAATGGCCCTCATCACATCGCCCCAATTTCGCTTCCCGGCCGCTTTTAAATGGCTGACCTGTAAGGAAACACCGCTTTTCTCAGCAATCCAACTGACCTCTTCAACCGACGGAAGGAGATTATTCCCTTCTCCGCGAATATGGGTAGCCAACAAACCGTTGTATTTCGGCAAAACACTGCATAGTTCTGCAAGCTCTTCTTTTGAAGCGTAACGGCCGGGTGAATAAAGCAACCCTATCGATAAGCCAATCGCCCCGGCTTTCATCCCTTCTTCCAGAAGATCCTTCATCGCTTGCATCTCTTTTTGATCGGCAGGACGATTTTCAAATCCCATTACCGCAATACGAAGCGAACCGTGGGCAACATAGGTCCCCACATTTTCGGAAAGGCCTGCTTTATCAAGGTAATTGATATAGTCTTCAATCGTTTCCCACGGCCATGCCCAGGTCGTGCTTCCAACCACAGGTTCAATGTATTCTTTTAACAGATCACCATGTTTCTTCACAAACGGCGCGGGCGCCAATCCGCAATTGCCGACAACCTCTGTCGTTACCCCTTGCTGCAACTTAAGATCAAAGTGTGGATCCTTCAAAACAAGCAAATCCGAATGGGAATGGCCATCGATAAAACCCGGAGAAACAATTTGCCCCTTGGCATCAATGGCTTCCTTGCTCTCTGTATTGACGGCACCCACATGCGTGATCAAACCATCCTTTACTCCAACACTACCGAAAAACCAGGGATTCCCGGTGCCATCGACAATACGGCCATTTTTGATAACAAGATCAAGCATGCTCGAAAACCCCTTTACTGTAATTTGCCGCGCGCCAGGACAGGAAATCTTTCATATTGACCCTTGTCGTCTTTGATAAATACTTGATTATGGAGATTCACCGTACTGCAAATATGATTAGGAATAATTTCAACCACATCGCCAATCTGGAGGTCCGATTCTCCTTCAATATGGAAAATCCCGTGTTCTTCCTTCATGTCCTTAAAGGTGACATTGGGATGACCCACAACTTTACCAAAACCCTCTAGTTTAATAGGTGAGCTCGTCGGTTGTACGTCCGTTGCAAAGGTTTTGCTTCCGCCGTCAATGATAGCCAGATCCTTAGAAGGCCGGCTTACCACCGTGGCCAGAACTGTTGCCGCACATTCTTCCTCGGTACAACACCCATACTGCTCTTGCATTGCATCGTAAAACACATATGTCCCCGGCCTGACCTCTGTTACTCCCGGAACCTCCGCAGCGTAGGCTGATGTTTGAGTTGATCCTACACTGACATCACGAATGGAAATCCCTTCGGCACGGATTTGCTCAGCCAAAGCCACCATGATTTGTCCTTCCTCGCGGCCTGCTTCCTGAACGTTCAAGGTGGATTGCCCATTCAAAACCGGGCCCCGGAATGTATAAATCCCTGTCAAACGAAGATTTGGAAGGTTATCAATCTGTTTGGCAAGTTCAACCGCCTGATCATAGGGGATCCCCGTTCTTCTCAACCCCGTATCGACCTCCAAGCGGATCTCGAATTTCGTGTTGTTTCGGCCTGCCGCTAAAGAGAGAAGCTCCGCCCCTTTCAAACTATCAGCAGCTACAATTAAACGAATCCGATTGTTTAAATCAATGGCCGCTTCGATTTTCTGTTCCGTAACCAAAGGATAAGCGATAAAAATATCCTTGATTCCGTGGTCAGCCATCACCCTTGCTTCTGTTACCTTGGCGGACGTGATCCCCACCGCACCTGCCTCCAGCTGTTTTTTGGCAATCCAGGGAAGCTTATGTGTCTTGATGTGAGGGCGCAGGTTCACCTTTGTTGCCTTAATTTTTTCAGCCATTTGTTCGATATTGGCGGTCAATTTCGAATGATCAATGACAACTGCCGGGGTATCCATCATAGAATGCCTCCTTATTTTTATAGGAATGCGCTTTCAAAATGTTTCCGTAATCTCGACGATCATCTCGGTTTCAACCGGGGTGTTAAAAGGTAATTCGTTTGCCGAGATCGCAGACCGGGCATGCTTGCCTTTTTCACCAAAAACCTCTTCCAGTAATTCCGAGGCGCCATTCACAACATAGGGTTGTTCAACAAATCCAGGCGCACTGTTTACAAAAGCCAACACCTTTACAATCTTCGTGATCCTCTCCAGGTCTCCTATATGCGCCTTCAGCACTGAAAGACAGTTGATGGCGGTTTGACGGGCAGCCTCTTGTCCTTGTTCAATGGTTAACTCTTTTCCCAGCTTGCCTTCATAAATCAGTTTTCCATCTTTCTTACAATCCTGGCCTGAAGTGTAAACCAGATTCCCTGTTTGTTGGGTGGGTATGTACACCGCAGCCGGTTTTGGTGGTTCTGGCAGCTCGATCCCCAACTGTTTTAATCTTTCTTCAATTTTACTCATGATGATCCTCCTGCCCGGACTCTAGTCTTCTTGATTTCTTACCTCTTCCAGGTAGTTATATAGCGTGTACTTTGAAATGCCAAAATAAGAACAAATCTTGTCGCCGGATTTTTTTATCAGGAATGCTCCCTTTTGGTCCAAATATTTGATGCCTTTCTTTTTGTCGTCCTTTTCCATAAGCACAACCGGTTTGCCAACATAATCCTGTGCTTCTTGAATGAGAATATCCAATACGTCGTTGACGTTATTGACAAAGACTTCGTTGACATCCGTTTTCAAATCATCCAGCATGGTGAAATCCTTGATCGTATTTTCCGCCATCATCAGATCGGTAATATCCAGATTGATACAGATACAACCAATAGGCGTACCCTCGGAATTCCTGATGAACATACTTGTGGAACGAAGCATTCGGCCGTCTTTCGTTTGAGTCAGGTAATTGTGTTTATCCCCACCTCGATCCGTTCCCCTTATGACTTCAAGGCCCAAATTGGTTCCCGTATCCCCAACCTTTCTGCCTGTGATATGGCCATTCTCAATCGCAACAATTAAACCGCTTCCATATTCCTCATAATTGGTCAGGTCCAAAAGCACCGTTTCGCATTTGTCCCCGAAATGATTCTTAATTCCTGTAATCAGCGACTTTAATAAATCCAATTCCTCGTTAATATGTTCCAAGAGTTTCGCTCCCACTTTTTGAATTGATCGACCCTTCAATCTTTTTATCTATACTAAAAAATATTTTTTTGATTGTCAACAAAAATTTTTTTATTACAAATAAAATTTTGTTTGCCTCCTGTAAAGTTCCTTTGTCTCGGAAGATCCTTCTTCAGCGGACCTTCGAGGATCATTCCGCCTCTATGATCACCGTAGCCTCTTATTCGGCGGACCTTCGAGGATCATTCCGCCTCTATGATCCCCGTAGCCTCTTCTCCGGCGGACCTTCGAGGATCATTCCGCCCCTATGATCCCCGTAGCCTCTTCTTCGGTGGACCTTCGAGGATCATTCCGCCTCTATGATCCCCGTAGCCACTTCTTCGACGGACCTTCGGGGATCATTCCGACCCTATGATCCCCGTCGCCTCTTCTTCGGCGGACCTTCGGGAAGC
>DASVCO010000097.1:0-3011 GCA_036381575.1 Caryophanales bacterium
TCGGCGGATGCCCCTCGGTTGCCGCATGACAACCGCTAAACCTTTGTTGAAAACGGGAAGGCGACTTTCCGCACAAACGCAAAGGTGTTGATGCATACAAACAAGCGGGGCGGGAATGCCCCCAAGGGTTTTCCTTGCCCCATATCGGGAGGAAAATTGTATGTGTGGAATTGTTGGTTACATCGGACAGAAAGATGCGAAAGAAATCTTGTTGCATGGATTGGAAAAGTTGGAATACAGAGGTTATGATTCGGCTGGGATCGCTGTTGTCGAAGAGGGAAAAACGCGAGTTTTTAAAGAAAAAGGCCGAATCGCTTCGTTGCGTGATGCCGTAAACGAAGATCTTGAAGGGACTGCGGGGATTGGGCACACACGTTGGGCAACCCATGGTGCGCCAAGTAGAGAGAATGCCCATCCGCATCAAAGCTCATCAAAGCGATTCACTCTAGTGCACAATGGCGTTATCGAAAATTATGGGCCGTTGAAGCGGGAATATTTGTCGGATGTGGAATGGGTAAGTGAGACCGATACGGAAGTGATCGTACAGCTTATTGAAAAATTTGTCGGTGACGGGTCAACCGTCGATGAAGCATTCCGCAAGACTTTGTCGCTTCTGGAGGGTTCATATGCCCTTGCATTGCTTGATCGCGAAGATGATGATTCCATCTATGTAGCGAAAAACAAAAGTCCGTTACTTGTCGGTCTTGGTGATGGAGAGAATGTTGTAGCGAGTGATGCTATGGCTGTGCTTGAGATCACAGATCATTTCGTGGAACTGATGGATAAGGAAACGGTTCATGTAACTCGGGATTCTGTTGAGATCGAGAAGCTTGATGGTGAACGTGTCGAACGTGATCCTTTTATTGCGGAACTGGATGCCAGCGACATCGAAAAGGGCACCTATCCGCATTACATGCTGAAGGAAATCGACGAACAGCCGGCTGTAATCCGGCGCATCATTGGCGAATATCAGGACGAAAATGGTGATTTGAAATTGGCTGATGATGTTCGCGGTGCAATGCATGACGCGGATCGGCTTTACATCATTGCCTGTGGCACAAGTTATCACGCCGGGCTGGTCGGCAAGCAATTGATCGAGAAAACTGCCGGTATTCCGGTTGAAGTTCACATTGCCAGTGAATTTTCCTATAACATGCCGTTACTGTCCAAAAACCCGCTGTTTGTTTTTATATCTCAAAGCGGAGAGACCGCTGACAGCCGTTCCGTGCTTGTGCAGGTGAAGAAACGCGGCTACAAGGCCCTAACCATTACAAATGTGACTGGATCCACTTTATCGCGTGAAGCGGACCATACGTTGTTGCTTCACGCCGGCCCGGAAATTGCGGTAGCATCCACGAAAGCCTACACGGCCCAAATCGCTGTGTTGGCCATCCTGGCGGTTGACACTGCACGGGTGGAAGGCAGGGAGCTCGATTTCGATCCCATTCAGGAGCTGGGCATTGTCGCCAATGCAATGGAATCGCTGGTCGATCAAAAAGACGACATGGAACAAGTCGCTCGCGACTTTCTTCCAACAACGCGAAATTGCTTCTTCATCGGCCGCGCTGTCGACTACTATGTCTGCCTTGAAGGTGCCTTGAAGCTAAAGGAGATTTCCTACATTCAGGCGGAAGGCTTCGCAGGCGGCGAACTCAAACACGGCACGATCGCCTTGATTGAAGAAGGCACGCCGGTCGTGGCCCTTGCCACTCAACCGCGCGTCAACGGCAGCATCCGCGGCAACGTCAAGGAAGTGCACGCCCGCGGAGCCAATCCATGCGTCATCAGCATGACCGGCCTCGAAGAACAAGAAGACAGCATCGTTCTACCGACTGTACACGAATACCTGACACCGCTTGTTTCGGTAGTCCCTATGCAGCTAATCGCTTATTACGCTGCGCTCCACCGTGGTTGCGACGTTGATAAGCCGAGGAATTTGGCCAAGAGCGTTACTGTGGAGTAGGGGATATCGAATTTAATCTTGATCTGTTGAAGTGGAAGCAGTCGACAGTTATGTATAGAGGTTAAATATTTCACAGAAAGAATCGGGAGCGTACCAATGGTACGCCATCCTGGTTCTTTTTTATATAGGGAATGCAATCAATTTGATTTTAAGCTTGAAGGCGCACGTATGATAAACTTAAATATACAGATAGTGAAAGTTTGTATTTAGACTGTATATACAAGGGGGTTCCAAATGTACAAGCACGTAATTTGGGATTTTGATGGCACTCTTTTTGATACTTATCCGGTAATGGCGCAAATATTTAAGGAATTGCTTGAAGAAGAGGGAATTGAAGAACCCTTAGAGGAAATTGTGAGACAAATGAAGGTATCTGCGTCAACTGCATTAAAGTATTATGAAGTAAAGTATCAAATAGACAAGGAATTCGTGGCAAAATACCAATCAAGAAGAAATAAAGTGGAAGTTGAAGTATCTAAACCATTTGAAGGAATTGAGGAGGTTTGTAAATACATTCATTCAACGAATAGAAAAAACTATTTGTATACCCACAGGGGAGAATCCTCGATAAAGTTACTGAAAAAATACGGTTTGTATGATTATTTTTCTGATTTTATAACATCCCAACAAGGATTTGAGAGAAAACCCAGCCCTGATGCTATCAATTATCTTATTGACGAATATCATATGATTCATTCAGAGGCCGTAATGATCGGGGATAGAGACTTAGATTTGTTATCAGCGAAAAATGCGGGGATCAGTGCTTGTTATTTTACTGATGGGTACGAAAAAAACAGTATTTCTGATTACATCATTCATGAATTTCAGCAATTGTACTCTATTGTTTGAACTTTTTATAGGAACAAGTTCAGAAAAGGAGACTTGAGGTCAAGCGGAGAAAGGGTTGGGGGAGGGGTAACGTAAATATTTTTTTGGGAACACATACGAAGGACGAGGAATCTTGGTAGAAATAGTGTTTGGAACGTTTCGATAGCGGGATAATTGCCCCTCTATCAGACAAATAACTGAAGAACTTCTTCAGGCTCAG
>DASVCO010000098.1:0-5335 GCA_036381575.1 Caryophanales bacterium
TGATTATTTTCAGGATCCGGAAGGGTATGAGCCGTGGGAATCGTGGGAACAGGCACTAAAGAAAATTGGCGGAGAGGAAAGTTATCCGGCATTAATGCGGTTCGCGGAAAATTCCCTGCAGTCCTGCTTAAATCAGTCAAATGCTGTTACGTTGAAACAGTTGGCAGACGATGCGTTGGATTCATTAAGTCAAGGGGAACAGGTTTCAAATAACGATAAACTCGATAGGCTTTATCAATATCTCGATGAACTTGACGAGGCGGGTTATTTTATCAAAAATCGCATGTCTTGTTATGCCTTGAGAAACAACCTGATTCCATGGATCGTATTGCTTGAAAGCTGGGCATGGGCAGGAAGACGGGCCATTGAAGTACTCAGGGCGGCTGAGGCAGGGCAGGATATTGAGACGCCGGTAAAATGGTTGAAAGAATCGTCGGAAGAGGTAGAGAATCATCAGAAACGGATCACCGGCAACGCATTAGCGCCGTTGATTCAATACACGTTTGAAAAAGTAAAGGAACTTAAAAAGACAACGACATGAAAGGCAAATTGGAGGTTGAATGATGAACAAGGTAGCAGATGAATCATTAAAAGCTCAACCAAAGACAGGACAACAAACCTTACATATGATCGGAAACGCTCATCTTGATCCTGTGTGGTTATGGCAATGGCAGGAAGGTTTTCAAGAAACGAAGGCAACGTTTCGTTCCGCCCTGGATCGAATGAAGGAATCTGATGATTTTCTGTTCACGTCAAGTTCGGCTGCGAATTATGAGTGGATTGAGAACAATGAACCGGAAATGTTTGAGGAAATCAAACAGCGGATTGAGGAGGGGCGCTGGGAAATTGTTGGCGGTTGGTGGGTTCAGCCGGATTGCAATATTCCGGGTGGTGAGTCCTTTGTCCGTCAGGGCATATACGGACAGCATTATTTTCAGGAGAAATTCGGTGTGACAGCCAAGGTCGGCTATAACGTCGACAGTTTCGGACACCACGGCATGCTTCCGCAAATATTACGAAAATCGGGAATGGATCAATATATTTTCATGCGTCCTGCTCCTCAGGAGAAAGGTTTGCCCGGTCGGTTATTTTGGTGGGAATCGGATGATGGCAGCCAGGTGCTCACTTTCAGAATTCCTTTCGAATATTGCACATGGGGAAAGGAACTTGACAAACATGTGCGCCGAACAGCCGGAGAGCTGCGGGAACCCTATAATGATCTGATGTGCTTTTACGGTGTGGGTAACCATGGCGGAGGGCCAACGAAAGAAAATATTGAGAGTGTACGTAAGCTTAATAAGGATCCAGAATTTCCGGCGTTGAAGTTTAGCACGCCTAACCGATTTTTTGCGGAGTTAACAAATAAAGATTTAACCTTCCCGGTTGTTCATGATGATCTCCAGCACCACGCCAGCGGTTGCTATGCGGCTCATTCCGGTGTGAAACGCTGGAATCGGCAGTCGGAAAATTTGCTTTTGAAAGCGGAGAAATTTTCCGCAGTCGCTGATTGGCTGACGGGTCAACCTTACCCCGATTTCAGCAGAGCGTGGAAGAATGTATTGTTTAATCAATTCCACGATATTTTGGCTGGCACAAGTCTTGAAGCCGCATATGAGGACGCGAGAGACTCCTTTGGGGAATCCAACGCTATTGCCTCACGTGGGTTAAACAACGCTGTTCAATCACTGTCCTGGCGTATTGACATTGAAGAAGAAGAAGGCATGAAGCCGATTGTTGTTTTCAATCCTCACTCCTGGGAGAGTAAGGTGAACGTTGAACTTGAGGTAGGCGGCTTGAAAGATTCGGACGTATTGGTTGATGACGAAGGACGCCAGGTTGCGATGCAGGCGGTACAATCCCAGGCAACGGCCGGGGGAAGATTCCGGCTTAGTTTCATCGCCGATTTGCCTTCGCTAGGCTACCGGGTCTATAAACTGTTAAAAAACGAAAAGAAACAGACCTTTCCGTCGAGCAAAGCTACGGATTATATTCTGGAAAACGAGCAGCATCGGGTGGAGATAGACCCGGAAACCGGTTTTGTGGTGAGCTTGTACGACAAAGAGGAAAATCTTGAATTATTGGATGGCCCCGCTGCGAGACCTGTGGTTCTTGACGACCATAGTGATACATGGTCCCACAATGTTTTGCGCTACCAGGAAGAGATCGGCCAATTTAAAGCAAAAAGTGTGAGCCGGGTAGAACACGGACCAGTTAAATCCGTCATTCGTGTGAAAAGCGAGTACGGTAAATCGACGCTTGTCCAGGACTTCACAATGTACCGAGAACTGAATCAGATTGATGTTCAGGTTACGGTAAACTGGCAGGAATCGTTTAAAACATTGAAGCTGAAATTCCCAGTCAATCTTGTGTTCCGGAAAGGAACTTATGAGATCCCTTATGGCCATATTGTTCGCGAATGCAACGGTGAGGAAGAACCGGGCCAAAGCTGGGTAGATATTTCCGGAACCCATCCCCCGACTGGTGAAATGTATGGTCTCAGCTTGTTGAATGATGGCAAATACAGCTTTGACATAACCAATAAAGAGATGTCCATTACGGTACTGAGAAGTCCAGTCTACGCTCATCATGATCCGCTCGTACCGGATCCGGAAGGACATTATACTTTTATCGACCAAGGAATCCAACGGTTCACCTACACTTTGTTGCCCCATAAGGGAAATTGGGAAACAGCTGACACTGTGAGAAAGGCCGCTGAACTGAATCAGAAGCCGGAAACCTTGATTGAAACCTATCATAATGGGACGTTGCCGCAAAAGGATAGTTTCTTATCTGTAGATTCGGCAACTGTAGTCGTGAGTGCTTTGAAAAAGGCGGAAGACAACGATGATCTCATTCTACGGTGCCATGAAACAACAAATCATGCTGCTGCCGCAACAATTCGCTTGCCCAAATGGGAACGGGCCATTGAGGCTCAATTCGGGCCTTCAGAAATCAAAACGTTCCGTATTCCAAAGGATATCGCTAAACCTGTAGTGGAAACGGATTTGTTAGAGTGGAGCGAGTAATCGTTTCGCAGCAAAGGATGAGATAAATAGACTGTCAACTGATGGAAAAAAAGGGGTCGTATAATGGAACAATCAAAACCTAATATTGTAATGATCATGGCGGATCAAATGGCTTTCGATGTGATTGGGGCCTTAGGTCATCCTGTTGTGCAAACACCAAATATTGATCGCCTTGTTACAAAAGGGGTAACGTTTGAAAACGCTTATTGTAATTCACCTATTTGCGCTCCTTCCCGGGCATCCTTTGTTTCCGGGAAACTTATCAGTGAGATAGGGGTCTATGATAATGGTTCTGAGTTGTCCGCCGATTGTCCGACTTTCATGCATCATTTGAGAAGAGCAGGGTATGAGACGGTGTTGTCAGGGAAGATGCATTTTGTCGGGCCGGACCAATTACATGGATTTGAACATCGGTTAACAAGAGACATTCATACAGCCGGTTTTGATCTGACGCCAGATTGGACGAAAGGCGTCTATCATAATCATGGAACTGGTGTCAAAAGACTTAAAAATCCCGGAGCCCGCGAGCTCAATAATAATTTGGATTATGACGAAAAAGTGCTGAACCGGACACTGGAACAAATCAGGACATTTAAAAGAAGGCAGGAGAAAAGGCCGTTTTTTCTTTGCTCATCTTTTTTTCATCCGCATGACCCCTTCCATATCACCGCTGAATATTGGCGCTGGTACGACGAAAAGGAAATCCCGATGCCTGAGGTTCCCGGCGAAGAAATGGATGAGAGACATCCCTTTAACCAATGGATACAAAAGCATCATGAACTCGATATTTGTGAGTTGACTGATGAAGAGATCCTTGAAAATCGCCGAGCCTATTACGGAATGGTGAGTTATTTTGACCATAAGGTCGGGCAAATAATTGATGAACTTGAAAGGTTAAATATGATGGAAAATACCATCATCATTGTAACCAGTGACCATGGTGAGATGCTTGGCGAACATGGCATGTGGTTCAAAAGGACATTCTATGACGGTGCTGCGAAAATCCCGCTAATCATGGCATATCCCGATCAATTTCCAGCCGGCAAAAGGGTAGAAGAAGTCGTTTCACTTGTGGATCTGGCCGCTACCATCATGGCCCTTGCCGGTGTTCCGGATTGTGAGTCATGGATTTCCGAAATGGCCGGAGATAGTTTTGAGAAACTATTAACGAGCGGCGAGGATAAAGAATGGAAAGACGAGGCATTTTGTGAGTATTATGGAGAGGGACCAATCCAACCGATGGTGATGTTGCGTAAAGGGCAGTACAAGTATGTGTATGTCCATGAACATGAACCGCTGCTTTTTGATTTACTGGCGGACCCAGGTGAAGTTCGCAATTTGGCATCGCTTTCCGAATTCAAACCGCTTACTGAGGAGTTTAAGCAAAGAATCACCAGTGAATTCGACATGCCGTCCATTCGGAAGGATATCATCCAAAGCCAGCAGAAACGCCTGTTACTGACGGAATCATTGAAAACCGGGAAGAAGACTGCCTGGGATCATAAACCCGACCTGACATCTTAAAAGGTTAGGAGGCGTGTTCAATTTCACGAAAACCAGGCACGCGGTTCCGTAGGTTGCAGCGGAGAAAGGAGAGATTCACATGATAGTCGTCCATCGCCGCAACAAAATCAAAGAAAGGCTGCTTGAGCAGAAGAGTGTCAAGGTGGCGGATCTTGTCAATGAATTTCAGGTGTCGGAAGAAACGATTCGCCGTGACTTGAATGAACTCGCAAAAGAAGGCCTGGTTGAAAAGAATTACGGCGGAGCTATTCTAACAGAAGAATTGCACCGGATGGAAAATGTCATACCACCCGTTCAACAACGCCAGTTTCAATTATTTGACGAGAAAAATCTTATCGGGTCAAGGGCAGCCCAGCTTGTTCAAGATGAACAAATCGTTGTGTTGGACGCGGGATCGACAACCTGGTTCGTGGCCAAGTATATGAATGAATTGCGAGATTTAACCGTGATTTCGAACGGGATCAACATTATAGAAGAATGCAGTAAAAACGAGAGTTCATCGATCTATATGCTTGGCGGCCAACTGAAAAGAAATTCAATGAGCTTATACGGGCCGCAAGCCGAGTTGGAACTGCAAAATTACAATGCCGATATTGTATTTTTGGGAACCTCCGGTGTGTCGCTCAGGCACGGATTCATGAGTGCGGATTTATATGAGGCCGAAGTGAAAAAAATGATGGTTTCGGTTGGACAGAAAAAAGTTGTATTGGCAGACCATACAAAATTGCAAAAACCGGGGTTAATCTCTTTTTGCGCTTTTACTGATGTAGATATTCTCGTGACAA
>DASVCO010000099.1:0-15281 GCA_036381575.1 Caryophanales bacterium
CGTCAAATTGAAGCAAAGGCTTTGCGAAAGCTTCGTCACCCGAGCCGCAGCAAACGCTTGAAAGATTTCTTAGAATAAGGTTTACTTCATTTTCGGAGTAAACTTTTTTTGTGTCTTCAAAACGACCTAAAGCCAATTCGATGAAGTATCTTCTCCGTTCAGCCAAACAGGGTTCTGAATCACACTTTTTAAATTTACTATTTTACGATTGTCGGAACCATTAACATCGTCGGATGAGCTTCAGGCTATCGCTATTATCAAGATGAATTGATTTGTACTGTTTATTTTACTGATTTTTCACCCGAAGTGCAAGAGGGTTCTGGGGATGATTTATATTGATTTATTTGTATTTCACCTTGGAGGAAAGAAATAATGCAAGTAAAATGAAAAAAGGTTGAAACGCTTACATTTTTGTTTTTATAATAAGTGGAAGAAGATTTGGAGCACAAGAGGGAGAACTGGAGGAGAATAATTTGAACTTTGACTTGACGGAAGAGCAGCAAATGATACGCAAAATGCTTCGCGAATTCAGCGAAGAAGAAGTAATGCCGGGAGCTGAGCAATGGGATAAGGAGAAACGGTTCCCTAAGGAAGTATTCGAAAAACTGGGGAAACTCGGGATTATGGGACTCCCTTTTCCTGAAGAATATGGTGGCGGAGGCGGAGATACTGTAAGCTTTGCCATCGTGGTTGAAGAGCTAAGCCGAGCATGTGGATCAACAGGTATTACGTATTCTGCTCATGTTTCGCTCGGCGGTCAGCCCATTCATTTATTTGGAACAAAGGAGCAAAAGGAAAAATATCTTGTGCCGATTTGCAGCGGAGAATCGCTTGGCGCCTTCGGCTTAACAGAGCCAAACGCCGGGTCAGACGCTGGGGGAACGCAAACAGAGGCTCTTGAAGATGGTGCTGACTGGATTGTAAGCGGTAACAAATGCTTTATAACCAATGCGAGTTATGCTCAGTTTGTGCCACTTACGGCTATAACCGGCCGAAATAACGGTGAAAAGGAAATCACTGCAATGATCGTACCGACTGATGCGGAAGGTTTCTCTATCATAGATAACTATGAAAAGATGGGGCTTCATGCATCAAATACAACCGAACTGGTATTGGAGGATGTTCGGATTCCTCAGGAGAATATGCTTGGAGAACGCGGGAAAGGCTTTCAACAATTCCTTGTAACGCTTGACGGCGGGCGTATCGGGATTGGCGCGATGGCTGTAGGCATTGCACAGGCAGCTTACGAAAAAGCACTGAGTTATGCCAAGGAAAGGAAACAATTCGGGCGCCCGATTTCGAAATTTCAGGTTAATCAATTCAAATTGGCTGACATGGCCATGAAGCTGGAGCTTGCCCGGACAATGGTATATAAAGCAGCGTGGTTGAAAGATCAAGGAAGAAAGTTTGGGAAGGAAGCGTCGATGTGTAAATTGTACGCTTCGGAAATTTGTATGGAAATTTGCCGGGAAGCCATTCAAATCCATGGCGGAAACGGTTATATGCGAGATTATCATGTAGAACGTTATATGCGTGATGCCAAGCTCCTGGAAATTGGCGAAGGCACTTCGGAGGTCCAACGGACTGTCATTGCCCGTGAAATCGGTTGTTGATCAGTTTCAGCAATTTGACCCCGCTCCATCGACGTTTTTGAAAGGACTGCCAATATTTGTTATCCTTGTTTAGGCTTAAGAGAAATCTGGATAAATGGGGAGAAGCTTTGATCATGTTCCAACCAGGCACTAGTCGATCATCACTCAAAAGCAGAGTGTGAAAATATTGAAGGAGGCCAAGCATGGCAAAGTTACTGGAACAAACCATCGGTGAATTGTTACGGGAGAAAGCCGAATCGGTGGGAGATCATGAGGCGGTTGTATATCAGGATCAGGGAATACGTTATACCTACAAAGAATTCTATGAGTTGGCAGGGAAAGTGGCCAAAGGTCTGATCGGCCTTGGTATTGAAAAAGGTGAGCATATTGCCGCGTGGGCGACTAATGTGCCGGAATGGTTGTTGCTTCAGTTCGGTTCGGCCCGTGCCGGCGCCGTGTTAGTGACCGTGAATACAAGTTATCAGGAAAGAGAACTTGAATACCTTTTGCAACAATCCGACAGTACAACACTGTTTCTAATTGACGGTTTTAAGGGAAGTTCCTACGTAGATATAGTTCGAAACATCGTAAATGAGCGCAAACAACAAATTCCTTATCTGAAAAACCTTGTATATCTTGGTGAAAAAGGTGAAACTCCTGAAGGGATGAAAAATTGGTCGGATTTATTGAATTTGGCCGAGAAGGTCTCCGATGAGGAGCTGAAACAACGTGAAACCTCCTTACATTATAACGATGTGATTAACATGCAATATACTTCGGGGACGACGGGCTTTCCCAAAGGGGTCATGCTTACCCATTACAATATCGCCAATAATGGTTATCAAATTGCTCAAGCGATGAATCTGACGTATGAAGATCGTCTTTGTATTCCGGTCCCGTTTTTTCATTGTTTCGGTTGCGTGTTGGGAACTTTAGCGGCTGCATCTGTTGGAGCCACAATCGTTCCGGTCGTCGAATTTACACCCGAAAAGGTATTACAAACAGTTGAAACTGAACGTTGTACCGCTTTGCACGGTGTTCCCACAATGTTTATCGCGGAATTGAATCTTGATCATTTTGGTTCATTCGACCTGTCCACCTTAAGAACTGGCATAATGGCGGGTTCTCCTTGCCCGATTGAGGTGATGAAAAAGGTTATCGATCTAATGGGAATGGAGGAAATTACAATTGCTTACGGGCAGACAGAGTCATCACCCGTTATTACGCAAACCCGCACCGATGATCCAATAGAAAGGCGTGTAAATACTGTCGGTAAGGCAATGCCCCATGTAGAAGTAAAAATCATTGATCCTGTTAATGGTGAAGAGGTTCCGCTGGATACACCCGGAGAATTGTGCACGAGGGGTTATCACGTCATGAAGGGCTATTACAAAATGGAAAAAGCAACAAGCGATGCGATAGATGAGGAAGGTTGGCTTCACACGGGTGATCTGGCAACAATCGATGAAGAAGGTTATGTCCAGATTACGGGCCGCCTTAAAGACATGATTATTCGCGGTGGTGAAAATATCTACCCGCGTGAAATCGAAGAATTTCTGTATACACATCCTGATGTGTTGGATGTTCAAGTTGTTGGGGCACCTGACGAAAGGTACGGGGAACAGGTGGCAGCCTACATTAGGAAACGGCCGGAGTCGAGAATTTCGGAAAGGGATCTTCTTGAATATTGCGGTGGGAAGATCGCGAAATACAAAATCCCGAAATATTTCTTCTTTGTTGAGGATTATCCAATGACTGCTTCAGGGAAGGTACAGAAATACAAACTGCGGGAAGAGGTTCGGGATTGGGTGAGTTCTAGCCAAGATACTCCTACAGCATAGCCGTTCTTACTAGAACGGTCTCTTTTTTTGTTTAATTTGCGGCATCTGTGGTAGAATAATTTATGACAAAAATCGTAACAGTTGGGCTTTCCCTTTTCTTGACTGCTTTTTTCAAGTAAAATATAAATGTAGAGAGAGTCCGGATATACATATGTAGCAACTAACGTTCAAGGAGGACATAGCATGAAAAGCAATCCATTGATCCCGTTCGGCGTCACGATGATTCTTGGCGTTGTACTTATGTTCATTATTTCTTTTTACGGGGCGAGCCAGCTTGGCCAGCCTGAAGCCAAATCGGGAACTGCAAATGCGAAGCCAAAGGAAATTTTCTTGTCCAATTGTGCATCCTGTCACGGACAGAACCTTCAGGGAGGATTCGGACCTCCGCTTGCGCATATCGGCGGTAAGCTATCGAAGGAACAAATTTTGGAGCAAATCAAGAAAGGCGGCGGCAAAATGCCTGCCGGAATTATCAAAGGTGAGGCTGCGGAGAAAGTCGCAACCTGGTTGTCAAAGAAGAAATAAAGAGAGGAAAAGCTTTCTGCCCAGCAGGGAGCTTTTTTCATTAGGGCGTGTGAGGGATGAATAAGTTGAAGCTTTCCAAACGTTTAGATACGGTGGCCCGGGCAATTCCGGCCGGGGCAACAGCGGCTGACATCGGTTCGGATCATGCTTATCTGCCCTGTTATCTTTGTTTGGAAAATAGAATATCAAAGGCGGTTGCCGGTGAAGTGGCGGAAGGTCCTTATCACTCAGCACTCAGCCAGGTCCGAAAATGGAATTTGACGGACAGGATTTCCGTTCGTAAGGGAGACGGACTTGAAGTGATCACTCCTGGGGAGGTCGATGTAGTTGCTATTGCCGGAATGGGAGGGAAGTTGATAGCCGATATTCTTGAGCGCGGCCAAAGTAAACTTTCCGGTGTTTCAAGACTGGTGATACAGCCGAATGTTGCCGGAGAAACAGTGCGTTTGTGGTTCATGACTCATGGTTGGCGATTGAGGGATGAAACAATCCTTGAAGAGGATGGCAAAATTTACGAGGTGTTGGTCGCCGAACGGGGTGACGGGCATAGCCCTTATCGAATGGCGGGTGAAGCTGGTCTGCGATACGGTCCGTTTTTGATGAAAGAACAGAATGCAGCATTTCGGAAAAAATGGCGAGCCGAAATCGCTAAATGGCAACGGATTGAAGAACAATTGGCTCATGCCGGAGAGACCCAGGAGATTATGGAGCGAAAAAAGCGGTTAAGAAAGAAGATCGATGAAACGGAGGAGATACTGAATGGGTAAAGCAGCGAATGGCCAGGCGTTGATTCAGGCGTTTGAACAGTGGGTGCCGAAAGATTTCGCGATTGACAATGACCGGAAGAAAATCGGATTACAGATTGGATCGCTGAACAAACCGGTAAAAACAGTCATGGTTGCGCTTGATGTATTGGAAAGTGTAGTAGACGAAGCCATTGAAAATCATGTAGACCTTATAGTGGCTCATCATCCATTGATTTTTCATCCGTTGCAGAAAATTGATACCACTACCGCACAAGGGCGAATTATTGAGAAGTGTATCAAAAATGATATTACCGTATACGCCGCTCATACCAATCTTGATGTGGCAAAAGGTGGCGTAAATGACCTGATGGCTGAGGCGCTTGGTTTGAAGGACACACAAGTATTAGTCCCGACAAACGAAAGCAAGCTGAAGAAGCTAGTGGTATTTGTGCCAAAGGAACATGCTGATGGTGTACGCCAGGCATTAGGTGATGTGGGAGCGGGCTATATTGGCAACTATAGTCACTGCACGTTTAACAGTTCGGGAACTGGCACATTTATGCCGCAAGAAGGAACCAACCCGTACATAGGAACGACCGGAAAACTAGAACAAGCGGATGAGGTAAAGATTGAAACGATTATTCCCGCTGAACTCCAGTCCCGGGCAATTCGAGCGATGATCAAAGCTCATCCATATGAAGAAGCGGCTTATGATTTATACCCGCTTGATAATCAAGGAGAAGTGTCCGGAGTCGGCCGAATCGGAGTGTTGGCAGAAGAAATGACGCTCAAAGCGTTTGCCGAACATGTGAAAGAAGCCTTTCAAGTAGAGGGGCTGCGAGTTGTTGGGAATCTAGAGGACAAGGTTAAGAAAGTGGCGGTGCTTGGAGGTTCGGGCGATGACTATATGGCTAATGCCCGGTTTAAAGGGGCTGACGTATATGTAACAGGTGATGTTTACTATCATGTCGCTCATGACGCTTGGATGGAAGGCCTGAATGTGGTAGATCCCGGCCATAATGTAGAAAAGGTCATGAAAGAAGGGGTACGACGCTTCCTGTCGGATTTTATAAAGAAAAAACATTATGATACTGAGGTGCTTTCCTCTCAAGTTCACACAGATCCATTTCAATTTATGTAAAGAAAAGAACTCCTCCGCACGGAGGAGTTACTTTTTGACCTTCACTTTCGGGAGAATTTTCTTCCGTTCCACCGGAGCTCCCTTATCCCAGGTGGCAGGATCATTCTGATCGTATTGATCGAGGAAAAGAATCACTTGTTTAGTGATGGGTGTCGGTGTTGAAGCTCCTGCTGTGACAGCCACTTTCTCTACACCCTCCAACCAGTTCAGGTCCAATTCTGAAAGGTTTGCAATGCGATGCCCGGGCGTACCGGCAATTTCCTCCGAGACTTGCGCCAGCCGGTTTGAGTTGTTGCTCCGCGGATCTCCAACGACAATAAGCAGATCCGCGTCTTTTGCCTGGTCACCAACTGCTTCCTGGCGAACCTGGGTGGCGTGGCAAATTTCGTTGGTGATTTCCGTTTGCGGGTATTTCTCGACGACCTTTTCCATAATATGATTGACATCCCATTGGCTCATGGTGGTTTGGTTGGTCGCCAGGATTTTCTCCGCGTTAAGATCAAGATTATCGACGTCTTCTAACGATTCTACAAGGTGGACAACATCAGGTGCCACCCCGATTGCCCCTTCAGGTTCGGGATGGCCTTTCTTGCCGACATATACGATATGGTAGCCTTCGTCTCTCTTTTCCCGAATGAGATCGTGTGTATTCGTTACATCGGGGCAAGTGGCGTCAATCGTTGTTAATCCCTTCTCCTCGGCAACTCGCCGAACCTCCGGCGAAACGCCGTGGGCGGTGAAAATTACGGTTCCATGATCTACCTGTTTCAATATATCAAGACGGTTCTTACCGTCCAGTGTGATAACTCCTTCATCCTCGAAAGCGTCGGTTACATGATGATTGTGGACAATCATCCCGAGAATATATATCGGTCTCGGCAAGTCAGGGTTTTGAGCCGCTCGACGGGCCATGACCATTGCATCGACAACACCGTAGCAGTACCCGCGCGGCGCGATTTTGACGACTTTCATCAGTTTCCCCCCTCATTTTCATTCCGTTCCTATTATAAAGGAGCGTATGGGCAATCATCAAGGATTACCTGTTTCGTGCAAGACGAACGCCCAGAAATCGGAAAAGAAAGAAAGGGATATAGAAAACCGTTGAAATTCGCTAAACGTACAGTCTTGGGGTAGATTTTTTCTTTTTTTTCGGTACCAGTTTGGGCTGATCAGATAAAGCTTCTGTTAATTCTTCTTCCACATTTGTATCCAGTGAATCATTATCGTCCTTCTTAATGGAATCAGCCGTATTCTCAGAGTCACTTGTATCAGAGATGGTTGTTTCAGAATCCGTTTCAGTGGAGTCGTTGCCGCTGGTGGCATTGTATTGTTGGTACTCTTTCATCAAATTGATAATACTTGGCAAATTCTTAACAACAGGCCCAAAGCGCTGAACAAGCGGCCCGACGGTCTGCATAATTTTGATCGCTTTTTGAACATTGGCGATCATGCCTGTTAGTCCACCGCCTGCACCAGCGCCCCCCGAACCCGATCCGGCCGCGAACAGTTTGCTCAGTCCCCCAAGACCGCCTCCTGAACCTCCTGGCCCAGCAGGTCCACCTCCAAATCCTCCGGGAGGCCCAAATGGGAATCCTCCTCCTGGAGGACCGGCGCTTCCACCTTGAGAGAATCCACCTCCTAACAATTTACTTAGAAATCCTCCTGGTCCTCCGGAACCTCCCGAAGGGGGACCAAAGGGAAATCCTCCTGGCCCTTGAGGCGGGCCATTTCCAAATGGAGGTTTGGGAGAATTTGATCCAAATAATGGCACGATTTCGTCTCCTTTCTGTTGAATAATGGTTTATGCTTTAACCTATGCATAGTGAATCCTGAAAGGATGGGCACTTGTAAGGGGCAGAGGGGCATTGCGGATAGAGTCGGACTTAGTTTCAAGGTGGCAAAGGGATGAATTTCAATTGGGATCACTACTGTATTTTTGGAAACTCGACGAAGGACAGGTCAAATGATAAAATAAAAAAGGGGAATAAGAATTCCCGAATAACGGATTCGACGGACAGATGGTGTGTTCGTGGAAATATATTGAAACTAAGGAGAAGGCGAGGAAGATAAATGGTTAAATTGGGGTCACATGTTTCAATGAGCGGATCGAAAATGTTGCTTGGAGCAAGCGAAGAGGCTGTGTCTTACGGTGCCAATACATTCATGGTTTATACAGGGGCACCGCAAAATACTCGCCGTAAAGCCATTGAAAAATTGAACATTGAAAACGGAACCGAACATATGAAGCAAAATGGCATTAACGAGATTGTTGTCCATGCGCCGTATATTATTAATATCGGCAATACGACAAAGCCACAAACCTTTCGTCTCGGTGTTGACTTTCTGCGCTCAGAAACAGAACGTACTGAGGCCATTGGAGCTAAACAAATTGTATTGCATCCGGGAGCCCATGTAGGAGCCGGGCCGGATGCGGGGATCGAGAAAATTATCGAGGGTTTGAATGAAGTTCTGACCGCTGATCAGAATGTGCAAATTGCTCTTGAAACCATGGCCGGCAAAGGCTCTGAATGCGGACGGACATTTGAAGAATTGGCGAAAATCATTGATGGGGTCACCCATAATGAGAAACTGTCAGTGTGCTTCGATACATGCCATACTCATGATGCCGGTTATGACGTGAAAAATGATTTCGACGGGGTGCTGGAAGAATTCGATCGTATCATTGGGCTTGACCGGATCAAGGTGTTACACATTAATGACAGCAAAAATGAAAAAGGAGCGGCTAAAGACCGCCACCAAAATATTGGATTCGGGTACATCGGGTTTGATGCACTGAGCTACGTTGTTCATCATCCGCAGCTTCAGGATATCCCGAAAATTCTTGAAACCCCTTATGTCGGACCGGATAAGAGCAGTCGGAAACCGCCGTATCAACTGGAAATCGCCATGCTGCAAAAGAAAACCTTCGATAAGGAATTGCAAAATAAATTGATCGGGGCATAAGCTAAATGCCTCGCTTTTTTTTGCCCTTATGTAGCTGCATTAAAGGAACACTTCAAGCAGGGATTTGATTTTCTTTGCGACGGCAGGATCGACCTCTCGCGCTATTCTTCCCAATACTCTGCTGCGTTGGGCTCCGTCCAAAATATCAACTGGCTGCTCATGTAAGATCGAAGTGATTTGCCGGGCCTGTGCCATGGTGATTGGCGTGTTGTATTGATTGCCAAGTTGATAAAGCTGTTCAGGTGTTATGGAATTGATTTTATGATTGACCATTTGCTTGACGAACGGATTCATACTGATGTCCTCCCATATTTTTTGATTTTGCAATGATACACCTTAGTTTATGAATCTTGAGTGGATTTGTGACTAAAGGAGGACACCGGGAAGGCATATTATTTGAAAAAAACAATCTGTCCCTCTAAGATCAGGCATAGTTCCGGAAACGGAACTGGGGAGGGATTGGATGTTAACATTCATAGCAAAGAACTGGCTTTATTGTACCCTGGTGATGTTGATCGCCGTGGTAACGACAGAGTGGATTTACGCAGAAAGAGATAATCGCCAGTTAAAAGCTCAATTGCAAGAACAGGTTGACCATAAGGCGCGAACGGCTGCCATGAAAAGCATGGTGAAATCTTATTCCAATAATCAAAACAAACCGGCAACAGGGAAGAATAGCTACGAGGCCTGGATAAATGCGCAGCAAACCGCCGCTCGTTTTTATCAAACGAGTAACCATCAATTTAAGAAAAAGTGGGGCCTGTTTCTCGTTATGGAGGCTCGAGAACGAGGGGTAGATCCGGACATTGTGTTCGAATTACTGAAGGTGGAAACCGGAGGAACTTTTGACACACATTTAATTGGACCGGAAACGAAATATGGACGAGCTTACGGAATGGCACAATTCATGACCAACACAGCGCCGTGGATTGCCAAGATGGCAGACATGCCCTACAATAAGGACAAATTATTTGATCCGTATTACTCGATAGAATTGGCGATCACTTATCTTGATTTTCTGTATGAGGAGTATGGGAACTGGAATAAAGCTCTGACTGCTTATAACCGGGGGATCTATGGCATGAAGAATTACGTACAGGAACATGGGGATTCCAAAAGCAGTTATGCGGTCACAATCAGGCGGCAGGCAGAAAAGAAAAATGCGGATTATGTATACGGTGGATAACATTTGGCAGCCCGAGAGGGTTTTGCCAAGTTTTTTTTATCGGGAAACAACATAAGGTAAAAAAGAGGTTGAGGAAATTCATGTTTCAAAGCGAGGAAGGAGTAAAAAGATGCCGATTGTCAAGTGTAACGTATCCAATTGTGCATTCTGGGGAGAAGGTAATAATTGTGAGGCCGATTCGATTCTCGTTGAAATTGATTCCCACGCTGAAAATGATTTTCAAATGCGTGCTGACGGAGCTTTAATTGGGATAGCGGATCATATTGATGAGGCCGATGATTCTGCTGAAACATGCTGTCACACGTTTCAACCCGCAACCTAATCGCGTTTCCTATTTAAGAAAGTATTAACACCTATATTCTGATTCCCTCGTGTCATACTAAGACTGCTCCTCATCAATGGAAAGTGAGGGATTCCGAATGGCTGAAGATTATCGCAGAGATGAAGAACGCGAGAACGAACGAGATGATTACCTGGAAGAAACAGCGGCGGAAACTGCACCGTTTTCGGGCGATTTAGGACGTGCCGATGACGATGCCAGAATTGATGAAGACAATCGTGGGGAGCAAGCGGGTCAAGGAACCGGCTATGGCATTCTCGCCCTAGTCCTTTCTGTTTTGGCCTTCTTCTTTTTACCGGTAGTGATGGGAGCGGCCGGTATTATTATCGGCTTTATTGCCCGTTCCAAAGGTGCAAACGCCTGGGGAGGATGGGCAATCGGTATAGGAATTGCCGCCATTGTCATCAGTTTGTTTGCCGCACCGTTTCTATAGGGAAATCAACATTAAGCGGAATGCACCGAAATGGGCATTCCGCTTTCAAATGCATCTGGAAAACGGGGAATAAATTGAGACCTTGAGAGCTATGTTTTATAATGAACCGAGAATGTTCATGAGGGGGAATTGGAATGGAAGTGTGGGAAGCCATACACAGCCGCCGGTCCGTAGGCAAAGTTTCAGAAAAGGTACCGGAAAAGGAGAAGCTCGAAAAAATGTTGGAGGCGGCCAGATGGGCGCCCAACCATCATAAAACCGAACCGTGGCACTTTCATGTGCTCATCGGTGATGGCCGAGATAAACTCGGTAAGGCTTATGGAAAGATCAATTTGGAAAAGCTAAAGGATCCCGATGGTGGAGAAAGAGAATTGGCGTTAGAAAGCGGACTTAAGAAAGCAAGGCGTTCGCCGGTAGTTATTGTCGCGGCAGTTGAACCCGACCAGGGTTCAAAAATTGAACCGATTGAAGAAGCGGCCGCTACCGCTTGTGCCGTTCAGAATATGCTGTTGGCAGCCCATGAAATGGGGTTGGGGGTGAAATGGCGAACGGGGAAGCCTGCCAATCATCCTATCATGAAAGAGGCTTTTAACGTTTCTGAGAAGGGATGGATTCTGGGGCTCTTGTTTGTCGGCTATCCTGATGAAGAACCAGAAGCCCCGATAAAGAAGGAACCTGAAGCGTACACAACCTGGCTTATAGATTAAAAAAACCGGCACTCGGAAGGGTGCCGGTTTTGAAATCAAGCTTCTTGTTTTTCTTTCTCCATTTTCGCATAATGTGCCTCAGCCAGTTTGTCGACTTCTTTCTTCAGTTCATCGACCATTGTGTCTTCCGGAACTTTACGGATAATTTCCCCGTGCCGAAAGAGCAATCCTTGCCCTTTTCCGCCGGCGATGCCGATATCGGCTTCGCGCGCCTCACCTGGGCCGTTAACTGCGCAACCGAGCACCGCAACTTTAATCGGCGCTTTGATTTGTGCGATATAATCTTCCACTTCGTTCGCGATTTTGATTAAATCAATCTGGATTCGGCCGCAGGTCGGGCACGAAATTAACGTAGCGGCATTGGAAGCCAGCCCGAATGTTTTCAACAATTCCCGGGCAACCTTTATTTCTTCAACCGGATCGGCACTTAAAGAAACGCGCATGGTGCTGCCGATTCCTTTATGGAGAATGGTTCCGAGGCCGGCGGCACTTTTGATTGAGCCGGCAAATTGGGTTCCCGATTCCGTGATACCCAAGTGCAGCGGGTAGTCAAAAGCACGAGCTGCCTTTTCGTATGCTTCAATTGCCAGAAATACATCAGAAGCTTTCATGGACACGATAATATCATGAAAATCGAGGTCTTCCAGGATTTTAATATGATACAGTGCGCTTTCGACCATGCCATCTGCTGTTGGATATCCGTATTTCTCGACAATATGCCTTTCGAGAGATCCGGCATTTACTCCGATACGAATCGGAATTCCTTTTTCCTTGGCGGCATTTACAACCGCTTCTACTCGATCGCGGCTTCCGATGTTTCCGGGATTGATGCGGATCTTGTCGACGCCGCCTTCAATTGCTTTCAATGCCATTTTATAATCAAAGTGAATATCTGCCACGAGCGGTATGTTGATTTGTTTCTTAATATCCGGAATAGCCAGCGCATCCTCCATCTTCGGGCAGGCAACACGCACAATCTGGCATCCCGCTTCTTCTAGTCGGTGAATTTCTTTCACCGTTGCTTCTACGTCATGTGTCTTTGTTGTCGTCATACTTTGCACAACAACCTCATTGTTTCCCCCGATTGTCAGGTTTCCAACCTTCACAGGCCTTGTTTTCGTTCTATGGGTAATCTCGCTCATTCCCGAACGCCCCCTTAATCTCCTCGATTGCCCTTAACGGGCTTTGCTTTCAACCAAATGAAATGCTTGTATGTTTCCATCTCTACACTGTCTCATTGTAGCAATTTCCACATGATGCTTTCAAGCAGGAGCGTTGATCATTCGCTTTTCTTGTGATAAACCGGAAATTGATAAGTTTCGCCGATTTGAATTTGATTGGCGTTGACATCCGGATTCAACTGTTCAAAATCATGGACGATTTTTTGGATCGACACAGGATTGGAGCCGTTTACTTTCTCAACGATGGATAGTACGGTCTGACCCGGTTTTACTTTGATTTTTTTCGAAGGAATCTTTTCTTGTGGCTGTTTCTGCTGTTTATGGGTTTCAACGGTTGCGGCTTTTGAAGTTTGCGGCAATGTCCCGTATTCCAAATCGTAATAAATTGTATAAAGCACAAGCGCTGCTAGGCATAGTCCAAGGAATCCTTTCATGTTTCAATCCTCCTGTTTTGGGCTAATACAACCTTATGCTTGTCCCAATGAAAATATGTTCCAGGGACTTGGTTTTCATTAAATGATCGTATAAAATAAAATCAATTAGGGGGAGATGAAAAATGAAACTCTTGATCCGAGGTATTTTGTCTTTTGTGGTTCTGTTTGCGCTTGCCATGCCAATATCGGCACTGGCGGAAACACAACCGGGTGATGTGCTTGTAACGCTTGGGAAAGGTCTGAGCGATGCCCAAGAGGAATCTGTATTAAATGAAATGAATGTCAATAGAGAAGATGTTGAAATTATTTATGTGAACATCGAAGAAGAACGCGAATATCTGGGCGATTACATCAGCGACGAGAAGATTGGGGACCAGACGATTTCCTCAACAAAAATCACTATGCTCGAAGAGGGAAAAGGGCTTAATGTCAAAACGCATAATATTACCTATGTAACTGAAGGTATGTATGCCAACGCTCTCTTGACGGCAGGCATTCAGGATGCTGAAATTCTTGTAACGGCTCCATTTCCGGTTTCGGGCACGGGCGGGCTGACAGGGATATTGAAAGCTTATGATCAGAAGACCGATGTGAAGATTTCCGATGAACAAAAAAAGGTTGCGAATGAGGAACTTGTCCGTACAGCCCAACTTGGTGAGGATATCGGAAAAGAAAAGGCAACTCAATTGGTTACCCGGATTAAGCAGGAAATGGCAGATAACCCGGTTGAAACGAAAGAGGATTTGCGACAGTTGATTCAGAAAGTCGCCAATGATTTGGACGTCAATTTAACGGATGAGCAAATGAACAAACTGGTTACACTGTTTAACCATATTAAGAATTTGGATATCGATTGGGGCCAATTGAAAAATCAGTTGCAGCAGGTCAGCCAAAAGCTGGATGAATTCCTGAGTGACGAAGATACTCAATCGTTTTTTTCAAAAGTACTGAACGTCATTGGTTCGCTAATAGATACAATTAAATCATGGTTTTGATCTTTTTCGGCCGGTTGTCATCATTTAGGGATGAACAGCCGGCAGTTTTTGAAAAGAATCCGGGAACCTTTCCAAATGGAATTTCGTATAAGAAAGTAAACGAAAGAGGGGAGGAATAATGATGCTGTTGGATTTGCCTGTGGTCGGTTTTTTTATTATATTGGCCGCGTCCTTATTATTATTCGGTGAAATGCTTGTGAAAGCTCGCGGTATTTTCGGGTTGATCGGGATCGGCCTGATCGCGGTGTATTTTTCTTATTATTTGACGGTAGAGAACTTCTTTTGGCTTTGCCTGTTGTATTTAGCAGGAATTGCACTGATTCTTTTGGATGCCAAGCTGATCAATCACGGATTTGCGGCGTTGACTGGAATTGTGATGATGATGGCAGCACTGGCGATTCCCGCTCCTTCTCTTCTGTATGGCGTTCTGGTCGGAATGGGTTTATTAATTGGATTATGCTTATCCTTTTTGTTCCTGAAGGTTTTTCCGGCAAGGGGGCTTTGGACGAAATTAATGCTGAAAGATCGTTTAACCAGTGAGTTAGGCTATAATTCGATTAATGAGGGTTATCGACAATTAGTTGGAAAACAGGGGATGACCGTAACACCGTTTCGCCCAATAGGGACGGTGACCATTGAGGAGAGACCTTATAGTGCGATTACAGAGGGAAAGTGGTTGAAACCGGAGGTTCCGGTCGTCGTGACCGCAGTGGATGGAACCCGTATCGTTGTAAAGGAAAAGGAGAATGCTGCACAGGCTACGCCGAACGTTTAGGAAACACAGTAATCAGCCGGGAAACCAGCCCCAATGATAAAAGAAAAAGGAAACTTAGGATGAAACCATTATTAACGTTCAGGCTTTCAGCCAAAGTGTATAACAGCAACGGGAGCGTTATGGCGTAGGCGGACATTTTCCAAAGTTGCCGGTACGTCAATTTACGCTGGAGCCCCTTGGAGAGCCATAAAGTTATCAGAGCCAGTACGGATAAGCTCAGAAGCCCGAAAAAAGAAAAGAAAACATAATAGAAAAAGACAAATTGCAGGACAAAAAGAGTCGGTGGCACATCAGCCGGGTGATCTGATAAAAAAAAGGCTACGCCTCCCGGGATGGATGCGATGAACATAAGGCAGAAAAGATAAACGATCGCGTTACTCATCCTCATACGATTCAGCCGGAAGAAAGGTTCTTTCTTCGG
>DASVCO010000100.1:0-8976 GCA_036381575.1 Caryophanales bacterium
CTTTGTTTGCGCAATTCCTTGTACTCCCCTCCCTGAACAATGCCGAACAAAGCCTGTTTGTCCGCCCGACTGTGGGCTTCCAGACACCGCTCAGCCCAACGGCTCGTCCGATTAACGGAATCTTCCATATAATCATATGCAGCGGGGTATGGCGGACATTCATCAAAAGCCATCATAATATCAGCACCGAGTGCATTTTGCACTTCCATCGATTTTTCCGGCGACAAAAATAATTTCTCCCCGCTCAAATGGTTGCGAAAATGCACGCCTTCTTCCTTGATGTCGCGAATATCACTCAGACTAAACACTTGAAAGCCGCCCGAGTCAGTCAGAATAGCGCGGTCCCAATTCATGAAGCTGTGCAGGCCGCCCGCTTCTTTTATAATGTCATGGCCGGGCCTCAACCACAAATGATACGTGTTGCTTAAGACCACCCCGGCACCCATTTCCTTTAGCTCTTCGGGACTCATGGTTTTCACTGTTGCCAATGTACCCACCGGCATGAAAGCAGGCGTCTCAACGGTGCCGTGCGGTGTGTGTAAAAGTCCGAGGCGCGCCCCCGACTGCTTACATGTTTTGATATGTTCATAAGTTACTGCAGGCATACGTCAATTCCTTTCCAGCATGAGCATTGCATCACCGAAACTAAAGAAGCGATACCGTTCTTGTACCGCCTCTTGATAAGCCGCAAGGATATGTTCGCGGCCAGCAAAGGCGCTTACAAGCATCAAAAGTGTCGATTTCGGCAAATGAAAATTGGTGATCATGCCGTCAATCCCCTGAAACTTATAGCCCGGATAAATAAAAATATCGGTCCAGCCTGATGATTCACGGAATGTGCCGTTATTATCGGAGGCAATGGTTTCGAGTGTGCGGACAGCGGTTGTCCCTACTGCAATGATCCGCCCGCCGTTTTCGCGTACTTGGTTCAGGGTGCCTGCGACCTCCCCGGTCATCACATAAAATTCGCCGTGCATCTTATGTTCTTCAACACGGTCCACCTTTACAGGACGAAATGTACCAAGCCCTACATGGAGCGTAATAAATTCGGTTCGTACACCCTTTTCACGAAGTTCATCCAACAATGCCTCAGTGAAATGCAAACCCGCGGTCGGAGCGGCAGCCGAACCGCGCTCCCTGGCATAAACGGTTTGATAGCGATCCCGGTCTTCCAATTTCTCGTGGATGTACGGCGGGAGCGGCATATCTCCCAGGCGATCAAGAATTTCGTAGAAATTCCCTTCAAATTCAAAACGAAATTCGCGAATGCCCTCTTCCTTCACACCAATACATGTGGCAGTCAGTTCACCGTTACCGAAGCGGACCACCGTACCTTCTTTCACTCGTTTTGCTGGTTTCACAAGCGTTTCCCAAACGTGTCCTTCCGACTCCTTCAGAAGCAGCACCTCGATATTGGCTCCGGTTTCATCTTTTGTACCGTTAAGCCTTGCAGGAAGCACCTTCGTGTCGTTCAAAACGAGGCAGTCGCCTTCTTTCAAAAAGCCGGAAATATCCGCAAAAGTACCGTGTTCCACGTTTCCCGTTTTCGGATCGAGCGCCATTAAGCGGGACGCGCTGCGATCGGGAATAGGGGTTTGTGCAATTAACTCTTCAGGCAATGTGAAATCAAATTGTTCTACGTCCATTTTATACCTTCATCCTAACGAAATTTTCCTATAATATAAAAAATCAATGACAAAACGATGCTGATCACAATGGATGTGACAATCGGAAAATAAAAGGTGAAATTTTCTTTTTTGATGACGATATCACCAGGCAACTTACCTATAAACTGCCACAGCAGTCCAACCACAATCAGAATAATGCCGATGACAATAAAAATTTTACCGATGTCCCCCAAAGGCTTCAGGCACCTCCAAACGAAAATATTCATAAACCTGGGCGGTGACCGCCCTTCCCCGCGGTGTTCGCTGTAAAAATCCGATCTGCAGCAAAAACGGTTCATAAACATCTTCGATCGTATGCGATTCTTCTCCAATTGATGCTGCAAGCGTATCTAACCCCACCGGGCCGCCGCGGAATTTCTCAATGATGCTCTTTAATAATGTATGGTCAATTTCATCAAGTCCTAAACGGTCGACCTGCAACCGTTCCAACGCTTTACCGGTAAGCGGCGAGGTGATTTCGCCATCGCCTTCAACCTGGGCGAAGTCGCGTACACGTTTCAAAAGCCTGTTTGCGACACGTGGAGTTCCCCTCGAACGGCTCGCCAGTTCGCCAGCTGCATCAGGCACTATTCCAACATTCAATACATCTGCTGTACGGACTACTATTTCCGTCAACTCCGCCTCCGTGTAGTATTCAAGACGGTTGATCACACCGAACCGATCCCGGAGAGGCGGGGACAGGTAACCAGCCCTTGTCGTTGCGCCAACCAACGTAAACGGCGGCAGATCAAGGCGCATGGAATGGGCCGTTTCTCCTTTTCCTATCACGATATCGAGGCAGAAGTCTTCCATCGCAGGGTACAGTACTTCTTCTACATTCCGGTGCAAACGGTGAATTTCATCAATAAACAGAACATCGCCAGGCTCCAGTGCGGTCAAGATCGCCGCCAGGTCGCCCGGCCTTTCAATGGCCGGCCCCGAGGTTGTTCGCAGATTCACGCCCATTTCATTGGCGATAATCATTGACAATGTTGTTTTCCCAAGCCCCGGCGGCCCGTATAACAACACGTGATCAAGCGGCTCATTCCTCATTTTCGCCGCCTCGATGAAGACACTTAAATTCGCCTTCACCTTCTCCTGGCCAATATACTGCGCCAATGTTTGAGGGCGGAGGCTTTGTTCCAGTGAGGTATCTTCGCTTGTCGCCTCCGCTGATACGATCCGTTCCTCCACTTAATCCCCTCCCACTATCTCTTCATCATTAATTGCAAGGCCATTTTCACATACTGATCCGCGCTCAAGTTGTCTTCGTCGATTTGCTTGACAACCTTCTGAATCTCTCTTTCGGCATAACCAAGTGACTTTAGGGCCTCAACCGCTTCATTCAATGCCTGTTGTGAGTGATCTTCCGGCATTGCCTGTTCCGCATCAGGCGCACTAATCCCAAGAAGTGACAATTTCCCTTTTAAATCCAGGATCATCTGCCGAGCCGTTTTCTTACCGACTCCTGGAAACTTCGTCAAATATCGCTCATCTTCATTTTCCACTGCCGCGGCCACCTCATCCGGCCTGCAGGCAGCAAGAATGGCGAGCGCTCCTTTCGGCCCGATCCCTGACACGGCTAATAAATTGACGAACAATGCTCTTTCCTCAGGAGCCGCAAAACCGTACAGAGCAATCCAATCTTCCCTGACATACTGATATGTAAACACCTTCACGGTCTGATTCTTATATCTTTGGAAGCTGAAAGGATTGGCACAGTGAATCAGGTACCCCACTCCATGTACTTCCACAACAATTGATTCAGTGTTAATCTCGACAACTTTCCCGTCCACAAATGCAATCAAACGTCTCTCTCCCCATTTGTTCACTTCCTCTCATTTTACCACAGGAGAAACAAAAAGTGGACAATCACAGAGGATCGTCCACAAATAGTCACTGTTCTTTCACTGCATATTCCTTTAATCTCTTGATCACCTTTTTGTAATGCCCTTTCGTTTTGACCGGAATTCCTTTTCTCAATTCACGTTGAAGCTCGCTTTCCAACTCCTTGACATCAATGTGGAAAAAAGAATGAATGGCTTCTTTCTCCTTGGGTTTGCCTTTATAGATCGTCAGAATATCATCCTTCGACAGCCCGAAATACCCGCTTGCCTTCAATACAGGAGAAATATCATTGATTTGCTTCTTAAACACTACCTTGTCCATATTCTGATCGACCAGCTGCCAATCAGAAAATCTTGCCCAGAAATCTTCTGTCGACCAAATTGTGACCTTTTCCTTATCCAAACTCGTCCGGCCGTCAAGAAAAACACGCTTTAAGTAGACGTTAACCGTTTTCGGGCCAGTCACCTGATAGGCATGCTGCTCTTGTTTCTGGATCTTCTCTTTTCCAGCCTGTTTCTGGGCCTGCGGACTTTCAATCACATGAAATCCGAAGATATAGGCCGCACTCAACAGAAGCATGACGAAAATCGTGCTGAGACGCTTCAAGTGGAATCACGCTCCTAAATCAAATTCGCCTTGGCAAATTTGCGCCCGGGAATTCCTCTCTCAAAAAATCCGTGGCATCCGCCTGAGGCTTGGGCCCGCTCCGGGCCCTGAAAAACCGCTTTTTATTTTTTTGGTGGCGCGTTGCGGATCACTCGTGCCTACACAAGGCAGGTCATTTCGACGTTGCCGCGGGAGCCGCTTTTAGTCGAACTTCTTCTGTTGCTGCTGGCCGCGGCATTCTTAGTCTGTGTCCTTGGTTTCAACATTTCGGCTTAAAAAATCCTTTTACCCTAGTATGACCTAAAGTAAAAGCTTTTATCCGGTTGATCTTTACTTTATTTTCATGTGAGTTTGCCAACCCCGCTATGCATATTGTTCATTAAAGTGATGTGTATCGCAGGAATGTTTTAAAACACCATTCCTTAATCTAAATCAGCTAAATGGGCAGGATAACAAAAAAGGAGCCCTCATATGCCAAAAACATTCAAAACGTTTCTTACTATAATTGCATTCGCTTATATTCGGCTTTCTTGGTTACCGCACAGCCCTTCCTTCGTCAAATAAACATGGATATATATTGGTGCAAATGATTCCATCATTGGCCCCCGTCAATTTGTCAGTATTACCTGTTGAGTTCCCCAAATGGAGAAATTACATTGCAGTTCTCATTATTTTAGCTGGATTTGCGTCTTTTGTAGCTGAACTTTTATTCGTCTTGATGAAGCTCTACCACTTAAATGGGTGAAGCACTTATACTTCTTTCCTATTTATATTACAATCGGTCTTATGGTGAAGGGATTGGTCCACAGAATAAAAGTCATGTCATCAAGGGATGGCCCCTTTCATAAATTCATCCTGTCTAATAAGAGAGAAGGTAAAACGTGGATAAAAGGTCCCCTTTAACCGCTTTATTGTGGTCCTTTGCGGCTGCTGGACTTGGACAACTCTATAACAGGGATTATATAATTGCCTTTGCCCTGCTGGGATGGGAAGCTATTTTAAATCTGATGTCCCATTTAAACCGATCATTGTTCTATACTTTTCAAGGAAAATTTATACACGCACATGATGTGGTGAATTATGAGTGGGGTGTATTTTACCCCTCCATTTGGGCTTTCTCCATGTGGCAGGCGTACAATTGTGCAAGAAACAAAAAGGAAGGAGGTACCTCTAAAAAACCTGAGCTTACCGGTCTATTTCTTGGTGCGGTGGTCGGAATGAATACCGGTGTGATGTTTCCTTTATCAGTCACTTCGTATATTGGTATCCAAATGTTTTTCAGCCCCGTAATAAGCGGGACTTCAATTAGGATTTTGGGTGCGTTCTTAGGTTATCAAACAGAAAAATGGATCAAAAAGTAAACGAAAAGATCCCTATTATTCAACATGCCCAAAATTAGGTTGGAGGTTTTGCGAAGAACTAAAAATCAATATAAAAAATCCACCCTTGTATGAAATTGATTTTCATACATCAGATGGATCATCTTCCCGAACGGCCTCGTTTACTTAAACCGTCTTCTATTTCCCCCGGCAAGTCTTTAACTTTATTTTCAATCCCGGTTATGAATATTGTTCGAAAACCTCATCATTAGCCTCAAGATTGTGATAAACCTCTTGGACATCGTCGTTATCCTCCAGGGCATCGATCAACCTCAGAACCTGAACAGCCTCGTCGTTCTCAAGCTTTGTCGTCGTGTTCGGAATCATTGTAACCTCGGATGTCATAAATGAATGGCTTTCCGCCAGTTCTTGCTTGACGTCGGCAAAGTCCTCGGGATCTGTGTAAATCTCATATACATCATCTTCTGTTACGATATCCTCAGCACCCGCCTCGATCGCTTCGAGCATGATATCCTCATCGGACTCGGAATTCTGCCGTTCAATGGAAAGCAATCCTTTACGTTGAAACATGAAAGCAACACAACCATTTTCACCAAGATTGCCGTTATTCTTAGCGAAAAGGTGACGAATTTCAGAGGCTGAACGGTTCTTGTTATCCGTCAGCAGTTGCACCATAACCGCAACACCGCCCGGACCGTAACCCTCGTAAGTAATTTCCTCATAGTTCACACCGTCAAGGTCTCCTGTTGCCTTCTTGATAGCCCGTTCAATGTTATCATTCGGCATATTGGCGTCTCTTGCCTTTTCCATTGCCAACCGCAGGTTTGGATTGGTATCCGAATCCCCTCCGCCCTGCCGCGCCGCAACATAAAGTTCTTTCGACAACTTCATGAATAATTTTCCGCGTTTTGCGTCTTGAGCGTTTTTCCTATGTTGAATGTTCTTCCATTTGGAATGGCCAGCCATTTACATTTGCTCCTCTCTGTCGTGCAAGTAAGAAATGAATGGTTTCTCTCCCACTTTTTGTTTTCTTCCAAACAAATGTAACGAAAATCAATACCGATTTTATGATAGCATCAGCTGTTTGGAACGTCAAAAAAGCAGAATTAATTACGCCTCGCGTAATTGCGGTACAAAAGAACGTTTTTCGGGTCCCGGGAAAAAGCTAAGCTTGATAAAAAATCTGTGACATTCGCCGGAGGCATTTTCTTCCGCTGAGATAAGAAAAAGGCGGGCCAAAGGCCCACCTTTTTACTCACTATCGGTTGTTATTCTGGAAAGGACGTTTCGCGGCGTCACCCAAATCATTAATAATACCGCGAACATCGGAATTGACCTCATTCAATCCGTCACCGTCCTGAAGGTTGTTGCTGACATTCTTAATCCGATTGTACATCTTCGGATTTGTCGCAACATGGATGTCTTTCCCCTGTACCATACCCTGGACGGTCCTGCGGACCGAGCTCTTTAAATTCTTTGTGACTCCGCGGTCGTGGGTTTTAATTCCAACGAGGACATTATCGTCTGTTACCACAACGGATGTGTTTTCTATGCTTTTCATGTCGGCAAGTTTATTGGCTATGGCCTGGGCTTGTCGTTCATGATTGTTATCCCCATCCATCATGCCCATTCCGTTATTATCACCGTCGTCGATCTTGCCGTTATTATTGTTATTGTCGTTACCGAGACCCAGATCGTTGTCGGTGTCATTATTCAACCCGTTGCCGTTATTGTAGCCCAGGTTGTCATCTCTGTCACCGAGAGCCCCGTTGTTATCAAGCATACCGTTGTGATTCCGATTTCTATTCATTCCCCAATCATTGTCGCCGTTGTTTTCATCGGAATAATATCCGATGGGCCGGACCCCGTCGTTGTCTCCGACGGCTCCGTTGTTGTTAGCACCACAACCGGCAAGTGCACCGGTCAATAAAAAAGCAGCCGATAATGAAAAAATGGATTTTTTCATGAGAAACCTCCTTTCACCCTTTATGATGGCAATAGGAGGTCCGAATTAATCATGTCATTTATAGGTAATCGGTTTGAAAAAAATTACTCTGTTTGAAAATCCGGGGGAGCAGCCGCCAGCCGGCGTTTATGTGCAGTCCTTGAATGAAGATTCTCAATAATGTTCCGGTCTTTTTCAGGAATTTCCCTGCCTTGCAGAAAAGCGTCAATTTTGTCGTAGGTCGTGCCCATTTCACTTTCGTCCGTTTGTCCTTCCCACAAGCCCGCGCTTGGTTTCTTATGTAAAATCTGATCCGGTACTCCAAGCGCCCTGGCCAATTCGTAAACCTGTCCTTTGGTAAAATGCACAAGCGGAACAATATCTACACCGCCATCACCGTATTTGGTAAAATAACCGGTATACCATTCTGCAGCATTATCTGTTCCGGCCACAAGGTAGCCGTAATTATTCTGCACCGCATATAATGTGCTCATACGTAGTCGTGCACGCAAGTTGGCATCCCCGAGTTGAGCCGCTTCCTCGTTCCATTCCCCTTTTTCCTTAAGCGCCTTCTCGACACCTGAGAATAAAGTCTCGTGAGTAGCGGTTAAATCAATTGTAATATGATCGATCCCTGCACTTTCGACAACTGCAAGTGCATCTTTTTGATCTTCCGGGTTGCTTTTACATGGCATAATCACACCGAGAGAATCATCCGGAAATGCACGCTTGATCAGATGAGCCACCACAGCCGAATCAATGCCGCCGCTAATACCCACAACAGCACCCTTCGTTCCGCTTTCCTTTACATATTCACGTATCCAACCGACCAATTGCTCAATTTGTTTCTCCACAGCAATCTTCCTTTCAAACTGAAGTCCTTCATTTAGTTTACCACATTCAGCATGGCATTTATCAAAACACACGACCATAAAAAAAGAGACGATTGATAAATCGCCTCATCGATCTTCGTTTGATTCGTTGTTCGTTGACCCTTGTTGACCGTACTCATCGGCTGGCATCATCCCGTATAGGTCACCGTCGTTGTTCGGTTCCCAATATTGGGGTTGAAATTCACCCTGCATGTTTGGCTCCATTCCGTATCCTTGCCAGGGATTTTCCCCCATCCCCTGCATCGGAGGCATATGCGGCTCTCCCCACATCGGGCCTTGATGCATCGGCATAAAACCCTGCGGGCCTTTATCGCAACCACATGGGGAACCCATCATTGGATTGGTCTTTGGGCCGTAATGAGCCGGCGACACCTGATGCGGTGGCATCATCGGATTCGCATTCGGCCCGTATTGCGCAGGCGACACCTGATGCGGCGGCATCATCGGGTTCGCATTCGGCCCGTATTGAGCCGGCGATACCTGATGTGGCGGCATCATTGGATTCGCATTCGGCCCATATTGCGCAGGCGACACCTGATGTGGCGGCATCATAGGATTCGCATTCGGCCCGTATTGCGCGGGTGACACCTGATGCGGCGGCATCATTGGATTCGCATTCGGCCCGTATTGCGCAGGTGACACCTGGTGCGGCGGCATCATTGGATTCGCATTCGGCC
>DASVCO010000101.1:0-6668 GCA_036381575.1 Caryophanales bacterium
ATCCCATTACATCAACAACACAACGTGAACCGACAATATCCGACGCAGATCTGTAATCATTGGTTGTATTCGTGACAGCCAATACGGAACAATTCTCCGCATAGGTGAAGCGTGGGAAGGTCATCATGACAATGCCCATGACAAATAGAAGGAATAGCCATTTGCCCATCACGAAGGGCGGCTCCCTTCCTCGTTGTTTCCTTAGGACACCCAAATCAAAAACAAATCGCATATCCATACGCCTCCTCCCATCACGACTGCACCCGGGAACCGTACCGGTTGGATCACAGGCCCCATTTTGGTGACAAATCCGAACGCATCCCGTTTGAACACCTCTAACCACGAAATCTGTTGCAGGCGGCAAGTTTTCCAAACTGCAATCAACGCCAAAGCAAATTGAATGATCATGTAGACCGCCAATCCCCCACTTATGACACGCGAATCGGCCACAATCAAGGCCATGACGGCGAACAACTTTACATCTCCCGGACTCGTCATCCCCATCATATAAACCAAGTAAAAGAAAACGAAAGCCATCGTCATCAGCGTAACAGCAGTCCAAAAAGATCCATCCACAATATGGAGAATCAAGCCGATAACCAAGCAAGGAAGCAAAATCTTGTTATAGACCTTTCGAGATGTCCAGTCCGTATATCCCGTTATCGTGACTAAGCTGGTTAACAAGAAAAACAGCACAAGATTCACGGCTTCACCCCTTCAATCTCCATGTTGATTTCCGCAACTGCCGGAACGTAATAGGTTGTTTCATGACTCCCCCATAGATCGCTAACAGAGGTTTTCACAACAGCGGCGATCCCCGGCGCATGAAATGTATGCTGAAACCGAATGCGTCTGTTCTTTAATGTGTAGGGAAAGGCCTGTCCATCAACCACTCGAAATTCCACTAGGGTAAACGGCTGTTGAAAGATACTGATGTCCTTCGGAACAAGTGATGCATTCAACTGTAAATTTTGTTGTAGAACCGTTAAAAAAGCATCGTAAGCCTCATTGCGGTTGAAATGAATGGTGGCTTCCTTCGAAACGGCTTCGATATCATATTGCAAAACCGCAGCCTTAACCGCCCGATCCATTGCATGCTTGATTTGGTTTTGTTGGATATTCGAAAACCCTGATGACAAAACAAATGAGGCCACAAACACAATCGCAACGATCCCGACAAGGTACCAAATCGTCGCAAACCCTTGTTCATTGCAGACGTTCCGACATAATCGTCCCTTGAACCGTGAATGTGTCCGATTCAATGTCTTCCCCTCCAATCAAAGCCATCACACTCCTGTACAATGATTTTCGCGGCCGTTCCGCCACGATCCCAACATGAATCAATTTACCTCGCGGAACACGGCTGAACGTCGTATTGGCAGTGAACGCCACACCTTCAATACCTTTTTCTTCAAGATGCTGGATCGTCACACGCTGAATTTTTGGGGTGATCCCACCTTGAACCGCTGCCATCTGTAAGGTTCGGTTCAATTCCTGTTCCATTTGATAGACCGTATGCATTTGCATTTCCGCCGCAATCGGAAAGAAAATGATAAAGGTCATCATAACGGAACCAATAATGAATTCAATCGTACTGAACCCTTGTTGTTTTTCCACAGTTTTATCCACAAATTTCACACAACTCTGATTTGCCAAAATGCGCTTTCACCCCTTTCTAAAACCCCCGCCCTCTCAAGCAGGGGTTTCAGAGGATTAGCTTTTGATTAATTCGCGCCGTTCGATGCTTGGTTGCCCGCCGTATTAATGGCATCACCGACGTTTTCTGAAGCATTGGTAATCGATTCCTTCAACACCGTATTAAAAACCAACAATGCCAGTCCTGCCATCACACCAGCACCGATTACGTATTCCAGTGTGCTTAATCCGGTTTCATCTTGCCAAAAGTTTTTCAAGAGTTCGATCTCCTTTCCTTCAAAAGTGGTTTATGCAGCGACTCTCCTTCGCACCTCCTTTCTCAAATTCCCTTGTCGTGTGGCCTCACCCCCTTTTCGGCGGAAAAAGTTATTTCGTACGGTAATAATCCGCGTGATAGGTGTCCGGCTGCTGGTGAACGACAGCCTCTTCCGCCGGAAGCAGAATATAAATAAAAGCGGCCACCGCTAGCGTGGCCACAACCCCGGCACCGACAATGTACTCGACTGTCGCAAAACCTTGATTTTTTTTGAACATCGTTTTCACATCCCCAAAAAGCCGTCAAACATGTGCATCGCTTGTATGAAAAATGGATAAAACCATGTGACAATTGAGGCTCCGAACGGTAGGAACAGCAAAGCCGTAAAGAAAATCGGTTTTGTTGCGGAGCCAGCTTCCCGATTCAAATGTTCCATCTCCGTTAGCTGCTCTTTCCATTCTTTAAGGAAATCAACGGAACGTTCACCGCCCCTGATCACCTGAGTGAACATCGTCGCACAAGTTTTGATCTCTGATACGTCAAGGGAACGTAACACACCTAAAGCGGCCTCCGGCCCGTCACGGTTATGCCACCGAAACAACACCGGACGAAATACCGAAGCCAATTTTTGTGTGATTGTTAAACTGTCCCCAATGGCCTGTTCCATTTTGACACCGGACTGATATAAAGAGAGGAACGTGTCTAAAAAAATCGGCAGTTCCTTTTTCAGGTCTTCTTTAAATTTCCGAACCCATAGATCAATGCCCTGTTTCAAAAGAAGCCCCATTAAAAAGAACGCGGCTAAACAAAATAATGCCGGGGTTTTCCCTGCAAGGAGAAATAGCAGCATGGCACCCAAAATTCCGACATAAAATAAATACCTTTGAATGTAGGTGACTTTTGCTGGCGTAATCCCAAAAGGGTATGGGAATTGAATAACTTCAACATCTTTTTCGTGAACGGCTTGTACAGTGATAGGTTTGAGTAAGCCTATGCCTTCCCAGGCCAGACACCCTACCGCCAGCGCCAAAATAAATGAGACACCGATAAGCATGAACTAATCCACCTCCTTGCGGTTCATCAACATAAAAATGGCGATACTGACGAGCAATGCGGATACAATGCAAACCATCACCCACCGCCCATTGGGGCTGGCTGTAAAAAAAGTATAACTGGCCGGCCGGATCACCAAATTAAAAAGAAAAAGAACAATCGACGACAGCATCAAGATCAGATGAACCAACCGAACTTGCGCCATTTCCGATCGTTCCTTTTTGTTTTCCATTTGCCGGCGTTTCTGTTCCTTGATCATGTTTAACAGCGATGCTTTAATTTGGGATCCTTTTTTCTCTCTCATCATGAGAAGGGCGCTGAACAATCGGACCCAACGGTTGTTCATGCGAGATTGGAATGCCTTCAGTACGGCAGGGAGATCCTGCCCCGCGTAAATAGCTCTGGCCATGCGGGCGAATTCATCTTTTGCCGGTTCCGGTGCCTGGCTTGCAGTGATTTCCATAGCCCTCGGAATGTTCCGTGTAATTGTATATTCGGAGTAGAAGGTTTCAAATGCTGGAATGAGCCCTTCCCCGACCTTTTCACGATGTTGTACAGCGTAATAATTCATCCACCATGTTGGCAAAGCGGCAAACGTAGCAGCCAACAACACCCCTACAATCACGTTTTGAAGGCCCACCCAACCGAGGATCAGGCCAAGAACAATTCCAAACAGTGTCAGGCTCAACCACTGTGAGAAGGATACATTCAATCCCGAAGCATCTCGTAAAGCAGCAATACCGCGGAACCATCTTGGCTCTTCGCGATGGGTTGTTCCCTTCCCCTTCACCCTCTGGAAAATCATCTGGCGGGGTAAGGCTTCCCAAATCAGAACGTACAAAACATAGAAAATACACAGGTATACAACGACAGCCGCCACCAGATTGTTCATAATATCACCTCACCTTCACTTAAGGAAATTCCTTGCAAACGAAGTTTCTCTTCAAAGTCCGAACTGACCGTCTCCGGGGAACAATGCCATGTACCAGTGGAAGGCTGAAAGGTAACGATATCGTGAAAAGAAACACGTTCCGATAATTCCGGACAATCAACTTCCGTTACCCGCCACAACCGGCGTATCCCGGTTTCGGTTTCCAAATGCATCTGAACAATCACATCAATCGAACGGGCTACCCGAAGATAGAGTGCTTGTTGATCCCAATTTCGCCCATCTTCCATGACCATATCGGAAAGATCTTGTATGGCCGCTTCCGGAGAGTTGGAATGAATCGTACTAAGGGAACCGGGATGCCCACGCCGAAAGGTTTTAACCATTTGATCGGCCTCTGCGCCCCTTGCTTCTCCCAAAATGATAATGTCAGGGGATTGCCGTAACATCGTGTGAAACTGTTTTAACAGGGAACGCCCAAGGCCAGGCTGCTCCTCAAAACTAATAACATTATGGTTGGGTAAAAATTGATCCAGCGCCAATTCATAGGTTCCTTCCAATACACCGATCCGGAGGTTGTGAGGGATAAACTGCGAAAGCCATTTTAATAAACTTGTTTTTCCGGAACTGGTAGAACCGATCAGTAATAGATTGGCTCTCCCCTCGACTAAGGTTTGCAACAAATTAGCAGTCTGCTGATCCAAGGTTTTAAGGGCAATATAATCCTCCGTTGTCAGTGCAATGGTGTTGTGTTTGCGCAGAGTGATGGTACGTTGTGTTGTTTCCGGCGGACACGTTAACGTTACCCTTGATCCATCCAATGTTTTCGCCTCAACCATAGGGTGGGTTTGGTTCAGCTCTTGATTTTCCATGGATAACAACCGTTGTTGCACCTCCCGGATGGCATCGGCAGTTCCAAAAGAAATGTCTGATCTTACGCGCTTTCCATTCGTTTCAATCCACACGTTTCCTTCCCCCGGGCCGTTCACCCATACCTCATTAACATCTGAATCATCATAGATTTCTTGAATGGGACCCAATCCCCAATTTCTTTGAAACATCTTTAAAACTAACTGCTCAGGCGATAAGCCGCTTACAACCATCCGTTCATCGCGAATGACCTGCCATATCCGTTGTTTGACACTCTTGGACGCTCGGGGCTCCCCGGCCCGAGCCAAACGAAATAATTGATTTTGCATATCATCCCCTGTATCCACCATTCTTTTTTTGATGTCATCAGCCATTCGGTCAAGGTCGTGTTTCATATTGCCATTCCCTCCTTTCCCCACCTCTTTTAACACGGGACTCTTGGGTCATTTTGACCGAAGAATTGATTTGTTCAGTCCGTTCCAGGATCCCTTCCCCGATTTTTCTTAGGCATTTGAGAAACGGTCTCGGATACGCTGCATGAAGATGTCCTTGATTCACAGCATCCTCCATCTGTTTCACGGTTGGCAAATCACCGGCCAACCATATGTCCATCAGTGTGGCAATATCTTTAGGAGCCACTGATCCATGGAACTGATTGACCAGAACTCCGGTTTTTCGCATTTGGCCATACGGAATAAAAAAGTCATTTTGCCACATCGTCCATAACCGATGATAACTAAGCAAATATGGCGTCACGACCACAATAATGACATCTGCCCTTAACAAGATTTCTCGTTGCAGCGGATGGCACAACCCGGTTCCGGCATCAACCAAAACCGTTTCCGATTGAATCGGTTCAAGAAGAGCTTTAATGGTCGCCTCGGCTGTGAGGGTTTCCTCATGCCCGGGCGGATATTTTACACCGGGAAGGAGACGTACGTCGTTGATGTTCACCCAATTCTCCTTGAGGGCGTTTTTAATGAACAGTTGATCTGCATGCAATAACACCCGATCCAAACCATGGTGTGTATCCTCTAACCCTGCCATTGCGGCAAGCGCAGGTGTAAGAAGGTCAAAATCAATCAGATGAATCTGTTCTTTCATCGCCTTAGCCAGCCCCCATGCCACTGAGCTGACGCCCGTGCCACCCTTCGGCGACCAAATTGCAATCATCATGGCAGCTCATCACCTTCCACAACCAAAAACAGAGAAGATTGCTTTTTTGCTGCCTCAACAGCAGAAATTTGATCTTCTTTTACAGCTAAAACCACATTGAGTTCCTCTCCAACCGCCACTTCATTGACCCCTTGTGTTACCACGCGAAAAACTAAGACGTTTGACAAGACTTTGTGGGGTTTCGTCGTATCCGAAGCTTGTGCCCAAACGTCAACTTGCATGCCTTCACGAACTAACGCACCGTCGGCCTGCACATAAGAAAGATGCAACGTATAATACCGAATATCTCCTAGTTGCTCATCTATCAACAAAGACGGGTTTATCCATTCCCCGCTTTGCAAACTGTGCTTAACCGTTTTTCCGATAATGTCTTCTGGCTGGATTATTGGTATATGTTCATTAGCCTTGATTCGAACAGGCCGCACCATATTAGGTTTGATCGCTTCTCCGACAACAATATTGTTCGTTGCCACGTATGCTACTGATCCTTCAGGGGGTTGGATCCACATGTAATAACCGACTCCTGTGATCGCGGCCACGACAAAAGCAATGACCATCTTTAACCATGATTTTTTCAAAAAACCCCTCCTCCAAGCTGTGCTAGTTCCATGACATGGTTCTGTTCATAAAACCAGAAAAGGATGCAAAACATGATAAAGGCGATTGCAAACAAAAGAAGGCGCCACCCAAAACCAAGCGCCTTCAAAAACAAAAATGGTAATGCCATAATCAAGACTAATAATAAAATGACATTCATTTATCCACCTT
>DASVCO010000102.1:0-11326 GCA_036381575.1 Caryophanales bacterium
CCGTCGAAGAAATTGCAAACGGTGCAAATGACATAATAGATAACACGACTGACGACTTGGGGGATACTGTTGGCGGTATAGGAGATAAACTTGGCAATACCATTGGCGGTCCCGTTGGGGAGGCCGTCAAAAATACAGGAAATGCCGTAGACGATATTGTGGGCGGTACAGGTGATATGGTAAATAATGTAGTTGACGAAGGAAGAAACACTGTTGGCGATGTGATTAACGATCTCGAAAATACGGTGAATGATCTTAACTCCGGGAACACTGACGATATTCCTGAGGATGTCGGAAATACAGTAGACCATGTTACAGAACATACAGAGCAAATATCACAAGAGCTGTTGGACGGCGTGTCCAAGATCAGTGATCAGGCAGTGAATCTGTTGTCCGACACCAATAATACTCTTAACCAGCTTCGTCTCGGGGAACTGAATGGAATCAGTAAAGATATCCAAATGGCCGTCGATGAGCTGGGCAGCTTGCAGACAGGACTATTGGGGCTTCTGAACCCGCAACAGGCCAAGGAATCGTTAAACACATTGAAGGATCGGTTGGAAGAGTTGGAGAAGAAACAAAGCAGGCTAAGGGGTCTGCAAAAGGATGTCCGGGCGAAACAGGAACAGTTGCAAAAATATGAAAATCGGTTGAGTGAGCTGATAGGGAAAGCAGAGTCATCATCCGAGGAATTCAGGCGAAGCATTAGGCATACCCGTGACGACATTGATGCGGCTTCAGAGAAACTAGCGTCATTAAGTGAGAAGCTCTCCGACGGGCAGAAGAAAATCAAAGATATTGCTTCAAACGCCAGGGAGGAAATGCAACAAAATAAAAGCTTGCTCGGTCAATTAACAGGCTCCTTGAATGACTTGCTAAATAATGTGAACGGATTGTTTGACCGTTTACTGCCATGAAAAAAACCGGCCCTGACGGGATCGTCAGGGCCGGTTTTTTCACGACTCGGAGATTTTTTTATTTATTGAGCAGATGCCGTTTGATGTGATCCAGGCTTTTCACCAGTACATCGTCTTTCATCATGAAGCTGTATTTATTTCTCCCGTTGATCTCCCTGGGGACGTATTGCAGGAAAATCGGACCGTTGGTTTCATGATAGTGAGCTTGCGTTTGAATTTGGTCGATCTCGGCGAAATAGACATTTTTCACGATTGTTCCGCTTCTGCCTTCCACTTTGTATTGGCCCACATAATTAAGGCTGGATACAGTAGCCCCTGTCTCTTCCATAACTTCCCGCTTTGCGGCGGTTTCCGCGCTTTCTCCTTCTTCGACCTTACCACCGGGAAATTCCCAGCCGCGGCGGGGGTGTTCCGTTAATAACCAATGGTTGCAAAACCGGCAAATGACCCAAACATGCTTTGGGGCCTTTGAAAATGGCTGGTAGGCGAATGAAAATTGTACCGTATTGTGATAGAAATCTTCGAATCTGATGACATTTTCCATATACGAAACTCCAGTGTTTTTGTGTTGTTCCCATTGTATGAAAAGAATCCTTCGATGTCCAATTTCATCGTAAAAAAAGGCTTCCTATTTTTGGGGGGCAGGTATCAAAACGGTCTGAGGGAAAAACGGGTTACAACTAATGCCCGAAAATCTCAATTTGAGGAAATTTGGTCATCAGAGAGCCTGATTGATGCCCGAAAATCTCAATTTGAGGAAATATGGTCATCAGAGAGCCTGACTGATGCCCGAAAATCCAGCGGAGGAGAGAAAACGGGAACCAGAGAAGGCTAAATTGAAACCCAAACAAAAAACCGCCGAACAGGGTTCTGGCGGTTTCAGGAGTTATCTCGGCCCGCCGTTTTTGATATCGGCGGACATGTTTGCGAACTGAGTGAAATTGGTTTTAAACTTCTCGGCCAGTTCTTTGGCTTTGCGATCATAGGCTTCAGGGTCGTGCCATGTTTTCCTCGGCTGCAGGACCTCATCCGGTACTCCGGGACACTCGATGGGGATATGCAAACCGAATACTGGATCTGTTACCGTTTCGGCATTCGTTAATTCTTCCTGCAGGGCGGCCTGAACCATTGCCCGAGTATAGGAAAGGTCCATTCGGTTGCCGGCGCCGTATTCACCGCCGGTCCAGCCGGTATTGACCAGAAAGACTTGAGCGTTATGTTCATCGATTTTCTCCCCGAGCATCTTTGCGTAACGTTGTGGGGGAAGCGGCAGGAACGGTTCAGCGAAACAGGTTGAGAACGTTGCCTGCGGAGAGGTTATGCCGCGCTCCGTACCGGCAAGCTTGCTCGTGTAGCCGGAAATAAAATGGTACATGGCCTGGTCCTTCGTTAATTTACTAATCGGCGGCAATACGCCGAATGCGTCGGCGGTCAGAAAAATAATTGTATTCGGGTGGCCCGCTAGGCTGGGCTGTACGATGTTGTCGATAGACTCAATCGGATAAGCCGCCCTGGTATTTTGGGTAAGGCTCACGTCGTCATAATCCACAACCCGATTTTCGTCAGTTATAACGTTCTCGAGAACAGTCCCAAAGCGAATCGCATTCCAAATCTGGGGTTCTTTCTCCTCGGATAAGTTAATGCACTTGGCGTAACAACCGCCTTCAATATTAAACACGCCGTTATTTGACCAACCATGTTCGTCGTCCCCAATCAGTCTGCGATGCGGATCCGCCGAAAGTGTTGTTTTCCCGGTGCCTGACAGGCCAAAGAACAAAGCGACATCCCCTTCGATTCCGACATTGGATGAACAATGCATCGAAAGGACATCTTTCTCCGGGAGCAGGTAGTTCATAACGGAGAAAATGGATTTCTTGATTTCCCCGGCATATTCGGTGCCACCGATCAGAACAATACGCTGTTCAAATGAGATGATGATAAAAGTCTCCGAATTCGTGCCGTCTGCCTCGGGATCGGCATGGAAGCCCGGAGCAGAAATAACGGTGAATTCAGAATGGTGGCCAGCCAACTCTTCCTTCTTGGGCCGAATAAACAGTTGTCGGGCAAATAAATTGTGCCAGGCGTATTCAGTAATCACTTCGATCGGAAGACGATGGCCGGGATCAGCGCCTGCAAATCCATGGAATCTGAAGGATTCCTTCCTGCTGAGATAATTCAGCACTTTGTCATATAGTCGTCTGAAGACTTCTTCATCAATGGGCTGGTTCACCGTTCCCCAATTTACTTTGTTTTTTGTTATATTATCTTTCACAATGAATTTGTCTTTCGGCGAACGCCCCGTGTATTTTCCGGTTTCCACGCGCAGGGCTCCGGTCGACGTCAGAAACCCTTCGCCGCGTTCAAGAGCTTTTTCCGTGAGTTCAGCAGTGGAAAGATTCTCATATGTTTTGGCTTTCTTCAAGGTTTCTTCAAGGTTGGAGACGAAGGATACTGTGCTCATTTCGCAAAACCATCCCTTCATGATTCATCAGTTTTGATTAGTATAACACATTTATTTATATAGTCTATACTATTTGATGGTTTTTGTTATCAAAATTCGAATGGAAACTTGATGGTTTTTAAAACATAGTAAACCAATGTGATTTATCAGATGTCATGGTTTGACAGCGAATACCTACTACGGTATGATTTTTCTAGAAATGCGGCTGATTTCAGGGACAGGCTCAAACAACCCTCTGTTTGAAGAATTATTCCATGCAGGAACGGGATTCAACACAAAAGCGTACCGTTATTATAAATATTTACAGAGAAAGTATACGATGCAGGAGGGGTTTTATGGCGAATCATGTAAGCCGGCGATTGTTCACATCCGAATCGGTTACAGAAGGTCATCCGGATAAAATATGTGATCAAATCTCCGATGCGATACTGGATGAAATATTGAAAGATGATCCGAACGCCCGTGTTGCCTGTGAAACGACGGTCAACACCGGGCTTGCTCTTGTGACGGGGGAAATTACAACAACCACATATGTAGATATTCCGAAGGTTGTTCGTGATACGGTTAAAGAAATCGGCTATACCCGGGCCAAGTATGGGTTTGATTATGAAACATGCGCGGTTCTGACTTCGATAGACGAGCAGTCTTCAGATATCGCTGCTGGTGTCGATGAGGCTCTTGAAAAACGGGAAGGCCGTATGACCGATGATGAAATCGAAGCGATCGGCGCCGGTGATCAGGGGTTAATGTTCGGTTTTGCGGTAAATGAAACACCGGAGTTGATGCCATTGCCGATTTCACTGGCTCACCGTTTATCCAGACGATTGACGGAAGCACGGAAAGAGGAAATTATTGATTACCTCCGGCCGGACGGGAAGACACAGGTAACGGTAGAGTACAATGAGGAAGGGAAACCGGAACGGGTCGATACGATTGTGATTTCGGCCCAGCACCATCCGGAAATTCCGCTTGATCAAATCAAAAGTGATATGAAAAAGCATGTAATAGAGCCAGTGGTACCTGCGTCGTTTCTTGATGAAGATACAAAATATATCATTAACCCGACAGGTCGGTTTGTCACCGGCGGTCCTCAGGGAGATGCCGGCCTGACAGGGCGTAAACTTATGGTTGACACTTACGGAGGTTATGCGCGTCATGGCGGCGGGGCATTTTCCGGGAAAGACCCGACCAAGGTTGACCGTTCGGCTTCTTACGCAGCCCGATACGTGGCAAAGAATATTGTGGCTGCCGGCCTGGCAGATAAATGCGAAGTGCAAATTGCTTACGCAATTGGTGTTTCTCAACCTGTTTCAATATCAGTTGATACGTTCGGCACCGGCAGTGTTTCGGAGGAAACACTCGTTGAACTTGTAGAAGCGAATTTTGACTTGCGCCCGGCAGGCATTATCAAAATGCTGGACTTACGCCGGCCTATTTATAAGCAAACGGCGGCATACGGCCATTTCGGAAGAACGGACGTCGAGTTTCCGTGGGAGCGTACGGATAAAGCGGATATTTTGCGGGAGCAAGCGGGACAATAAGCGGAGGATCGTCTCCGCTTTTTTTCATTTGATGAATTCTCCCATCTAGCTGCGCAGGGGATTTGGCACAAAATCAGGCTTTGTTAATTAGATTGTCAGTATCCTTTTCTCGAAGGTGGGGCGCCTTGATGATAGAATGGAAAGCAGAGATGGATATTACAGCATGTTTTTGTTGCACCAAGGAGCGGTTTTGATGTGGAAATGGGAAGCGGATAAGGCAAGAGGTGTATTTGTCCTTGTCCATGGTTCAGGGGAGCACCACGGCCGTTATGAGTGGCTGATTGAGGAATGGCGCGCAAATGGTTTTCACGTAATCATGGGAGATCTGCCGGGTCATGGAGAAACAGCCGAAAGGCCTGGGCATATTGATTCCTTCGACGAATACATAGAATCCATAGCCCGATGGGTCAGAAAAGCAGAAAGCTGCAACTTACCGATATTCTTATTGGGGCATAGTTTGGGAGGACTGGCGGTCATCAGGACTTTGACGGAGAAGATTCTGCCCGTTAGTGCCGTGATCCTTTCCTCGCCTTGTGTCGGTCTTAAAAACCCACCTCCGAAACCGTTGAAGCTTTTCGCCAAAGCGGTAAATACTTTTGCCCCGAGATGGCGGGTGCGTATTAAAAGTTCGGGATCTAATCCATCGGCAACCCGAAACCAGGACAGATTGAAAAAGGATGACCAGGATCCTTTGATTCTCAGGAAGGTGTCAATCCGTTGGTATACTCAATTGGAAAAGGCTTTGAACCTTGCTTTTGAAAAGATAGACGAGTTCCCCGATGTTCCGTTGCTTGTTATGCAAGCAGGAGAGGATAAAATCGTTGATAAACACGAGGTTATTCGTTGGTTTAATCAAATCCCCGTTGGAGACAAAACGTATAAGGAATGGAACGGGCTGTTCCATGAAATCTTCAATGAACCGGAACGGAAAGAAGTGTTTGACTGTGCTCTTGGCTTTGTTGAACCTCATTTGAACTTACATCAAGAATGTTAGGAGTGTAAGGCTTGAAAATTCCTACCCAGCCCTGGACGATGATGCTTCATATTTACCGGCGTGTATTGCCCCGGGTTAATGCCTGTTTAAATGAATGGAAGAAACGGGCGAAACAGATTCCGGATCCGGAACTTCGCAAACAGGCGTTAATGAGTATTGAGACGAAAACCTTTCATTGTGAAGGCGGTTCGATTTTGGCATTGTTGGGGAAAGAGAGGGTCGATGAAGTTATTGGTTTTATCGTAGCCTATCAAACCATCAGTGACTATCTTGATAACCTTTGCGACCGCAGTACTTCCCTTGATCCCGATGATTTTCGCGCTCTTCATGAATCGATGTTTCATGCTCTTACACCTGGCAGCGGCCATACCGATTATTATCGGTTTCATCCCGAATCGGATGATGGCGGTTATTTGCGCGCTCTCGTTGAAACATGCCAGGAATTGCTGGGTACTCTTTCAACCTATGAAGTGATCGCTCCTACCTTACACGAACTTGCGGGGTATTATTGTGATTTGCAGGTTCATAAGCATGTGAAGCACGAAGAGCGTGTACCGAGGTTACAATCTTGGTTCGCGGGGTATGAAGAGGAGCTCCCGCCCATGAGCTGGTATGAATTCTCTGCATGTGCCGGTTCGACGTTAGGGATCTTCTGCCTTGTTTCGTATGCAAGTACGGGAATTTTCTCGGATCAGAAGACTCAGGAAGTTAAAGCAGGTTATTTTCCGTGGGTACAGGGCCTCCATATATTGCTGGATTATTTCATTGATCAGGAGGAAGACAGGGCCGGCGGGGATCTGAATTTCTGTTTTTACTATGACAGCCGCGAGAAGATGATGACACGGCTCGCCCACTTTATGGAACAGGCTGATGAGAGCATCGCCCGCCTGCCGGATTCGAAATTTCATCGCATGATCAATAGAGGGTTGCTTGGTATTTATTTAGCGGATGAAAAGGTCCGGAAGCAGAAGCATGTCCGGAAATTGGCCGGAAAAATTATTCGTCGCGGAGGCGGATCGAGTGTATTTTTCTTTGTGAATGGCTGGCTTTACCGGCGAATGAAGCCGAGTTTATAGAAGCAACAGGAGGAGAAGAAGATGAAGATTCTTGTGCTTGGGGGAACGCGGTTTTTCGGGAAACGGTTGGTGGAGAAGTTGATTGGACAGGGAGATCAGGTAACGATTGGGACGAGAGGTCAGACAGAGGATCCATTCGGTGACAAGGTAAACCGCGTCCAATTGGACCGGTTTGATCGTGATTCGCTTAAGGCGGCGGCCGGTTCCGAATCATGGGACGTTGTTTATGATCAAATTTGTTTTTCTCCTAATGATGCCTTGGCTGCATGTGAGATTTTCAAGGGGAAGACGGGAAAATATATTTTCACCTCTTCAATGTCGGTATATGATCTTTCTGAAGAAATCAACGAAGATGCCTTTGATCCTTATACATATCCGGTGGAAAAAGGGGACAAGGATCAATTTTCTTATAATGAAGGGAAACGGTTGGCTGAGGCAGTATTTTTCCAGCATGCCGATTTTCCTGTAACAGCGGTGCGAATTCCAATCGTGATGGGGACAGATGACTATACGGAACGATTGCTCTTTCATATTGAAAGAGTGAAGGACGGGCGTCCGTTCGGCATGCCGAACCGGGGGGCGAAATTATCGTTCATTTCGTCGGAAGAAGCCGCTGACTTTCTGGATTGGGCAGGCAAAAGTGAGCTGAACGGCCCGGTGAATGCGTGTGCTGACGGAGATATTTCACTGGATGAATTGCTTAAGTTGATTGAAAAAGAAGTTGGGCGCAAGGCGGTTGTTAAAGAGGAAGCAGACGATGATGACCGTTCTCCTTACGGGGTTCCATCTTCTTGGACTTTGGACAATTCCAGGGCAAAGGCGGCCGGATTTTCCTTCACCTCTTTGCGGGATTGGCTGCCTGGCTTGATAAAGGATTTGGTTTGAAAAATAAAGAGGCTGTGCCGGAATGAAAAGCTGGCACAGCCTTTCTATGAATCTGTTTGCTCGGGTTCGGGGAGATTTTCTATGATGTTCATTTCCAAGACCTTCCCGAATTTGTTTTTGAGGAGTTTTCTTTCCTTATCCGACAGATACGGGATCTGCAAAATAATCATTTCTTCTTTTCGATCTACTTCAATTGTATATCCTCTGTCCTCTCCTTTTTCGGCATCGAACTCATCCAGCTTTTTTGTTATAAGGCCACGGTAGTGAAGTAATTCCCGATAAGAATATTTGTTGTCTTGGTTCGAATAAATGGTGACGAAAACCAATGCACCTATTCCGAGTATTGTAGAAATTAAAATTGCGAATCCCAGGCGAATGTTTGACTTTGGAGACATAACCTTCCTCCTTAAAATCACGGTATTAATACAAAATTCATTATAGTGCAAAATCCTATACCAATAAATATTTAGGGTTGCGAAATAAAATGAAAAGGCATAGAATTGCCATTGGATCATATTGAGCAGCAGAGGAGGCAAGCGCCCATGCCGAAGTCGTTTTGGTTGTTGATTGTCGGAATGACCGTGAATGTTGCGGGGGCCTCGTTGTTGTGGCCGTTAAACACTATTTACATACATGGGGAATTGGGCAAGTCGCTGGCGCTTGCCGGAGTTGCTCTTATGTTTAACGCAGGGGCTGCGATTGCAGGCAATTTGATAGGTGGAAGCTTGTTCGACCGGATTGGAGGCTATAAGGCAATTCTTGCCGGAGTTTTTTTATGTACGATTGCGGCGGGGATGTTGATTTTTTTGCACAGCTGGTGGTTTTATATTGTTTTTCTTGTGGTTCTTGGCTTCGGTTCGGGGATGGTCCGTCCTTCGATGTTTGCGCTGGCCGGCTCGGTTTGGCCGGAGGGCGGCCGCAAAGCGTTTAACGCAATTTATGTGGCACAGAATTTTGGAGTGGCGGTCGGTGCGGCTGCAGGAGGTTGGATTGCTTCCTTCTCTTTTCAAAGTGTATTTATGGTCAATATGGTCATGTATGCCGTATTTTTCTCGATTGCTTTTTTTGGCTTTCGACGTTTTGATGATGCAAGCGAATCGGCTTTGGCCGTTGGAAAACCGCAAGCGAAGGCAGAAGGTATCCGTGATCGCACACGTTTTACGGCATTGATCATTGTGAGTACTGTTTTCTTTCTTTGTTGGATGGCTTATGTTCAATGGCAGTCTACCATTTCAGCCTATACCCAGGAAATCGGCATCAGCCTGAATCAATACAGTTTGCTTTGGTCTGTGAACGGGGCTTTGATCGTGCTTGGACAGCCGTTGGTCGCTTTTGTTGTAAAAAAAGTCCGTTTGCCGAAGTCGCAAATGACGGTGGGGATCAGCATTTTCATTGTGGCAATGGCAGTGGCCGCCAGCGCTGGAGGATTCGCCGGATTTCTTACCGCAATGATCATTCTGACATTTGGTGAAATGTTGGTATGGCCTGCGGTTCCGACGGTTGCTCACGAATTGGCTCCAAAAGGCCGGGCCGGTTTTTATCAGGGATTTGTGAACAGCATGAAGACCGCTGGGAAAATGGCGGGCCCGCCAGTGGGCGGGATTATTGCTGATTTTTATGGAATGTCAGCGTTATTTTCCTTGTTCATTGTGGTTTTCGGGCTCGCGATCGTTGCTGCATTGCTGTATGATCGTCCGTTGAAAAGAAGCCGTGCTGAAACAGAAGCCGTCCCACCCTGGTAATTTTTTACCTAGTACTTGACAAAGTATACATGAATGCATACAATACAAATCATATAGTAAAATTCGACAAGAACCGTGAAGAGGATCAGTAATGAAAGAAGAAAGTCCAGAGAGTTGGCGGCCGGTGCAAGCCATCCTTTGTTCTTCATGAACTCGCCTCGGAGTTGCGGGTGTGAACCTGAGTGAAGATAGCATCCGACGTCTTTCCGCGTTAAGGAATTCTGAGTGAGCGCTCATGCGCTAATTTGGGTGGTACCGCGGAAGGCCCGATCCTGTGATCAACCTCTCGTCCCTGATGCAAACATCGGGGATGGGAGGTTTTTTAATTTTATTCAGTCATGACTATCACCGAACGCTTTAGAAATCTGGTGCAATAAGGCCAAGGTGTTTGATTTTTTATCGTCATCCCGATACTGATAACTATGGTTTTGAAAAAGGAGGTTATTTTTCATGGCATATGATCATCGTACAATCGAAAAAAAATGGCAGAGCCATTGGCAAGAAAACGAAACCTTCCGTACGCCGGACGACAGTGGAAAGCCCAAGTTTTACGCGCTGGATATGTATCCGTATCCATCAGGTGCGGGGCTTCACGTTGGCCATCCGGAAGGATACACGGCGACAGATATTCTTTCTAGAATGAAGCGTCTGCAGGGATACAACGTTCTTCATCCGATCGGTTGGGATGCATTTGGGCTTCCTGCAGAGCAATATGCGGTCAAAACAGGGAACGATCCGCGTGATTTCACAAAACATAATATCAATACTTTCCGGAAGCAAATCAAAGCACTGGGTTTTTCCTACGATTGGGACCGTGAAATCAGCACGACCCATCCGGAATATTATAAATGGACACAGTGGATATTCCTGAAGCTCTATGAAAAAGGGCTTGCGTATATGACCGAAGCGCCGGTGAACTGGTGCCCGGAGCTTGGGACCGTGCTGGCCAATGAGGAGGTTATTGACGGTAAAAGTGAGGTTGGCGGTTTTCCAGTCATTCGAAAGCCGATGAAACAATGGATGCTGAAGATCACCGCCTACGCTGACCGTTTGTTAGAAGATCTTGAGGAAGTGGATTGGCCTGAAGGCATCAAAGATATGCAGCGCAACTGGATTGGCCGGTCGGAGGGCGCGGAAATCACTTTTGCCATCGACGGCCGTAACGAGGTTCTGGAGGTGTTCTCGACCCGTCCGGATACATTGTTTGGCGCGACCTACATGGTATTATCCCCGGAACATCCACTTGTTGATAAGATAACAACGGCGGAACAGAAAGATGAGGTTGCGAAATATCAGGATGAGGTCGCAAAGAAAAGCGAGCTTGAACGGACTGATCTGGCCAAAGAAAAAACGGGTGCGTTCACCGGAGCCTGCGCAGTAAATCCCGCAAACGGCGAAAAATTACCGATCTGGATAGCGGATTACGTTCTAATGTCGTACGGAACAGGCGCGATCATGGCTGTTCCGGCCCATGACGAACGTGACTGGGAATTTGCGAAGGCATTCAAGCTGCCGATCCGTGAAGTGGTTTCCGGAGGAAATGTTGATGAGGAAGCTTATGCGGGAGACGGAACGCTGGTCAATTCGGAATTCCTGAATGGGATGAACAAGCAGGAAGCAATCGATAAAATGATCGACTGGCTGGTGGAACACGGCAAGGGCGAGCGGAAAGTGACGTACCGGTTGCGTGACTGGTTGTTCAGCCGCCAG
>DASVCO010000103.1:0-2160 GCA_036381575.1 Caryophanales bacterium
TTCTTGATCCGGTCAATACGGTTCTCCATGTTCCATCCTCCCTCGTGCCATTCCCACCCTATTATAATCACAGCCGAGAAGAGGTGTCAAATTGTAATCATTACAATCAGTATTTTATATTAACTATTATTTGATAATCATTTTCACCCAATCACTGCCTTGATCAGTATGGGCGAAACGTAGGCTTCAAACAAAGAAACGAGAGCCAAAACCGCGCAGACAACTGTCACCAAAAGCGAATACCGAAACAGCTGAGGCAAGATCGGTGTTGAATTCTTCCGGATGAATTGCTGGCGGATCATCTTTAGCGAAAAGGATACAGAAGCTGTACTGACAATAATAAATGCCGGAACGAGAATCAGATTTTGCGGCAACACAGAAACGAAAGCCAGCATCAGCCCGTGCCAGCTCATTTGGTTGACGAGAAAGCCAACGGTGAAACCGACCACAACACCCTTCAAAAACAATAAAATCAAAATGATCGGCAGCCCGATAATGGAAATACCCAAAATCCACATAAATCCGATATATTTCAAATAGTGGGTCAAACTCTGGCTGAACATCGCTTCGGGGGAAGCAAAATTGCCATCTCCCACTTCACCAAAAAATTGCTTTAAATATATAAATAAATCTTGTTTCTCAGACAACGCCAAACTGTTAACAATAACCGCCCCGAAAATCACCCCCATAATCAGGAGGACCATCGTAAATGTATAGACAGAACTGTTATCCTGGATATGGGCTTGTACCATTTTCTTGAACTTTTCCATCGCCTTATTCCCTCCCCGAGTGGCTTCTACTTCATTCTATGAGAGAAAGTAGAATCTATGAGGAGAAAAATAGAAAGGGGGAAAAAATAATCGACAAACCGCGTTGGCCTATTTCACCTTACCATACCGTCCCGCGCCGCCGATTCGGATGGAAAGCTCACCGTGGCGGGCTTGTATGATATAGTCTGCAATTTGTCCGGATACAACGGATCTCAGTTCGTCTTCCGGAACCTCATGAAGAATAGCCATGTCTGTTTTAAAATAATCCCGGAGCTTATCCAAAGTCTTCGGGCCAAGCTTTGGAATAAACTCAAGCGGCACCTGATGAACATACGGCGGACGTTCGGGCATATGCGGGTTTTCCTGTCGCAATTCCTGAAGCCGATCAAACACACCTTTAGTAATCCGCCTATTCCCGCAATGCGGACACATGCGTGCCTTGCTGTCCTCAATCACCTGATAACATTCTTCACACATCGTACGATGATATTTTCCCAGCCTCGGATCCAGCCCGTAATTCGCTGAAATTGTCCGTCCGGCCTCATTCCGTAATGCCATTTCAAACTCACGAAATGTCGGTTCCTCCATTTCAATGGTTTGGTATTCACGCGCCATTTTCGGTAATGAATGGGCATCTGAGTTGGACAAAAAAGAAAAACGATGCAGTTCAGGAATCTGATCGGCCATCCCGGTGTTGGCGCTCAGGCCCAATTCAATCGCGTCAATCATGTCCGGATCGAGAACTTCCGTTAAGTGTTGTTCCACGCCGCTGCCATAGAGCCCCTTATGCGGCGTGAACGCATGGGCCACAATAAACAGCCCGCCGAGTTCCTTGACCTTTCCCTGAAGTGCCTGGCCGCTTCCGTAATACCGCTGCGAACTAAGGGTGATATTTTTCATATGCCCGGAAAGCCATGCACTAAAAGCCTTCATTTTGTCCAAATCCGGGAAAAACACAATGACATGGAATGCGCCCCGGCAATATTCATCATAAATTTCAATTTCTGAACCGGGAAGGACGGCTACATCCTTAAACCGCAATCCGCCTCCCTCCTGCCGGATGACGGTTCCTTCCTCAATCAATGCTTCAAACTCACTGATTACCTCAGGCACATGGCAATCGATAATACCAATCAGATTGAGTCCCTTGATTTCAGCGGCCTCGCGAATGATGTTTTCCAACGTCAACGATTTCGCACCTGTAATTTTGACTGGCCGACCGCTCGCGGTTCGGCCAATATGAATATGTAAATCCGCATAATAACGATTCATTTTTAATCATCCTGTAAGTTATTCTTTAGCTGCAGATACTGCACGGCATATGCCGTTTTCGCATCATAGATTTCTTTTCGCCGCATTAATTCCTTTGCTTCTTCCAGTGTAACCTCCA
>DASVCO010000104.1:0-7535 GCA_036381575.1 Caryophanales bacterium
CGGCTTAAATACCCTGCGTCAAGCTCCAACTCATTCATAAGCTCAGAAGGCGTTACAGTCTCACGGTTAGCAAGTTCAAATATAATACGGGATTCAGTAAGAGAATAAGGCGTATGAAGCAAACCTTCACGCAAAACTCCCATTTGCCTTGTGATAAAGCGATTGAAGTGCCGGATGGCACTGATTCGATTCTCACACTGAGCTTTGGTCATCCGAAACCATCTCCTTTTTGTTGCTATTATCCAGTACATATTTGCCTTAGTCAAATAAAACCTAAAATAAACCGTGCCAAACCCCGCCGCAGGGCACTCCAAGGCACGTTTCTTTTATCCTCGTACTTTTATAATAATTTTTTTAGGTTGCCGGGTAAAACGAGAGAATTTCCTTATAACAGCCATAAACCCTCTTCCCAGCCACAGCATTAATGTGACGGTTATAAACGTATAAAACCAATTCCATTTCTTCCATTCGATTAATTTTGTGTGTCCCTCAAGCCAGTGTTCAAATATGGTCATGGGAATACTGAAATAGAATGCCTCCGCAAGTGCTCCCCAGAATCTCGAAGGGTATGAAACCTGGTTGTAGAAAACAACCAGGGAAGGAAACAACAAATAATCAAACAGCAGGCTGACATTGATTTTCCTCCCGAAGAGTTGCACGGGATATTGAATCAACTTGTTTGCGGTCACAAATAAATCCAACATCCCCGATAAAAAGCCCGCTAATAAAAATACAATGGTCCAATCTTTAAGCGGAGGCTTTCTGATCCAAAAAGGAATGAGAACGGCACCGATTCCCGCTAAAAAAATTAAAGCCAGCCGATTTTGGGTTTTTTCCATTACTCTCCCGCCTTTACTGTGTGATTTCTCTTAGTTTGAACCGTTATAGTTATTCTTATTATCCTTCAAATAGCGAAAGCCGTGCAGGGAACATCTTCAAATGCTTCCTGCACGGCTCTTGACCGATGGCCTTTACATCGATTCTTTATTGGCGACAATTTTATCAATCATCCCATATTCTTTCGCTTCCTCAGCCGACATGAAATAATCTCGGTCTGTGTCCTTTTCTACTTTTTCAAGGGGTTGGCCGGTACGCTCAGAAAGGACCTCATTAATCCGCTTTCGCAGTTGAATGATGCGGCGCGCATTGATTTCGATATCACTGGCCTGGCCCTTCGCCCCGCCCAGCGGCTGATGGATCATAACCTCACTGTTCGGCAAGGCAAGACGTTTTCCTTCCGCCCCGGCGACAAGAAGCACAGCTCCGAAAGATGCCGCCATCCCGGTACAAATCGTTTGTACATCCGGTTTGATGAACTGCATCGTATCGTATATGGCAAAGCCTGCAGACGTCGAACCACCCGGGCTGTTAATGTATAATGAAATATCTTTCTCAGCATCCTCTGCCGCCAGAAATAACAATTGCGCAACAATGCTGTTGGCGATCTCATCATTGATTTCAGTTCCGAGAAAAACCACCCGATCTTTCAAAAGTCGCGAATAAATATCATAGGATCGTTCTCCACGATTCGTTTGTTCCACTACATACGGAATCACATTGGACATAGTTGAAAAGCTCCTTTTCTATGCCGCAACTGAAAGTTCCCGGTGGACTCCCTCCAATCCGGCCAGCAAAACAGATAACTCCAACTGGTAAAATGGAACAAACAACGTTTCTCCGTTCCTCATTGGAATGGAAACCAGCACATAAGAAGTCCCGCCGCCAACGATGGACGAAATTGCCGAACTTCGGCCAGAACACTTCAGGGAACCGACAGCTGACATTTGCGGCTCTTGGATTTCTTTTTGATAAAAACGTACAAACGCGGCTGCATTGCCGTTTCGCAACGCGGTAACATAAGGCAACATTTCATCTGTTTCCGCATCAGCCTCCAGGTTGTTACGATGGATCGGCTTTAGTTTTTTCCGGGCTCGATGAAGTGCAGCTTTAACCGATCCTTCACTTTCGCCGATCAGTTCTGCTGTTTCCTTTGACGTATAGCCAAATCCTGCAATAAGCAATGTCACAACCCGCTGTTTCGGGGTTAATTTTTTCAACAGCATTTCAACCACCTCGATGGTTGCATCGGAAACAGGCTTTTCTTCCTGTTTAAGCTCGGACAAATCCTTACTGACGGCCTCATCCGGCTTGCGTTTGCGGTATCGGTCGATCCACGTATTCGAAGCTATTCGGAACAAATAGGCCTTGGCGATTGGTTTCGGTCTTTTCACCCAACTTTTATACGTTTTCAACAAGGCTTCCTGCATTAAATCTTCTCCGTCCCATTTCGACTTCTCCAGGGACAGGCAATACTTTCGCAATTCAGGCATATAAGGCTGCACAGCAGCTTCGAAGGCTTCCTTACCTTCAACGGGAGTTTTTTCAACAAGCGGCCGCATGTTTTGTCCTCCTCTGTTTTGATCTTTCATTTATTATAAACGAAAAACCTTCTTGAAAAGATACGGGAACTTGAAATTTATTGTTGACTCTCACGTTACGTGATACTTTATAGTCAGTTACGAAGGGAGGCCGAAATGATGGCAAAGAAAGTGAAAGAAGTTGCTGATTTGGTCGGCATTAGTGTGCGCACACTGCATCATTATGATGAAATCGGGTTACTGCCCCCCGCGGAGACCACGGAATCCGGCTACCGTCTGTACTCGGAAAGCGATCTAGAGACGTTACAACAAATTTTGTTTTTCAAGGAGCTTGGCTTCCCTTTAAAAAAAATTAAAGAAGTGGTTAACAGTCCTTCGTTCGATCGCCGGGAGGCTTTGGAACTGCATCGAAAAATATTGGTTGAAAAGCGCCGAAGGCTGGATCGAATGATTGAAACTGTTGATAAAACACTTCGGCACGTGAAAGGAGAGATCAACATGACAAATAAAGAGAAGTTCGAGGGATTTGACTTCAGTCATAATCCATATGAGGAAGAGGCACGGGAACGTTGGGGAGATGAAGCTGTCGATAAGGCAAATGCCAGGGTGGGAAGCATGTCTAAAGATGAGCAAGAAGCAATGGGAGGCAAAATGTCTGCCATTTACGAAAAACTGGCAGCCCTTCGGCACAGCCCGCCTGAATCAGAAGAGGCGCAGGGAGCCATTAAAGAATGGTATGACCTGTTGAATGAAATGGGCCACTACCCGCCTGAGGCATTCAAAGGATTGGGCCAAATGTACGTCGATGATGAACGGTTCACCCGGAACATCGATAAATTCGGTGAAGGTTTAGCCGAGTTCATGCGCGACGCTATGGGGATCTTTGCGGAGCGAAGGAAAAAGTAAGGTGAAAGGTATTTACTTTCTACTTGGAAAATTGTATAATCTCCTTACCAATCAGTGAGAGAGGTGAGTGCCATGATCAAGCAAGTCCAGCAAACCAAGCAACCTAATCAACTATTATTTTTATGGCACCGCCTCTTCCGTTCTGCTTTTATTTAGATTGACGATTCACCGGAAATAAACGAACGTTCGTTTTGCTCCACGGAGGCCGCTTGTCCTCCGTGGATTTTTTTGTTTAAAAAAGCTTTATGAGCTGTGAAGTCAGAGGGTGATGACATGAAAGTCTTTCGTGATTTGTTCTGGTATTTTCAATTGAGAAAAAAACATTACTTATTCGGTGTACTATTACTGATTGTTTCAGGAATCATTACGCTTTTCCCGCCTTATGTGGTCGGGGTTATTGTCGACGGCATTGAAACCGGAACACTCACACAAGGAGGATTGGTCAAATGGATTGTATGGGTTCTTCTTGCGGGCGTGTTTATTTATATTTTTGATTTTGTATGGCAACTGATGATTTTCGGGTCGGCCTTTCAGCTTGGGAAAATACTTCGCAATCGTTTGTACGAACATTTCACCAAAATGTCGCCGTCTTTCTATCAAAAAAGAAGAATCGGGGACTTAATGGCGCATTCCACCAATGATGTTCGGGCGGTTGAGGAGACGGCCGGAGCCGGTATCCTAACACTGGTTGATTCACTGACGATGGGCAGCCTTGTCATTGCAACAATGGCCGCTTTCTTAAGCTGGAAGTTGACGTTGATTGCCTTAATTCCGATGCCGATTATGGCATGGGCAACCAGCCGATACGGTTCAATGCTTCATAAACGTTTTGACAAGGCACAGGCGGCCTTCTCGAAACTGAACGATAAAGTCCAGGAAAATGTCTCAGGAACTCGGGTCATCAAGGCATTTGGTGAAGAACAGGCGGAGAAAGATTCGTTCCGTGACCAATCCAAAGATGTGGTTAATAAAAATATTGCCGTGGCCAAAATTGATTCCCTGTTCGATCCGACGATCAGTTTGATTGTTGGCATCTCATTTCTTCTTGCGATTGCCTTTGGGGCCCGATACGTGGTGAACGGCTCACTGACAATTGGTGAACTTACAACCTTTACAATCTATCTCGGCCGCCTGATCTGGCCGCTGTTGGCCTTTGGTTGGCTGTTCAACATTGTTGAGAGAGGACGCGCATCTTATAACCGTATCAATACGTTGCTATCAATAAAGCCGGATGTTGTGAATGAGCCGAACGCACAGAATGCAAAACCTTCCGGCAATCTTTCATACGAAATTGAAAGCTTCGCTTATCCAGAGGCGCCTGCGCCTGCCCTGCAAAATATTCACATTTCCTTAGAAAAAGGGAAAACGCTCGGGGTTGTCGGAAAGACAGGCAGCGGCAAAACGACGTTACTGAAGCTATTGTTAAGAGAGTTTGATTGTCAAAACGGTGATATTCTAATCGGTGGAAAATCGATTTACAGCTATACCTTTGATGCGTTGCGGAGCGCAGTAGGTTACGTACCTCAGGATCACTTTCTGTTTTCGGCAACGGTTGGCGAAAATATTGCTTTCGGAAAACCTGAAGCCATAATGGAGGAAATTCAGGAGGCTGCTAGGCTTGCCTGCATCCATGAGGACATTCTCGACTTTGAAGACGGGTATGAAACGGTTGTCGGTGAACGCGGAGTCACGCTTTCCGGCGGACAAAAACAAAGAATTTCTATTGCCCGCGCATTGCTGATGGACCCCGAAATTTTGATTCTGGACGATTCATTGTCTGCGGTTGATGCCGAAACAGAAGAAATTATTTTGAATCACCTGCGTGAAACCCGTACAAATAAAACAACCATGATTGCTGCGCATAGATTGAGTGCGGTAGAGCATTCGGATTTGATTATTGTGTTAGAAGAAGGAAGCATTGTCGAACGCGGGACGCACGAAACCCTGATGAACGGCGATGACTGGTATGCGTCGATGTACCGCAGCCAGCAACTTGAAGTGCTCGTATCACAAGGAGGTGATTCCGGATGAGCGAAAGATTTGAAAAAGAAACCTTGAGCCGGAAAAAAGTGTTTCGAAGGCTTCTCAGCTACACAAAGCCGCATATTAAAGTCATGTCGCTGGCCTTCGTCGTTCTAATGGCCGCAACAGCTTCCGATGTCCTCGGGCCGATTCTGGCGAAAATCTTTATAGATGACTATTTGGCGCCGAGAAATTTTGACACAGCCGCTTTGGTGATCCTGGGAGGAGGCTATATGCTTCTTCACCTCAGCTCTGTCTTTCTCAATTACTATCAATTGTTCACCTTTCAGAAAATCGCGCTATGGATCATTCAACAACTCCGGGTGGATGTCTTCGGAAAGGTCCAGCATCTGGGACTGAACTTTTTTGACAAGACACCCGGCGGCAGCCTCGTATCAAGAATTACGAATGACACCGAAGCCATTAAAGAACTATTTGTCGGCGTCCTGTCGACGTTCGTGCAGAATATTATCTTTCTCATCGGAATTTTTATCGGGATGTTCTTTTTGAACGTCCGGCTTGCCCTGTTCTGCCTTGTGCTGATCCCGGTTATTCTTGCCTTGATGTACTTTTACCGGAGGTTAAGCTCTAGAGTCTATCATCTCTCGAGGGAGAAGCTCAGCCAACTTAATGCCCGGCTAAACGAGTCCCTGCAAGGGATGAATATCATTCAGGCCTTGCGCCAGCAAAAACGAATGCGCCAAGAATTTGGCAAAATCAACAGCGACCACAATCTTGCAATGGTGAAAAGAATTAAATTGGATAGCCTGTTGTTGGAACCAGCGGTGAATTTTATATATGTGATGGCCATCGTGCTCATTCTCGGCTTCTTTGGATTTAAGTCCTTGGGCGGCCCGATTGAAATTGGTGTGCTGTATGCTTTTGTTAATTACCTGGACCGGTTTTTTCATCCTGTTAACATGATGATGAACCGATTGACACAATTTCAACAGGCGATTGTTTCTGCTGAACGGGTTTTCGGATTGTTGGATGAAGAAAGGATGGCACCTGATCGAACAGGTGAGCAATCGCCGGTTATTGAGAAAGGCAAGATTGAGTTTCATAACGTGAACTTTTCTTACGATGGCAAAACCAATGTGTTAAAGAACATCAGCTTTACAGCGAACCCCGGGGAAACAGTCGCGCTTGTCGGCCATACCGGCAGCGGCAAAAGCTCGATTATTAACCTTCTGATGCGCTTCTACAAGTTGAAAGAAGGAAGCATTTCGATAGACGGGGCTTACCTTGATGCCTACGAGAATCAGGAATTAAGAGATAAAATCGGGCTTGTCCTTCAAGATCCGTTTCTGTTTGTCGGCGACGTGAAACAAAATATCCGTCTGAGCCGTGACTGTATTAGCGATGAAGAGGTTGAAGAGGCCGCCGGATTTGTGCAGGCCCATCCCTTTATCGAAAAACTGCCGGAGCAATACGATGAACCTGTCGGCGAACGAGGCTCGGCCTTCTCCAGCGGACAACGCCAATTAATTTCATTTGCCCGTACCATGGCGCGAAATCCGAAAATTCTCGTTCTGGACGAAGCTACTTCAAGCGTAGACACGGAAACGGAAGAAGCCATTCAAATTGCCTTGAAGAAAATGCGGGAGGGCCGAACCACCATCGCGATTGCCCACCGTTTGTCCACTATTCAGGACGCCGACCAAATTCTTGTGCTCCATCACGGTGAAATTGTCGAGCGTGGCAACCATCAGGAACTGCTGGCACAGAAAGGCTTGTATCACAAAATGTATCTGCTTCAACAGGGAGTACCTGTTTCAGAAAGAAAGAATGCTTAACGGCCCCGATTTTCAATCGGGGCTTTTTTCTTGGGCGGCAAACCGACTCAACTGTTACAGGATTTAAATTATTTTGATTTTCCGCTTCGTTTGTGGTCTTCGTGCATATATTCGGATTTTCGTTCATAAGTCTATTTCTTCGTGCATATATTTTTATTTCGGTGCAATTAACCTAAACAACCATCAGAGATGCTCGTGATTCCGGAATGAAAATGATGGTTTTGATCATGCAAAACCGAATTTCTGCAAGAAATCACAACAATTTGTTCCTCTAGTCATCTTGGATCAACAAAAAACACAATAAATCTTCCTGCTTTGCTTACCGTGTGGAAATTTGCCGTCTAAGCCTTTTTCAATTGAAAAACCCCGGCCCAATAGGACCGGGGGATTAACCTACATGCCGACAACGTAATGTTGATATTTTTCATAATCG
>DASVCO010000105.1:0-15013 GCA_036381575.1 Caryophanales bacterium
GCTCTCAGGATATTATGGCCTCTGTTCCGGACTACTGGGAGCACTACAAAGAACAGGCTCAAAGTGATAATCCCACCCTGGATCCGAATCGATCCCGCGGGGGTATCCATGAACTGGAATTGGCTTTTGACGTAATGGATGCCGTCTTCAATGACCGAAAAGAAGTCTGGACAGCCAATGTCCCCAATAATGGTGCAATAGCTGACTTTCCGGATGATCTGGTTGTAGAAGTTCCTTGTTATGTGGATCGGAATGGGGTCACCCCACTTACACAAGGGGCATTGCCCAAGCAGGTGTCCGGGCTTTTGAAAATGCTGGGGGAATATCAGGCACTGACGGCCAAAGCCGCCTGGAGTGGCAATCGTACTGATGCGGTTCGCGCGTTGGCAAGCAATCCTTTGGTCTTCTCCCTAAACAAAGCTGAAAAAATTTATGATGAAATGTCTGCCGCTTTAAAAGATTATTTGCCCGAACGTTTATTACAATCCTAGGAAGGCTGTGACTTCGTGAAATTAATTGTGAAAAATAATGACCATGAGCTGAGTACAGCCGCAGCACATTTAACAACCAGAATCGTTGCAAAGAATCCCGAAGCGAGCCTGGTTCTCGCAATGGGCAACACCCCTATGGGGACCTACAGTGAATTGACTGAAATGTACAATAACAATCACTTTGATCCTTCAAAAATAAAAATTTTTCAACTGGACGGCTATCTGGGGTTATCACCTGACGATCCCCGTTCACTGGAACGATGGCTGAGACAATCCGTTCTTAACCCATGGGGGATTAAAAAGGAACAGGTTACTTTGTTGAAAGAGAACAGTGAGAACCCCGAAGCATTATGTGAAAGTTATACGCAAAAGGTGAAAAGGTCGGGAGGATTTGATCTGGCTATACTTGGTCTCGGCCCTAACGGGCATCTGGGGTTTAATGAACCTCCCTCAGATTTGGACTTCCCAACGAGAGTAGTCTCGCTAACCGAGGAAAGTATTCGAAGCAACGCTGTTTATTGGGGCGGAGAAACCCAAGTTCCGCGAAAAGGAATCACTGCCGGCATGAATCTTCTCATGTCAGCACGGCAAATTCTATTATTGGTCAGCGGTGAACATAAAAAAGAAATTCTATTCAAAACACTACGGGGACCCTTGACAAAAGAAGTTCCGGCATCCTTTCTCCAACGTCATCCTAATACGACAATTATAACTGATAAAGCAGCTTGCCCTTGGGCCTAAGGGGGAACAAAATTGACCAGTACGGGAAATGATATGAATTTGATTCTTGGCGTTGATGCCGGGAACACAAAGACATTAGCAGTCCTGGCCACTCAAAAGGGAGAGATTATAGGAGTCGGCCGAGGCGGTTGCGGTGATATCTATGGAGCACTTTCACCACAAGCGGCAATCGCCGAAGTGAAAAAAGCCATTCATTCCGCTCTGGCAAAAGCAGAGGCCCGGGCGCAGGATATACATACAGGAGCTTTTAGTATGGCTGGTGCCGACTGGCCGGAGGACTACGATTTTCTAAAGAAAACTATGAAACAACTTGCATTGGGCAAAAAGATTGTTATTGTGAACGATGCTATGGGAGGTTTGCGTGCCGGATCACAAGATGGGTATGGGGTTTCCGTTGTATTAGGTACAGGTGTGGCTATAGGGGCCAAAGGATACAATGATTCTTCGTGGCACGGCAGCCATTGGATACGAAGGCTGGACAGCAATCATCTTGTTGAAGAAATCATTAACGCCGTTTTGCTTTCAGAGTTGGGAATTGGCTCCTCTACTTCCCTTACAGATCGAGTACTTCATATTTTCAACAAAAAAACGGTGGAGAATTTTCTCCACGCTATTACCCATCGCGACAACAGCCAAAGCAAAAGGAAAAATAAAATGATGGCTGCTCTCCTGGATGAAGCTGTTAACAACGATGATGCTGCTCAAGAAATTGTTCAACGTTTTGCGGAAAGGTGCGGCGACTATGCGTTGACAGCAGCATACAAGGTGAAATTTCGAAAAGACCAGTCCTTTCCTCTGGTATTTTCAGGAGGAATGTTCCGCCATCCCTCCAGCTTAATCATGGATATTACAACAGAAAGAGTCCGGGCAAAATTACCGGGAGCCATTCCAATATTAAGCCGGTTTGAACCAATGATAGGAGCCCTTTTCCTTGGATTTGAGGCAGCAAACATCGGAATTTCTGCTGAAGTCAAAGAAAACCTGAAGAAAACCATGCAAGCTCATTATTAATTTTTCATCCCGAAAGGAGAACATCATGCCTGCTAAATCAAAGAAAGAAGCGCTTCATCAAGAATCCGTCTCAAAGGCTGAGCAAGCTATTGCTTCCCTGCAAAAAAACGCAGACAAAGGCCCGCACCATTTAAACTATCATTTTACCGCCCCAACGTCATGGATGAATGATCCCAACGGACTGATCTATTTCCGTGGAGAATATCACATGTTCTATCAAATTCATCCGTTCAGCCCGAAAAACGGCCCCAAGCATTGGGGGCACGCGAAAAGCAGGGATCTCGTTTCCTGGGAGCATCTTCCGATTGCTTTAGCTCCAAGCGAAGATCATGATAGGCACGGATGTTTTTCGGGAACAGCTGTTGAAAACAACGGCCTGTTGACTTTGATTTATACAGGCAATGTCCATCGTCCTCAAAAGAAACAGGTACAGTGCATTGCTACAAGTGAAGACGGCCTCATCTTTACAAAACATGCCGGAAACCCGGTCATAAATCAATTCCCTGAGGATGGTACAATTGATTTTCGTGATCCGAAAGTATGGAAACACAATGGCGTCTGGTACATGGCGATCGGATCCGGAAAAGCAGGAAAGGCCAATGCCCTGCTCTATCAATCCTCTGATCTGTTCAACTGGGCGTATATCGGTAAAATGACAGAAAGCAACGGAACTCAGGGCAAAGTATGGAACTGTCCGGACTTTTTCGAGTTGGATGGAAATGACGTTTTGCTTGCTTCCCCCGCAGTGCCCCATGGTGTGAAAAACACCAGGAAAAGCATTTACATGATCGGCACGATGGATTATGACAGTGGTCGATTTACACAGCAAAGCGACGGAGATGTAGACCATGGGCCCGATTTTTATGCGCCGCAAACATGGGTGGATCATCAAGGGCGCGTCATTCTAATTGGATGGATGGACATGTGGTGGAACCCTATGCCGACGCAGGCCTATGGATGGACCGGCGCGATGACACTGCCCCGCCTTGTGAAAATGTCAAAAAGCGGAAGACTTAAATTTGAACCTGTCCCTGAATTGCAGACCCTGCGGAAAAATCACCGATCCTTCCCATCCCAAAGATGGACAGCGAATGATTCCGGGATATTCAAGAACATCCGTGGAGACTCTCTGGAGATCATCATCCAATTTGACCTCGAATCGTGTACAGCGGAGGAATTCGGACTCAAAGTCCGTTGTTCCCACGATGGGAAACAGGAAACACTGATCACCTATAAACCTGATCTTCATGAAGTAACAATAGATCGTCGAAAATCCGGAACCGTGGACGGGGGTATTAATGTCGAAAAGTTATCTCCACGCCCACATCATACCATCCAATGGCATTTATTTCTGGACCGATCTTCTATTGAATTATTCGTTAACAATGGAGAAACCGTCATCACCAACCGAATCTATCCCGATCCATCCAGCCTCGGATTAGATCTTTTCGCAAAAGGAGGAGCTGTTAATGTTTCATCCCTTGATTTATGGGAGCTACGCTCCATTTGGTAGTAAATAAGTAGTTTTTCATGTATCGAATTTATTTTTTAAATAAATCAACCGAGGTTCATTCCTCTTAATAAGTTTACATAATTAAATTATTGTCTATTATTTCATGTTCAAAAAACTTCCCATGATTTTTTCCAGCGTTCCGGGAAACATTTGATACAATCGACTGCCTGCACTCATGGAAAATGGCACATTGATCTCCCGTTTCGGTCTTTCCATTGCACGAACGACTTTTCTTGCCACGACGTCCGGTTCCAACATGAACCGGGCGACATTTTTGACATAGTCCCCTGATTCATCAGCGATATTAAAAAAATTGGTATTGACCGGACCCGGATTTACAGTTGTAACATGAACAGCTTTATCCGCCAACTCCATACGCAATCCATTAGAAAAGCCCAACACTGCATGTTTTGTAGCTGAATATACAGTCGATTTCGGCGTGGATACCTTTCCTGCAAGCGATGCCACGTTAATAATATGACCGCTGTTTCTTTCAACCATATGAGGCAACACCGTTCTTGTACAAGCCATCAACCCGTATACGTTAACTTCCAGCATATTCTTCAAATCTTCCAATTTCGCTTGATGGAAAAAATCAAATACGGCAAAACCCGCATTATTGACCAACACATCGACCTGTTTGCTCTCGAGGAGCTCATCAAATACAGTCTGAACATCCTCGGAATCACTCACGTCAAGCTGATAAATAAGCGGTGTTATCCCGGTATATTCCCGAATCATTTGACGAACTTCTTCCAATTTATCGACCGAACGAGCCAGCAAAACCGGAACAGCTCCTTTATTCGCAGCATAAAGCCCGATCCGCGCCCCGATTCCGCTCGATCCCCCCGTTATTACAACCGTTTTGCCATGCAAATTCGGCATTCGTTACCCTCCATTAATCTGTTAACTCTAGCATCGGCCATTCCCTAAACAAAATCAAGCCAAAAAAATCCCGAAAGTTACCACCTTCAGGATTCTCACCTTAAATGGGTTCCTGTATCTCTCGGGCCAGCTCCCATTGTCCGTTCCGATTCCGCCAATCTTCAATCGTGAACAATCTGGCTAGTGCCTCCCCGTCTTTTTCAATAACCTGCTCGTAAAAAACAACAGCGTTCCCGGCATCCCGCAACCGAATAACCCGATTTTCAAATCGTTTTGTCTTGCCATTGTGTGATGAAACGGATTGGCGCATGCCTTGAATAGCCTCCGCTCGATCAAAAAAGGCCGGCTTTTCTTGATTCCGGATAAAAAAGGTCACGTAATAATCTTCCGGCATAAGTTTTTCAAGTTCCGAAGGATCTCCAGACTTCATTGCATGATCCCATTTTTCAAAATACCGATCGTGCATTTCAGTGAAAGTTGTATGTATGTCCATTAAAAATCCTCATCTCCGGGACTGTATTTTTCCATATACTGACGAGCCAACTTCCAGACCTCTTCCTCTTTTCGATAAATTTCAGTACAAAACGCCTTTTTAATTAAACGTTTGTTTAAATAAAAGTCGATCTGTGACGATACGATGATCTCATTGTCGGATCTTATGCCCGAACCCAGATCCCGATAATCCCAGCAAGGATTTTTTTCTTCATAGGCCCCAGCTGCCTCCAAACTCCCATCTCGGTACTGTTCGGCGTTCAATGTTTCGAAGGAAGAATCATCACCCATGGAAAACACCGCAAAAAAATCGTCAGTGACTCGCTTGTTGTGTTCAGCAATCTTCCCTTCATTCATCAATCTGCGAAAAGACCTCACGCCTGTCAACGCTTCTTTTAACATCATTACCTCCCTGGTCCGCGCGGATGAGCAACGACTTGGCATTCCAGCTGTTTTTCCTGGCCGCCACGCAAGATATTTATTTTTAAAAATTGCTCGGGCTTAATTGACCAAACGACATTTTCCAGTTCCTCATGGGAGGCAACCTGCTCCCCGTTAGCTGACGTGATTACGTCACCTGCCAACAAACCACAGGTTTTTGCAGGAGAATCATCTGAAACGATTAACACCAAAATTCCGTAAGTTGTTCCATATTGCTCATCGTGATCCGGCCTGAGCGCTGTATTGAATGCGCCCAGCCAAGTCGGCCAGAATGTGGGCCGAAGGTCAACCCCATCCTCCAAAACACTTTTTCCATTCCTGAGGAATTGGTACGTTCCGAAGGCCATATTTTCCGACATGCCCATACCTTCATCCCCAACAAAAGGCATCCTGTACTCAATAGTAACCTTAACACCGTTCTCAACGGGCGTAAGAGTTGTCACGGTATACGCATCATCACCGGTTTGAAACGCAAATTTTTCATGCTCAACTATTTCTGTAATCGTCCCGGATGTCCATGCGCCCCAACCGTGAACCATCTTAATATGGCCACCGATACGAAAATCGATATCACACTCCTCCGTGTACCATCGATTCAACTCTTTGGGAATCGTTAATGCTTTCCACACCTCTTCCACCGGAGCTTCAATCACAATCTCCCGCTTGACCGCATCCTTCTTAATCATCCTCTCCCCCCTTGTTCTCCACATAATTTTTCAAATCTTCCAGCGTTCGCCCCAGCATTGTGTCGATTTCTTGCAGCATCGCCTGATAAGCCGACTCAAAAGCCGACCTGTCCAAACTGTAAATCCGATACCTTCCGCGACGAGCCTCCGAAATCAAACCTTCTTCTTTCAAAATACGAAGATGCTTCGTAATAGCCGGTTGCGAAATCTCGAACTCACGGACGATTTCGCTTTGTGTCTGTTCAGCCTTGGCCAACTTACTGAGAATTTTACGCCGAATCGGGTCTGACATTGCCCTGTAAATGTTTGTCATCCATCTCACTACCCATTATATAACCATGTGGTTATATAATATTTAATTAAAAACCGTCTGTCAACTGCTATTTTAAAAACCGCTCCAAATCACATTTTGGAACGGCTCGTCTTTGAAATTTCCCATAACATATAATGAAACAACCACCATCCAAAACCAGCAACAAGGCAGATCACACCAACAATTGGAGAGCCCAAGAAAGCAATCGCAGGCCCGACACCTTCATTTGCGTTAAAGAGGAACTCAATGTTATAAGAATTCAAAAATCCAATTGCGACAGAAACAAAAACACCGTTCCGTCCATACATTCGTCGAATAGGCAAAGGCGGCGAACGAACTTTTTCCAACAATACCTTAATATAATTTTTATGAATTTCGGGGCATCAATTCCTTTTTCATAGTCCAGGAACCGCCCTCATCCTCCCAGACCTTAACAAACCCGCTTTTTTCATAGAATCGCAGGGCGTGAAAATTACGTGGATCCACGCTTAGTGACAATGCTTTGAAGCCTAATTTGCAGGCAGCTTCGGACATTTCGTATAACAACTGACGGCCAATTCCTTTTCCCCTGTATGAAGGAAGAAGAGCCATTCCCAGTTCAGGTGTACTCTCATCTACAAATCCGTAGCCGGCGGATTTTTCATCAAATGTCCGGCTCCATATGGCCCCGATTTGATGGCCTTCTTGATTAACAGCTATCAGTGCATGATCTTTTCCTTCCCTCCAATTCTTTAGGTATTTTTCGATTTCGGGTTTTTCAAGGATTTCTCTGCCCGGTGATGCTTCTCCCTCGGGAATGTGAATGGATTGATACAACATCTCCCACAAGAAAGGGATATCTTCTTTATTGGACGACCTTATTGTATATTTCATATTTAGATCTCCTTCAAATCTTAGAATTCAGCGATCGATCAACAGCTTCGATAGCGTGTATAGCAGTTGTATCGAACAAGGGCACTTCAATATCCTCGTGTTTGACCAGTAATCCGATTTCTGTACACCCCAATATAATTCCTTCGGCTCCGCCTTCAATTAAACCTTCCATAATCCTCTTATACTCATCTTTTGATGTTTGCAGGACTTTCCCTAAACACAATTCCTCGTAAATCACCTGATTTACGAGCTTTCTGTCATCATTACTCGGTATTATCACCTTTATTCCGTTGGATTCCATACGAGATTTATAAAAGTCCTGTTCCATCGTATATTTTGTTCCCAGCAATCCAACAGATCGAATCCCGTCTTTTTTTATTTGATCAGCCGTCGCATCCGCAATGTGCAAAATAGGTATGCTAATTTCCTTCTCTACGGCATCTACAACTTTATGCATCGTATTGGTACAAATCACGACAAAGTCTGCTCCGCCTTTTTCCAAAGACAGTGCTGCATCTCCCAACACCTCACCGGCTTTTTCCCAATTGCCATCTGCCTGGTAACGTTCGATTTCTTCAAAATCAACGCTGTACAAAAAACATTTGGCGGAATGCAAACCTCCCAATCTATTTTTTACTTCCTCATTAATCAGCCGGTAATACTCAGCAGATGATTCCCAACTCATGCCACCAATAAGACCGATTGTTTTCATCCCTTCCCCCCTGGAAAAATTTCCTACATCTGATCAATAATGACCCTTCCTTATATTTAAACCCAAGATCACTGATTCCAATGGAGAAATTCCAGCCGGTTCCCGAACGGATCATTCACATAAAAACGATTAGCGCCTTCAAGCGATTCATCGTCTTTCACTTTGATCCCTTTGTTCATAATTCGTTCGCGTAATGCTCCCAAATTCTCAACGTGAAAAGCTGGATGCGCTTTTTTCGCAGGAACGAAATCCTCCTGAACCCCAATATGTAATTGATGGGTGCCGCATTTAAACCACACACCGCCCCGCCTGGCGAGATTAGCAGGCTTTGGGATTTCCTTCATACCCAGAATATCACCGAAGAACTTGCGTGCCTCCTCTTCACAGCCATGTGGTGCAGCTAGCTGAACGTGATCAATTCCCGTGAATGAATACGACAAGTACATCACCCTCCTTATCGGTAACCGCTTCCATATTGAAAGTATATCTGAAACCTATCATAAATAAAATGACTCATTTTTTATAATAATTGATAAGCATAACTTATTCATTATCTGCTTGAACTTAAATAAGCGTGCCTTGAAATAAAAGGCACTCCCGATCAAGAATTTGTATTCCTATCCTCTAAGCCTTGGAATACATCTTCCATCAAAAAGCCGTTTTCTATTGTTGCTTCTTAATCTCGGTAATATCTCGCATCATTCATCCAACGGAGTACGACTTAAATCAGGGCACTTAATTTTTGCTGAAGTTGCCCAGCAGCAAACCATGCCTTCTGATCCTGATCAATATCCCCGGGCTTGTTCCCTTTTCCAAGAATATAGCCTTCAAAAGGCAGCGTCACAAAGTCAAAGATATATTGGAATTGTTGGATCAACGGAAGTCCTTTCAAATAAGGTTTATCTCCCCCAACTGTAATCACATAAGCCTGTTTTTCAGCCATGCGCTTCTTAAAGTCTGAATAGTCCGGGTGCCTCATTACCTGGGACCAGCGATCAATGAAATCTTTCATCGTTCCCGACATTCCATACCAATATATTGGAGTTGAAAACACGAGAATGTCACATATCATTACGCGATCGATAATAGAATGAAAGTCATCGTTGATTTCCTGAAATCCATCGGGTGTATGGCGTTTATCTTCAATGGGTTGAATGTGATAATCCTTTAAATAGATTTTGTCCGCAGCTAATCCTTGAACCGCCCTGTCCGTTAGAATTTCCGTATTGCCGTTTGGACGGGTTCCTCCGCAAATCACTGCAATTGTCATCTTTAACGCCCTCCCTGCTAAATCTTACTTGTTGCCTTCTTTTTATATTTTATAATGAGACCATCGGTAAAACAAATTACCCCGATTACATCAATCAATAATTTCAATCGTAAATCTTGAAAATGGAAACCAAACAACTCATTACAGCGAACCAAAAATTTAATTTTGATGGTGGCCAGACGATGGTTTTCCGGCCCGATGTTTGTCCTTATTTCCTCTCCACTTGACATATCCGATACAAACGCCAGCTACGATAACCGGCACAGCGATAAAAGAGCCGATGAAAGGATAAGCCGCAAGGCAAAGGAGACAAGCTGTAGCAGCGAGTATCTTCCCCATCCGTTTTTGAATCAATTTCACACCGGCTGCCGTCCCGACGACATAGGTGGCAATGGCCAGAGAGTTTGGGATAAACACAAGCTGATCCAAACCAATGCCGAAAATATAACTGGTTGTCAAACCAAGCGCGGCAATTGAACCAACTAATAAAACTGCGCGGCCGGGGGTTGCATATTTCATGTTTATTTTATCTAACCACGAAGGGGCCAGTCGTTCATGTGCCAGGGAATAACCTAATCGGCTCATGCTTGCTACAAAGGCATTTGTTGTGCCCAAACAGATCGTGAATGCAACAATGGCCGCTACCCAGGCTCCATTTACCCCCACAACTTTTTTCACAACCTGGGCCAAAGCTGCATTATTCATCGCTTGATTGACAGACTGTTCCCCTGCCGTATATGAATGTGTGCCAATGACGGCGAAAGCAATGCCCAGATACAACACCCCGACTATCACAACAGCACCCCAGGTGGAGCGCATAATGTTCCGTTTCCTTGGACTTTTGAACTCCGGGGCGAGACTTGAGATGGCTTCCCACCCAAAAAAGGACCAGAAAATCAGCATTGCGGATTGACTGATTGGGATAATGCTTGCTTCTGTCAGATGGATGGCTATATTTTCGGGTTGGATAGCTGGAATCGCAAACAAAGTCGTCCCCAATAAAATAAGAAGAGTCAGCCCGGCTATGCTTAGCTGCACCTTTCCGCTGGTTTTCAACCCCAGATAGTTCCCGAGCACTGCAATAATAAGCAATATGCCGGCAATAATGTACGCGACATCATGAGGTAAATGAAAAGCAAAAGCAATATAAACCCCGCCCGTTAACGAAACAATGATTTGTCCTGCACTCCCTGCGATAAAAAATAACCATCCGACAAGTGCTCCGGCGTAATGCCCAAAAGCTTGATTGGCAAAGGTAGAAACCCCTCCCGAACTGGGAAATTCCATAGAGAGAAAAGCAAATGTGAAGGCCAGTGGAATGCTGAGAAGAATCATGATGAACCATGAAATCAGGGCCTCCGATCCTGCAATTCCTGCTGTCATCCCTGGCAATATCAATATTCCTGACCCTAGAACGGCTCCGACATATAAAGCAATGCCTTGTGATAATGAAATAGATTGTTTAAGCGATTGTGACAATGCCATCCCTCCTTGAACGTTTAGATATGATTGCATTATAGAATATAAAAGATTACTATTATATACATAACTGAACAAATGCGCGCGAGTTTATTTTCATTTTGAATATAATGTGATTTATTAACCTGCATATCGAAGGAGGAAGGTCAAATGGATCCTATTGATCGAAAAATCCTGGAACTTCTTCAGGAAGATAGCCGCATGCCGATTATTCAGCTTTCAAAGGAATTACATCTTAGCCGTCCAAGCGTTAACGAGCGCTTACGCCGGTTACAGGATCATGGCATCATCCAGGGGTTCACAGCAAGAATTGCACCGGAAGCAATCGGAAGAAGGACAATCGTCATCATTCAAATGGGCAACCTGAAAATCAAATGCCGCCGGTTTGAGGAAATGATTCAAGAAGAAACAGATGTCCTGGAATGCCACAGAGTGACGGGGACAAACAGTTATTTCATGAAAGCCGCAGTAGCCTCGATGAAGGATTTGGAAGCCTTTGTAGATCGCCTTATTCCTTATGGCCAGGTAACCACTTCCGTGGTGCTCTCTTCACCGGTTCCCTATCGCACCATGCTTCCTCCTGAAGAGAATTGATTGTTTTGGTCCATCTCATATTGCCCAGTTTATCAGAAAGCATCAGGCACAGCTTCCTGTTTATTGCCCTTTAATTCGGTAAAGAGACTGACCTAAAAGCTTACCTATATTAAAATGAAAACAACAAAAAATGAGTGAATATTCATTCATTTCAACATGAAACAACCGGAATTTATAAAAGTGAAGGAGGTTATATTGGGCGGACGCTTAATTTCAAAGATCAGTCCCCGGGAAATCACGCCCAAATCAATGAAATTATGAAACATCTTTAATGCCAAATCCCGTAACAGAATGACCTTCTGTTACGGGATTAAATTGTTTCACCCAAACTATTGATTTTCAATGACCATTGCGATGCCCTGGCCCCCGCCAATGCAAAGGGCGGCCAATCCATAACGCAGGTTTCGCCTTTTCAATTCGTAGGAGAGAGTGAGCAACAACCTTGAGCCGCTAGCACCCACGGGATGGCCGAGAGCGATGGCTCCACCATTAACATTTGTGATATCACGGTTTAACCCGAGTTCTTTTTCGACAGCCAGATATTGTGCCGCAAACGCCTCATTGATTTCGATCAAATCCATGTCTTCCAGGCTGAGGCCGGCCCGTTCAAGGGCCATTCTTGAAGCCGGAACCGGCCCGATTCCCATGATGTTCGGATCGACGCCTGCAACTCCCCAGGAAAGAATCTTCGCTAAAGGCTGTTTCTTCCCTGCTCTCACATAATCCTCACCTGCCACAACAAGTGAAGCCGCTCCATCGTTAATTCCGCTGGAATTCCCGGCGGTCACAAACCCGTCTTTTTTAAAAGAAGGGCGAAGCCCGGCCAGTTTCTCCACAGTTGTTTCCTTTTTCACGTGTTCATCACGGTCAAAAGTCTCGTTTCCTTTACGCGTTTTTAACTCTACGGGCACGATTTCTTCCGCAAATCTTCCCGATTCACTCGCCTGCGCTGCGCGCTGATGGCTTTCGTACGCGTACTCATCCTGGGATTCCCTCGAGATTCCGTACCTCTCAGCCAAATTCTCCGCTGTCACGCCCATGCCACAGCCGCTGTATTCGTCCGTCAGCGTGCTTAAAAGCATATCTTCCAGCTTCACCGGACCCATTTTCGCTCCCGCAAACCGACTCACGAAATCTGCATGAGGCGTCGACGACATATTTTCCGCTCCACCAACAAGCGCAGTTTCGCCTTCACCAAGACGCAGACCTTGCGCTGCAGAAACTACAGCCTGCAGACCGGATCCGCACAGACGATTGACTGTAAGTGCCGGAACTTCATTCGGCAACCCGGCATGAAGCGCAATATGCCTTGAAACATAAGCCGCATTTGTACTTGAATGAATCACATTTCCATAGACGACCTGATCCATTCCATCGGCCTCAACACCGGACCGTTTCATCGCTTCTACGGCAGTGATCCGGCCCATTTCTGTCGCAGACACATTCTTCAGGGACTTTCCGAAACTGCCAAAGGGCGTCCTGGCGCCTTCCAACACATAGACATCTTTCATTCTATTTCTCCCTCCAAATTGTATTTAAGCTGCGTCAAATCCACTTCTTCGTTCAAACAGGACTGTGTACCGCCAACCCATAGTTTGTTCGATGAGCGTATGTTTCCGGGCGGCGCAGCGCCCACATTCGGTGGTGCCTCCCCATTTTTCTACAACGAAAGTTCCTTGGCAAATTGAATGAAGTAGTCTAGCGCTTCCGGATTATTGAGCGCATCCTGATTGGCCGCCTTCTCTACAGAAACGCCCATCAGTAATTTTTTAATCGGCACTTCAAGTTTTTTGCCGTTTAAGGTTCTCGGTACTTCATCGATTTCGTAAATCTCGTTTGGTACGTGCCTCGGCGAACAACTCTCACGAACCCGCTGTTTAATTTTATTCTTCAGAGCATCGTCCAACTGTGCTCCGTCCTGCAAAACAACGAAAAGCGGCATGAAAGCTTGCCCTTTTTCATTACTGACGTCGATCACAAGACTGTCTGCCACTTCTTCCACATTTTCAACCGCACTGTAAATTTCGCTCGTCCCCATGCGAATACCGCCGCGATTAATCGTCGAATCCGAGCGGCCATAGATCTGGCAGCTTCCCCTCTCTGTGACTTTGATCCAATCCCCGTGGCGCCAGATGCCTGAATACATATTAAAATAACTGTTGAAATAGCGCTCGCCGTTTTCGTCATTCCAGAAAAACACCGGCATGGACGGCATGGGTTCCGTAATCACCAATTCACCCACTTCATCGATAAGCTTGTGCCCGCCTTCATCGTAAGCTTCGATATTTGCTCCAAGCGCCCGGCCTTGAATTTCTCCGGCATAAACAGGCAGAATCGGCGTCCCGGTCACAAATGCCGTGCAAAGGTCGGTGCCGCCGCTTGCGGATGCCAGCCACAAATCTTCTTTTACATTTTGATAGATCCAGGCAAACCCTTCAGGCGGTAGCGGAGATCCTGTGGACGCAATACTTTGTAACTCTGAAAGATCGAATTTATCTTTCGGGATCTGACCTTCGTTCCGGCAGGAAAGCAAGTAACTCGCACTCGTTCCAAACACGTTCATCCCCGTATCCTCGGCAAACTTCCACATGGTGTCAAGGTTTGGGTACCCTGGACTGCCGTCGTAAAGAAGAATAGTAGAGCTTGTCAATAAACCGCCGACTACGACATTCCACATCATCCAGCCTGTCGTCGTAAACCAGAAGAACCGGCTGTCCGGCTTTAAATCCATATGAAAAGCGGATAATTTCAAATGCTCGAGCAAGATCCCGCCCTGTCCCTGTACAATTGCTTTCGGCAATCCGGTGGTTCCCGAAGAAAACAACACCCATAGCGGATGATCAAACGGAACCTGCTCATAAGTCAATGAAGCGTTTTCATTCCGGCCGATGAAAAGATCCCAGGACTCTGCATTTTGCAATGATTGAATATCAGGATCCCCATTCAAATACGGCAATAAAACCGTTTTTTCCAGTGTCGGAATCGCATCTTGGATTTTCCGTACCGTGGCCATGCGATCAAAATCTTTGCCTCCGTAGCGATAGCCGTCAACGGCAATTAATACGCGCGGTTCAATTTGTTTGAAACGATCAATTACCGTCGGGCTGCCAAAATCGGGAGAACAACTTGACCAGATGGCTCCAATGCTTGCAGAGGCCAAAAACGCAATCACGGCCTCCGCGATGTTGGGCATGTAAGCTACCACACGATCTCCCTTTTCAATGCCGGCGTCCTTCAACCCGGCTGCAAAAGCAGCCACATGATCTTGAAGCGTCTGCCAGGTCATTTCTTGCAGCGGGCGGAGCTCCGATTGCGCCATAATAGCCGTTTCATTCAATCTGACATTTCGAAAAATGTGTTCGGTATAATTGAGATGCGCGCCTTCAAACCATTTGGCTCCAGGCATTTTCCGCTCTGAAAGCACACTGCGGTAAGGCGTTGAAGCCTGAATATCAAAATACTCCCATAGTGATGCCCAAAAATCCTCGATTTCCGTAACGGACCACGACCAT